>NC_020888.1:1303928-1623571 GCF_000355675.1 Thalassolituus oleivorans MIL-1 | reverse complement strand
ACGCTGCATTCAGCGGTTTAACCGCTGCAATGCCTTGTTATAGCTTAGTTTTGAATCGGGGTACATAATTCGATTAAGATGCCAGACGGACAACGAATGTAGGAAACAATCTGCCCCCAAGGTTTTGTTTCAGGCGACTTTAACTCAACAGCACCATATTGTATTGCACGCTGATGGAGGCCACTAACATCAGCGGTTACGAGCGCTATTTCTATGCCTAATGGTTTATCAGATTCCGTAGAGCTTATATACCCGCCAGAAAAATTTGATAGCCCTAACTCATGAGATGCGAAGGCTAGAGTTGTTTCACCAGAATCCAATTCCCCATAGTCATTTTCGTCAGTGATAAAGCGTCGTTTCATTTCAAATGCTTTTTCAAAGAATGTCAAAGCCATATCGACATCACATACATAATTGATTGTGTATCCGAATTTTACCATTCGATATTTTCCTTTAGTTATTCACTGCTTGATTTACAAAGTACGCGATATTTTTTTGAGAAATATCGTCACTTTCGTATATCTTTAGGTGGCGCCTCTTTTTACCACTACCTTCCAAAACAGAGTCAGTATCTATAAAGTTAGCCCCATTACTGAATTCGATTGAAATATGTTCTTTGTATGTATAAATGCCACCAACCAATATATTTGACACATTAAAGACCAAACCATCATATTTAATTCCTTCAACTAATTCTTCATTAGCCTTTAAGAAGATATCCCTTATTGCAATCACCATATCAAACTGCTCAGAGGATATGGACTGTATATCAGAAAGGAAGTCGTTTACTTTGTCGCTCGTTGAAAAATCCATATTCCTCATACTCCCAATGCTGGAGAGCTATAACAGCTTAATAGTGTGCCGGCACACTTTGCCGGTTTTGACAAAGTTCCAATTTGATCGTAACTCATTGTTTTAAAAGGGGCATATTCCATTACACTGCTAATCCATTCTGTGAAAGTGTGCGCGCACACTATTTCGGTTTTGTATGGCACACTAACTTGTAAACCAAGTTTGTAACTTATTGATTTAAGTTGGGTTTAAGCTATCACCCACTGGCAAAGCGTGCAACCCGATTTGTAAAGTGTGCCACAGTTTCTTGCCTTTGCAAAAATACACTGTATAAATAACCAGTACACCTTTACAAATGGAGGTCACGGATGGCCAAGAGCAAATTCCTCACTGATATACGTCAGTTTATGCGCTTAAATGGGTACAGTATTCGTACTGAAAACACCTACATCTATTGGATTCGTTTTTATATCCGCTTTCATAGGTTACGACACCCAACGGAGTTAGGTGCCGAACATGTGGTTATGTTCTTAAGCTTCCTTTCTAATAAACGTGATGTCTCGATCAACACTCAGAAGGTTGCGTTAAATTCACTGGCTTTTCTGTACAACAAGTATCTTAATCAGCCGCTTGGGGATCTGGGTTTTACATATGCAACTAAGCCCCAGCGTTTACCTACGGTCATTTCGTCAAATGACGTTGGTAAAATTCTTAATTGCATGAATCCTCGTGATCGGCTGATATTTTCGCTTCTGTTTGGATCAGGGCTGCGTATTTCTGAATGTATGAGATTGAGGTTAAAAGATTTAGATTTTGAACATGGCTCGCTCTCTGTTCACGACGGCAAAGGGAACAAGGATCGTACAACGATTCTTCCAGTAAGCCTTAAACCTCTTTGTGATGAATTTGTACAAAGTGCGATTAAGATTCAGCAAAAAGATAATACGGAGGGAGTTGGCCCTTCTATGCCAAGGGCGTTAGGGAGAAAGTATACTCATGCTTATCGGCAGCCTGCATGGATGTTTTTATTTCCTTCAGCCACGCTATGTCGCCATCCTCTTTCTGGGATTCTATGCCGACATCATTTGGACGCTTCCGTTGCGCGCAAGGCGCTAAGCAAAGCCGTTGCCAGCAGTGGTATTCTGACGAAACGGATTACATGCCACACATTTAGGCACAGTTTTGCGACAGAGTTATTGAGAAACGGCAGAGATATTCGAACAGTTCAGGAGTTGTTAGGCCATAGTGATGTTGCCACAACACAAATTTACACTCACGTATTGGGGCAGCATTTTGCGGGCACAACCAGTCCATTAGATTATTTGCAGTAATAAACACCCACAAAAAAGCCCGCGATCTTTGCAGATAGCGGGCTTTTTAAAACGCTAATTAACTTACCAGCCGGTGAGTTCTTTTAGTGTTTTACCAATGTCTGCAAGGCTTTTACACGTTGCAACACCGGCATCGTTCAGCGCGGCAAACTTCTCGTCTGCTGTGCCTTTGCCGCCAGAGATAATCGCACCGGCATGGCCCATACGCTTACCTGGAGGTGCTGTTACACCAGCAATATAGGAGACAACAGGCTTAGTCACGTTAGCTTTGATATACGCTGCGGCTTCTTCTTCTGCAGTACCACCAATCTCACCGATCATAACAATGGCTTCGGTTTTTGGATCTTCTTGGAATAACTTCAAAATATCGATGAAGTTACTACCAGGAATTGGGTCGCCACCAATACCAACACAGGTTGATTGGCCAAAGCCGTAATCTGTGGTTTGTTTAACCGCTTCGTACGTTAATGTACCAGAGCGAGAAACAATACCGACCTTACCCGGCAGATGAATGTGGCCCGGCATAATGCCGATTTTACATTCGCCTGGAGTGATAACACCTGGGCAGTTTGGTCCGATGAGGCGCACGCCTAATTCGTCGCATTTAACTTTTGCATCCAGCATGTCCAAAGTAGGAATACCTTCGGTAATACACACAATCAATTTGATGCCGCCGTTGGCTGCTTCAAGGATTGAGTCTTTACAGAATGCAGCCGGAACATAAATAACTGAAGCTTCTGCGCCGGTAGCAGCAACGGCATCGGCTACGGTATTAAATACTGGCAAACCTAAATGCGTTTGACCGCCTTTACCTGGGGTAACGCCGCCAACCATTTTTGTACCGTAGGCAATGGCTTGTTCAGAGTGGAATGTACCCTGTGAACCAGTGAAGCCTTGGCAAATAACCTTGGTATCTTTATTAATTAAAATACTCATTATTTGCCCTCCGCAGCTTTAACTGCTTGTTCTGCTGCATCCGCTAAGCTGGTTGCTGCAATGATATTTAGTCCGCTGTCGGCCAGTACTTTAGAGCCTAACTCAGCGTTGTTACCTTCGAGTCGTACAACAACCGGTACTTTCACACCGACTTCTTTTACGGCACCGATAACGCCTTCGGCAATCATGTCGCAACGTACGATACCGCCGAAGATATTAATCAATACAGCTTTTACGTTTTCATCAGATAGAATAATTTTAAACGCTTCTACAACGCGTTCTTTGGTAGCACCGCCGCCTACGTCGAGGAAGTTAGCGGGCTTGCCACCATGCAGCTTTACAATGTCCATGGTGCCCATGGCTAGGCCTGCGCCGTTAACCATACAGCCGATATTGCCATCGAGTGCTACGTAGTTTAATTCGAATTTCGCTGCGTGTGCTTCGCGCTCGTCTTCTTGCGAAGGATCATGCATTTCTTGCAGATCTTTATGGCGATATACAGCGTTGCTGTCGATATTCAATTTGGCATCTAGGCAATGTAGATCGCCTGCTGTGGTAACAACCAGCGGGTTAATTTCTAACAATGCTAAATCTTTTTCGTGGAACAGCTTCGATAAGCCTAAAAAGATCTTAACGAATTGGCTAACTTGTTTGCCTTCCAGACCAAGTTTGAAGGCTAATTCACGTCCTTGATAAGGCTGTGCACCAACCAGCGGATCGATTTCTGCTTTTAGAATTTTTTCTGGCGTTTCGTGTGCAACTTTTTCAATTTCAACACCGCCTTCGGTCGACGCCATGAAAACAACGCGACGACTTGAACGGTCAACGACAGCGCCCAAGTATAATTCTTGTGCAATATCCGTGAGCGATTCAACCAGAATACGACTTACCGGCTGGCCTTTTTCGTCAGTCTGATAAGTTAGTAGGTTTTTTCCCAACCACTTATTAGCAAACTCTGCGATTTCCTCTTTTGAGGAAACGAGCTTTACACCGCCCGCTTTACCGCGGCCACCGGCGTGTACTTGAGCTTTAACAACCCAACGGTCACCACCAATTTTGTCGGCGGCTGCAGCAGCTTCTTCGGCAGTTTTGGCTGCATAACCAGTAGAAACTGGTAGGCCATACTGAGCGAAAAGCTGTTTACCCTGATATTCGTGAAGGTTCATCGCTTTTATCCTGTTGTTCAATTAATGCTGGTGTATATACAGCCATAAAACAAAGGCCCGGTAAACCGGGCCTTAGTATTATTTCTTCGTGCGGCGATTCGCTTTATGGATCGCTTGGTTATTCACAGCGAGCGCTGCTTCATGAACCGCTTCAGACACGGTTGGGTGTGAGAACACCATCATACCAATGTCTTCTGCACTGGAGCCGAACTCCATCGCAATCACCATTTGCTGGCATAGATCACCAGCATTTGGCCCAATCACGCTAGCACCCAAAATACGGTCGGTTTCTGCATCAGCAATGATTTTAACGAAACCATCGGTATCTGCAGAGGCCATAGCACGACCATTTGCAGCAAATGGGAACATGCCTACATTGTATTTTTCACCGGCTGCTTTTAGTTGGTCTTCGGTTTTACCAACCCAAGCAATTTCTGGGTGAGTATAGATAACAGAAGGAATTACGTCGTAGTTCAATTGCGCTTTATGGCCAGCAATACGCTCAGCAACCATCACACCTTCTTCAGATGCTTTATGCGCCAACATTGGACCACGAACAACGTCACCTACAGCCCACACGCCTGGAGCGTCGGTTGAGCAGGTTTCATCAACGTGGATAAAGCCACGCTCATCCATATTAACGCCTGAGTCACCGGCCAATAAACCTTCGGTAAATGGACGACGACCTACAGCAACAATTAATTTATCGAACTCTTCTGACTTCTCGCCTTCGGAGTCTTGGAAAGTAACGACAACGCTATTTTCTTTCAACTCAGTACCGGTTACACGTGCACTAACACGGATATCCATACCTTGCTTGGTAAATAGTTTTTGCGCTTCTTTGGCTACGGTTTGATCAACTAAGTGTAGGAAGTTATCTTGTGCTTCTAGCACAACAACTTCAGAACCTAAACGGCCCCATACGCTGCCTAATTCCAAACCAATAACACCAGCACCAATAACGCCTAAACGCTTAGGCACTTCGGTAAATTCCAACGCACCCGTCGAATCAACAACAATATTGCCCGACAAAGGCGCCGGTGGAATATTTACCGGAACAGACCCAGTAGCAATAATTACGTTGCTTGCTTCGATTATTTCAGTCGTACCTGCGTGATCGGTAAATTCAACTTTTTTACCGGCTAGCAGTTTGCCTTTACCTTCTAATGGAGTAACACCATTAGCTTTAAATAAGGTAGCAACGCCCATGGTCAGATTTTTTACAATCTGCTCTTTACGCTTAAGCATCACGCCGATGTCCATCGACACTTCACCAACAGCAATACCGTGAAGACCAAATTTTTCTTTGGCTTCTTCGTATTTATGCGAGCTATCGAGTAATGCTTTTGAAGGAATACAGCCCACGTTTAAGCAGGTACCGCCAAACACAGGTTTATTTTCTTTATTCAACCATTTATCGATACAGGCTGTGCTTAAACCTAATTGTGCACAGCGGATAGCCGCAACGTAACCAGCTGGCCCGCCACCGATCACTACGACATCAAACTTCTTGCTCATGTGTAATTCCTTAACCTAACTGTTGAAATACCCGTTGCTTAAATGTCTAGCAATAAACGAGCTGGGTCTTCCAGAAGGTCTTTAATGGTAACCAAAAATTGAACTGCTTCCTTGCCATCGATCATGCGGTGATCATATGACAGCGCCAAATACATCATAGGTAGAATAACTACCTGACCGTTAACGGCCATTGGGCGTTCTTGGATCTTGTGCATTCCCATAATCGCCGTTTGTGGCGGATTTAGGATTGGCGTAGACATTAATGAACCGAAAGTACCACCATTAGAAATGGTGAATGTACCACCTTGCATTTCATCAATACCCAACTTGCCATCGCGAGCACGTAAGCCGAAATCTGCAATCGTACTTTCAACTTCAGCTAATCCCATGCCATCGGTGTCGCGCAAAATAGGCACAACTAAACCACGTTCAGTTGATACCGCAACGCCAATATCCTGATAGCCGTGATATACCATATCATTGCCGTCAATAGACGCATTGACCGCAGGGAAGCGCTTCAATGCCTCGGTGGCCGCTTTCACAAAGAAAGACATAAAGCCAAGCTTAACGCCGTGCTTCTTCTCAAACTGGTCTTTGTACTTTTTACGCAGCTCCATGACTGGCGCCATATTCACTTCGTTGTACGTTGTCAGCATGGCTGCTGTTTGTTGCGCTTCGACTAAACGACGAGCAATCGTTGCACGCAAACGAGTCATTGGTACGCGTTTTTCAATTCGCTCACCATCGGAGACAAAAGCAGGGGCTGCTGGTGTTTCTTTCTTCGGCGCAGGGGCAGCACTAGGTGCTGGCGCTGCCGGTTTACTATCACCTGTTTTAAGATGATTTAGCACGTCTTCTTTGGTGACACGGCCGTCTTTACCGGTTGCAGCAATAGAAGCAGCCTGAACACCGTTTTCTTCTGCAATTTTACGTGCCGCAGGACTCATGATTACGTCGCCGGACGGTGCAGCTGAAGCAGCCGCAGCAGGTGCCGAGGTTTGTGGAGCAGACGCTTCAACAGCACCCTCAACAAAAATAGCTAGAACTTCATCACTTAATACAACATCACCCTCTTCTTTCAGTAAGTTCTTCAACATACCGTCAGCAGGTGCGACTACTTCAAGTACCACTTTATCAGTTTCAATATCGACCAATAGCTCGTCGCGCTGAACTGCTTCGCCCGGCTTTTTATGCCAAGTTGCCACTGTGCCATCCGCAACTGACTCAGGAAAAGTGGGTGCCTTAATTTCGATGCTCATTAGTTTTTCCTTAATATTCCTGATTTGCCTAGCCCGCTAAATTTAGGGCGTCACGAATTAATTGTTCTTGCTGCTTCAAATGCAGCGCCATGTAACCTGCAGCCGGCGACGCAGATAAATCGCGACCAGCGTATTTCAAATGTAGTTTCGGATTTAAATCTTCCGCCACACGACGCATATGATGCTGACTACTAAACCAAGCTCCCATATTCATTGGTTCTTCTTGCACCCAATAAATCTCTGAAGCATTTGTAAATTTAGATAGTAGTTTAGTCAATTGTTTCGCAGGGAACGGATAAATCTGTTCAATACGTACAATCGCAATATTGTCGATTTCTTCTGCGCGACGACGTTCTAATAAGTCGTAATATACTTTGCCGGAGCACATTAAAATCCGATCTACTTTTTCCGGCTCGATCTGATCAATCTCATCCAGACAAGTGCGGAAACGACCATCGGTTAATTCTTCCAATGTGCTTGTCGCTAACTTATGACGCAACAAACTCTTAGGAGACATAACCACTAGCGGCTTACGCAACGGACGAATCGCCTGACGACGAATCATGTGATAAACCTGAGCTGGTGTAGAAGGGACACAAATCTGAACATTGTGTTCCGCACATAATTGCAAATAGCGCTCTAAGCGAGCTGAAGAGTGTTCTGGGCCTTGACCTTCATAACCGTGCGGTAACAACATGGTTAAGCCACATAAGCGACCCCACTTGTGTTCACCACTGGAAATGAATTGGTCGAATACCACCTGCGCGCCGTTCGCAAAGTCACCAAACTGAGCTTCCCAAATCACCAATGTTCCCGGTGTTGTAGTCGCATAGCCATATTCAAAACCTAACACAGCTTCTTCAGATAAAAGCGAATCGTACAATTCAAAAGGGGCTTGGTCCGCACTCAAATTCGCGATTGGAGAATAAGCAACGCCGTCTTTCTGATTGTGCAAAATTGCGTGGCGATGCGAGAACGTACCGCGACCAACATCCTGACCAGTAATACGCACGGCATGACCTTGATCAACCAAGGTTGCATAAGCCATTACTTCTGCAAAACCCCAGTTGATTGGCATAGCACCCGCCGCCATACGACGACGGTCTTCCATAATTTTCTCAACTTGGCGCTGCACCTGAAATCCGTCTGGGATTTCTTGCATTTGATGCGCTAATTCCTGCAAACGCTTAACGTCGAAGGTGGTATCAGCTTTGGTTGTCCATTCGTGGCCCAAATAAGGAGTCCAATCTACGAACAATTCTGTGTTTGGTTCTTTAACCAAACTTTTAACCACATGTTGACCATTATCCAGTGCAGTTCGATATTCTTCTTCCAACTGCTTGCTGTACTCTTCTGTCAGGGTACTTTCAGCAATTAATCGCTCGGCATACAAAGTACGCGTGGTCGGTTGCGCTTTAATTTTTGCGTACATTAATGGCTGAGTACCTGATGGCTCGTCCGCTTCGTTATGGCCACGACGGCGATAACAAACCAAATCGATTACAACGTCTTTTTTGAACTCGTTGCGATAATCAACCGCTAATTGAGTCACAAATAATACTGCTTCAGGGTCATCGCCATTAACATGAAGAATTGGCGCTTCTACGATTTTTGCTACGTCGGTGCAATATTCCGTGGAACGAACATCTTCACGTTTGGACGTGGTAAAACCAACTTGGTTGTTGATTACGATGTGAATCGTACCACCCGTTTTGTATGCACGTGTTTGCGATAACTGGAAGGTTTCCATTACAACGCCCTGACCAGCAAAAGCGGCATCACCGTGGATTAATACGGGAACAACTTTTTCGCCAGTTTTGTCTTTACGACGATCTTGACGCGCACGAACAGAACCTTCAACAACTGGGGATACGATTTCCAAATGCGATGGGTTAAATGCCAACGCCAAATGAACTTCGCCGCCAGACGTCATTACGTTTGAAGAGAAGCCTTGATGGTATTTAACGTCGCCATGAGATTGATAAGATGCCTTACCATCAAACTCATCGAATAAATCAGACGTTTTCTTACCTAAGGTGTTAATCAAGGTATTTAAACGACCACGGTGCGCCATACCGATAACAATTTCTTTAGCACCGTAAGTTCCGCTACGTTGGATTAATTCATCCATTAACGGAATTAAACTTTCGCCGCCTTCCAAACCAAAACGCTTAACACCTGGGTAACGTGAACCTAAATATTTCTCTAAGCCTTCGGCTGCGGTTAGGCGCTCAAGTAAATGTAGTTTTACTTCTTCACCGTATTTAGGGTGTGCACGTACACTTTCTAAACGTTGTTGAAACCAACGTTGCTCAACAGTGTTAACGATGTGCATGTATTCAGAGCCAACGGTACTGCAGTAGGTGCGCTCTAATGCATCAACGATGTCTTTAAGAGGAGCTTCAGCCTGACCAATAAACAACGAGCCAGTCTGATATACCGTGTCTAAATCTGCGCGGGACAACCCATGAAACTGCAAATCTAAATCGGGTACAGATTCACGAACCATTAATCCTAATGGATCGAGTTTAGCGTGCTGGTGACCACGGCCACGATACGCATTAATTAATTGTAGAACTTGAACTTGCTTCCGTTCGAAATCACTACTTACCGACCCTTGTGAAGCTGGACGAGAGCGGTGTTGATTTTTTGAAAGAAGTAAAAATTGTTCCCGAATGGGCTTATGGGGCGTGTCGACTGAAGTTGATTCATCAACTCTGGGTAACTGATCAAAATAGTTACGCCACTCTTCCGGCACTTCATTAGGATCCCTAAGGTAAGTTTCGAAGAGTTCTTCTATATAGGCAACGTTACCTCCCGATAACTGGGAAGTACTCCATAGTTGCTCCATTGTATGCTCGTGCATTTACGACCACCCTGTTTAATACATAAACGAGGGAATCACCCACAGAGTGTACGCACCGACTCTAGCGCAAGGCGAGATAGAGGGCCGACCGGATAGATCGCGAGGCCTCTGAGATGACCGGGGATGCCCCGTTCCCTCAACTAAAGATTTAGCTTAGTCAAAAATAGGACTTTGTGAGTTCTATTTTTAAAAAATGTTAACGTAAGTGGGCTGTATGTCCAGCCCAACTTACGTCTAATACCACTAGAAGGTCTGTGATATCGTTTTACAGCTGCTGAGAAAGCAACATATTACGAATGTGACCAATGGCGCGAGTTGGGTTCAAACCCTTAGGGCACACATTGACACAGTTCATAATGCCACGGCAACGGAAAACACTGAATGGATCGCTCAATTCCGCCAATCGTTCTTGTGTCATCGTGTCACGGCTATCCGCTAAGAAACGGTATGCCTGCAACAAGCCAGCAGGACCAACAAACTTATCTGGGTTCCACCAGAAAGATGGGCAAGAGGTTGAGCAGCATGCACACAGAATACACTCGTACAAACCGTCTAACTTCTCACGCTCTTCTGGAGTTTGCAGACGTTCGATAGCCGGAGCTGGTGTATTGTTCACCAAGTAAGGCTTGATCTTTTCGTACTGCTTGTAGAACAAAGACATGTCGATAACCAAGTCACGAATAACTGGCATACCAGGTAATGGACGCAGCACTAGCTTGTCCATTTTGCCTTTTGTTGCTTCAGAGATTGGCGTAATACAAGCCAAACCGTTCTTACCATTAATGTTCATGCCATCGGAGCCACATACGCCCTCACGGCAAGAACGGCGGTATGAGACCGATACGTCCTTCTCTTTTACTAAGTTCAGAACATCCAGAACCATAAGATCTTTTCCCGCAGGGAGAGCAATCTCATAGTCTTGCATGAACGGCGCTGCATCCTTTTCAGGGTTGTAGCGATAGATACTAACTAACATAACAACACTCCCCGATTAATAGGTACGGATTTTCGGTTGGAACGCTTCCATGGTTTTGGGAGCAAAGTTCACCGCGCGCTTGCCGATGGTCTTAGTCTGAGGAATATACAAAGAATGGCATAACCAGTTCTCGTCATCGCGCTCAGTAAAGTCATTACGAGCATGCGCTCCGCGAGACTCTTTACGCTCAACCGCTGCTACCGCAGTTGCATAAGCTGTTTCGAACAGATTATCCAACTCAAGTGCTTCGATACGGGCGGTGTTAAACGCTTGGCTCTTATCTTCAAGCACAGTTTTCTTAACGCGCTCACCGATTTCATCCAGCATTTTCAAACCTTTTTCCATGCTTGGACCGTCGCGGAATACGCCGAAGTACAATTGCATAGTCTTTTGAAGATCCGCACGCACTGTCGCCACTTTCTCGCCAGTCGTCGAAGTATTCAGACGATTCAAACGAGCCATTGCGCGTTCGATATCTTCGTCAGATACGTCAGATGTCTCAAAACCATCTTTAAAGCTTTGTTCAACGCGCAAACCAACGGCACGACCGAACACGACCAAATCAAGCAATGAGTTACCACCCAAACGGTTTGCACCGTGAACCGATACACAAGCGATTTCGCCAGCAGCGTATAAGCCCTCAACCACAACGTCATTGCCTTCAGCATCAACAGTTAGCGCTTGACCACCGATGTTAGTCGGCACACCGCCCATCATGTAGTGACAGGTAGGAACAACAGGGATTGGTTCTTTCACAGGATCTACGTGCGCAAACGTACGAGACAGCTCAAGAATACCAGGCAACTTAGCATTAAGAGTTTCTTCGCCAAGATGATCCAGTTTCAGGAACACGTGATCGCCGTCTTCACCACAACCACGGCCTTCTAGAATTTCTAGAACCATAGAGCGAGCAACAACGTCACGACCAGCAAGGTCTTTCGCGTTTGGAGCATAACGCTCCATGAAACGTTCGCCGTCTTTGTTGATCAGGTAACCACCTTCACCACGACAACCTTCAGTTACCAATGTACCTGCGCCAGCAATACCCGTTGGGTGGAACTGCCACATTTCCATATCTTGCATTGGTACACCAGCACGCAACGCCATACCAACGCCGTCACCGGTGTTGATCAATGCGTTTGTCGTAGACTGATAAATACGACCAGCACCACCTGTCGCTAAAACAGTTGCCTTAGCTTTGATGTAGCTCGTTTCACCAGATTCGATGTCAATCGCGATAACACCAGCAACCTGACCTTTAGAGTTTTTCACTAGATCAACGGCATACCATTCGTTTAAGAATGTAGTACCGCCTTTCAAGTTACCCTGATACAGGGCGTGTAATAGTGCGTGACCTGTACGGTCAGCAGCAGCACAAGTACGAGCTGCCTGAGTAGGATCGTTTGGACCCTTAGATTGACCGCCGAAAGGACGCTGATAAATACGACCTTCTTCAGTACGAGAAAACGGCAAGCCCATATGCTCTAGTTCGAACACGGCTTGTGGACCTACTGAACACATATATTCAATAGCGTCTTGGTCACCGATGTAATCGGAACCTTTAACCGTGTCGTACATGTGCCAGCGCCAATCATCATTCGGATCATTGGAAGCGATAGCACAAGTAATACCACCCTGCGCCGACACAGTGTGTGAGCGAGTTGGGAAAACTTTAGTCACACACGCGGTTTTGATGCCAGCTTCAGTCAACTGAAGTGCTGCACGCATACCCGCACCGCCGCCACCGATAACGATAGCGTCAAAAGACATTGTTCTGATTTTTGTCATGACTTACACACTCCAGAGAATGTCGATGCCCCAAACTAGGTATGCGAATAAAAACGCCGCGGTCACTAGTTGGAAAGTAAAACGAACTGCGGCTGCTTTTAGGTAGTCAGTAGAGATAGTCCACATACCAACCCAAGCGTGCGCGCAAATGGAAATCAGTGTTGCCAAACTGAAGACTTTCATCCAAGTCTGAGCGAACAATCCTTGCCATTCTGCGTATTGCAGATCCGGAGAGGCGATCACAAAGCCAAGCAGGAACAGAGTGTATAGAGCGAGAATTACGGCAGTAAGACGCTGAACCACCCAATCGTATAGGCCACTACGACCTAAGTTTGTGACACTTGCTACCATACCCAGACTCCCGCCAAAACGATCACGATTGTGCCCAACACCAAGGTGATGATGGCACCAGTACGTCCGCCTTCTTTGGTTTCACCAATTCCCATATCCATCAACAAGTGTTTAACACCTGCCACCAAATGGTAACCAAGAGCAGATAAAATGCCCCAAGTGATGAACTTAACCAAACCGTTATCAAAACCCGCTTTCAGATCAGCAAAAGACTGTTCTGATTCTAGAGAAGCTGCTAGTGCGCCTAGCATGAAAGCTACAGCGAAAAACAGGATAAACCCAGACACACGGTGAATGATGGACGCCTTAGCAGGAAGTGGGAGGTCAATAGTAGTCAGATCTAAATTTGTAGGTCTATTGCTATTCACGGCTCTTATTCACTCTCATATGGGCTCAGACTTCTGAAAATTCAGAGCTAAGCACAGGCTCAAGAAGATTGCTCAAATCGCTGTACAAGTTTTGCACAACTTTTGGGCTGCGACAAATTATAGTCACCGCGGCGATGTTTTACAAACCAAACTGACGCTATATCTATACAAACTAAGACCTTAGGCGAAGGAAGGTTACAAACAGAACCATCTATACTTGACTGTAATGTTGGATACTGAGAAACGTGACAGGTAATTGACAAACAAAGTTCAGAACCTATAGTTGTCCCCCTTATTTTGAAGTAACGCCTTTAATTAAGGTGCTCTGAATAGTCGTCTGAGAATAATCGTTTGATTCCAGAGAAGGCTCAGCCATAGCAACTAATTAGCTTGTTACAACTGAGATTCCCGGAGTGCTTGCAGAGACTCCTTAAGGTTTAAATTAGAACAGTAGGAGGCCTATCCATGGCTGACAAAAAAGCAATACTGAAGGTTGATGGCATTGAAGAAGCATTGGAATTACCAGTGTATGAAGGCACTGTAGGGCCAGATGTTGTTGACGTTCGTAGTCTGACTGGTAAAGGTCTATTTACCTACGATCCTGGCTTTGTATCGACCGCCGCGACTGAATCTAAGATCACTTATATCGATGGTAACGCAGGTATTTTATTGCACCGCGGTTACCCTATTGATCAGCTTGCTGAGAAGTCTGATTACCTAGAAACTTGTTTTTTACTATTGCACGGTGAACTACCGACTGCAGCAGAAAAGCAAACCTTCGTAGACACCATCAAAAACCACACCATGGTGCACGAGCAATTGAGCCACTTCTTCAATGGCTTCCGTCGTGATGCTCACCCAATGGCAGTTATGTGTGGTGTTGTTGGAGCACTTTCTGCGTTCTATCACGACTCGTTAGATATCCATGATGAACACCACCGCATGGTATCTGCGCATCGCTTGATCGCAAAAATGCCAACATTGGCAGCAATGGTATACAAGTATTCTATTGGCCAGCCGTTCATGTATCCAAAGAACGAATTGAGCTACTCAGAAAACTTCTTACACATGATGTTCAACACCCCATGTGAAGACACCAAGATCAGCCCTGTTCTAGCAAAAGCAATGGATCGTATTTTCTTATTGCATGCTGACCACGAGCAAAACGCTTCAACGTCTACTGTGCGTTTGGCTGGCTCAACGGGTGCTAACCCATTCGCATGTATCGCTTCTGGTATTGCGGCATTGTGGGGCCCTGCTCACGGTGGTGCCAACGAAGCTGTGTTGAAAATGTTGAATGAAATCGGTGATGAATCCAACATCGATGCCTTCGTTGCCAAAGCAAAAGACAAAGATGATCCATTCCGCCTAATGGGCTTCGGTCACCGCGTTTATAAAAACTTCGATCCACGCGCCAAAGTAATGAAGCAAACGTGCGATGAAGTATTGGCAGAGCTCGGCATGGAAGATGATCCATTGCTGAAAATTGCTATGAAACTGGAAAAAATCGCTACCGAAGATGAATACTTCGTTAAGCGTGGCTTGTATCCAAACGTCGATTTCTATTCAGGTATCATCCTGAAAGCCATCGGTATCCCAACTGAAATGTTCACCGTTATCTTTGCAACCGGCCGTACTCCAGGCTGGATCGCACATTGGAACGAGATGATCAGCAGCGATTACCGTATCGGTCGTCCGCGTCAGTTGTACACTGGTCACACCATGCGTGATTACCCGAATAAATAAGCTGGGTAGATCACTATCATGCCGAAAGGCATAACAAAAAAGCCGCTCACTGAGCGGCTTTTTTGTATTCAAACCCTGTCAGTTATAAGGAGCTTTCAATGATAAAAACCACAGACAATATTCATTTTATTGGCTTAGGCAATATGGGATTTCCGATGGCAGGCCACCTTGCTAATGCAGGGTTTAATGTCAGTGTGTTTAATCGTACTCCGAGTAAATCCTCCAATTGGCTAGAGAATTTTTCGGGAACCGCCCTATCCACACCAACGGCCAATATCGAAAGCTCTAACGTGGTTATTCTGTGTGTCAGTAAAGACGAAGATGTGCGCGAATTGCTTACTGGAGATAACGGTATAATATTCAAATTATCAGCCAATACCGTCATCATTGATCACTCGACAACCAGCGCCCAATTAGCCATCGAAATGGCCAGTGCAGCCTCCGAGTACGGTTGTTTCTATGTCGACGCTCCCGTTTCTGGTGGTCAGCAAGGCGCAATTAATGGCCAACTCAGCCTTATGGTGGGCTGCCCAGCGGAGGTGTTTAAACAAGTTCAAACTGCAACAGCACCGTATACAAAGGCGATTGTACATATGGGCCCCGTTGGCAGCGGACAAAAAACCAAAATGGTTAACCAAATTTGTGTGGCAGGACTGATCGAGGCTCTAGCTGAAGGGCTTTTCTTCGCTGAACAAGCTGGTTTAGATACCCAGAAAGTAATGGACGTGGTTTCTCAGGGGGCGGCCAGTAGCTGGCAACTCGTCAATCGTCATAAAACTATGATCGCTGGTGAGTATGAACACGGCTTTGCCGTTGATTTAATGCAAAAAGACTTGGCCATCTGCTTGCAAGAGGCATCTGAATTAAAGATCGAACTACCCGCAACACGAGCAGTCAGTGGATTTTATGCCGACCTACAAGCCAACCAATTAGGGCACTGCGATACTTCTGCCCTACTCCTACGCCTACAAAAGAGAAAATCAGCGGGCTAACCTGACACCCATCACGCCTAAGCATCCCACTGACACAAACTCATCTATGCTAAATAAAGAATAGCTTGAGTGAATCACCATGAACCAAACGCTGCGTCACACTCTAGAGGGGCATACTGCAGCCCCCGACCAACTAGACTGGAGTCAAATCCACGAAACGCTGGCAATGCTGGCGCTCGCCGTCGCGCAAATAGATACGTCCTTAGTGGAAGGCAACAATTCAATTAATTCCCTTACGGCAAGCTTTACCCGAATGGCCGACCACACTCAGCTAATTATTGATCGAGTTACCGCGCTGGATGCAGGGGTAGGCAGCGAAATCGCCGATTCTGCGCGTATCATTCAAAGCGAAGTGATGAGTGCGATTGTCGCTTTCCAGTTCTATGATCGCTTAACACAACGAATGGAACATGTTGGCGATAGCCTTGAGCGCACAGGCCACCTAATATCCAATCCAGAAGAACGCTACCACTTGGCGTCTTGGAAAACGCTGCAAAATCATATTAAAAGTAATTACACCATGGAGGCAGAGCGCATTATGTTTGAACACATTATGGCCGGGCACTCCATTGCTGAAGCACTACAAATTTATCATCATAACTTTAATGCAGAAGTGAAGGACGACTTCGATACCAGCGATGATATCGAATTATTTTAACCATCTTAATTGCCGCTATTTACGTTGAGCCTTTGCCGAGGCAAAGCCCTTCGCTCCCATAAAAATAAAAGGCATTAGTGTGCAAGTCAAAATCGACGACCACCAGCAGTAATCGTCATATTTTTTTGATTTTTAAATCATTCCAAGGCGTTTTTTCATTAAACGCTGAACTTCGTTGGCCATAGCTTCGGGCGCAAATTTCGACAAAAAGCCATCGCAACCCACTTTCTCTACCATCGCTTTATTAAAGTTACCTGATAAGGATGTATGCAATACAACGCAGCTATTCTTCAACTCGGGATCTCGACGAATTTCAGTCGTAAGCATATAGCCGTCCATTTCAGGCATTTCGGCATCGGTAATGATCATCATCAAATTATTTTGGATATCGCGACCTTGTTCTTTCCAATGCATGAGCAGTTGATACGCCTCAAGACCGTTGTGTGCCTCGATAATATTAAGGCCCATTGGTCCAAGTACCTGCCTCATTTGTTCAATCGCGACCTTAGAGTCATCAACAATCAAAATATCCTTGCCATGAATGCGCTCTAACAGCTCTTTATCGTAAATTTCTGGTGATAATTGCACGTTGTATGGTGCAATTTCAGCCAGCACTTTCTCTACATCAATAATTTCAACGATGCGATCATCAATACGAGTAATTGCCGTTAAATAGTGCTGACGCCCGGCTCCGCCCGGAGGCGGCAAGATTTCATTCCAATTCATATTCACAATACGATCGACACCACCCACCAAAAAGGCCTGCACCGTCATGTTGTACTCAGTAACAATGATTGTGGCCTCGCTGTCCGCGGTTTTTAAGGTGCCCATTTGAATTGCTTGACGCAAGTCGACCACAGGCACGGTTTGTCCGCGTAGGTGAGTTACACCTCGTACAACGGGATGACGATCAGGAATCTTAGTCAAAGGCGGTAAACGCATGACTTCCTGCACTTTAAATACGTTAATCGCAAAGTGTTGGCTGCCACCAAGGTGAAACAACAACAGCTCTAGGCGATTCTGCCCAACCAGCTGCGTGCGGGCGTCAACGCTACTTAGCATACCGCTCATAATTCACTCCAACGTTCTTATCTTTCAGAAGTGTAGACAAGCGAAACGAAAACGCATGAAAAACCCGTCTACACTAATATCAATATTTGAAGAATGCAGGTCTCGATCTGCGATGAACGGAGCTATTACATGAAGCAGCAACCCCTTCCACTGCTCGCCCGCCAGCCAATTCTTGATAGAGAGTTGCGGGTGGTAGCGTATGAGCTGCTTTGTCGTCCCATCCCAAGCGATAACTTAGTGTGGCAAAGCGCCAATGGCGATCAGGCAACGAGTGAAGTCGTTATCGGCGCTATGCACGAAATTGGCTTAGAGCTTGTGACTGGTGGCCTCCCCGCTTTTGTCAATTTGACCGAGCAGTGGCTACACACACCACTGGCCATAGAACCCGATCACTTGGTCGCTGAAGTGTTAGAACACATTAAGCCGACAGCTGCGAACATGGCTGCGGTGCAAATTCTCCGCGACAAAGGCTATCGCATTGCTATAGATGATTACATTGGCGGTGCAGAGCAAAGCCTTTGGCTGCCTTTGGCTGATATCGTTAAAGTCGATTTGCTCGGGTTAGAAAATATGGAGATGCTCGGCGAGTTAAAAGATAAATATCAAAGACCTGGACTTCAGTGGCTGGCGGAAAAAGTCGAGAACTACAATCAGTATGAATACTGCAAAACGATAGGTTATGACTTATTTCAGGGCTATTTCTATAGCAAACCGATGATTTTGTATGGCCATCGCTTACCCGATAATCAAATGGCAGTGCTGCAACTGCTGCAAGCACTAAACCGCAAAGATGCCGACATTAATGAAATTGGTAAGATTTTACAGACCGATCCGCAGTTGAGTTTTCGTCTACTGCAGATGGTGAACTCCAGTGCGATGGGGTGCACAACAAAAGTAACCTCCATCCAACGGGCAATTATGATGCTTGGCCTAGATCGAATTCGTAACTGGACCAGCTTATTGGCGCTCGGCCGCCTAGACAGCAAACCTCGAGCGCTACAAGAGCAAGCCATGACACGAGCCTTTACCGCGCAAGAGCTTGCAGGCAGCAATCCCTCCCTAGAGCCTGACACAGCTTTCACATTGGGTTTATTTTCGCTTCTCGACGCATTCATGGACGTCAGCCTTGAAGATATCTGCTCACGATTAGCCCTTCCCGATAACTTGAGTGAGGGACTACTGCGCCACGAAGGCCAATACGGAGCCCTATTACAGACACTTCAGCTTATCGAAAAAGGTGAATGGAATAAGATCCCGTGGAAGTTAATCGGAATTACGCCCGACCAAATGAGCCCGTTATTAAAACGCGCTTTGGTACTCACACGTGACGCACTTTCAATACCGGCATAAAACACAAACCGATATTAGGCGGTGCGCACCAGCGCTGGCTGAACCGTCGTACTGGTCTCAGCTACCGGTAACGAATAATGCTGATGCCAAATCTCGCGATAACGCGAAGCTTCTTGCTGCCACTGAGTATCTGACCACGCCAACAATGGCTGACAGATAGCTCGAATACGATCTTCAAATATCATTCCGCCGTCTTCCACCAGCAGCCCAATGCGCGTGCGACGCAATAGTAAATCATCAAGATGAACCACAGATTCATGCGCAGCAGCCCAGCGCAACTCTGCCCACAAAGCACAAGAACCGGGGACTTCTGACAATTCATTTTCTTCGGCTTCGGCTAGCAACTGATTTAAATCCGAACCGTAGTGGCCACCCAAACGTCGCTGTTGTTGCGGTGTTAAGACGCTAAAGCGTGGATGCGAGGTATCTGCAGGGGCCAAAACGGCGGCATCGTCGTCTTGATCGGGCATATCCGGTAAATAAGCCTTAGCCGTATTGAGTACATCCAATGCGATCAACCGAAAAGTCGTTAACTTACCGCCACTCACAGTGACTAGACCTTGATCATCCCAAATTGAATGGTCGCGCTTTTCCTTCGATGGGTTAAGGGCGCCCGAAGAAACCAGAGGACGAACACCGGCCCAAGAAGAAATTACATCATTACTGGTGATATGAGCATCGGGATACTGATGCGCTAAGAGAGCCAACAAATAATCCAATTCTTGCTGGGTCATACTGGCCTCAGTATTGGATGTATCTGGGTGATCTAAATCGGTTGTTCCTACAACAGTGCGACCTTCCCATGGGTAAACAAAAATGGGACGCTGATCCTGAGGATGCAATACGGTTAGCGATACCGGAACCGGTAATTTTTCTGCAGACAGTACGATATGGCTACCTCGAGCAGGCCGAATTTGCGCTTGCTCTCCCTCTTGGGCTCGCAGAACATCAGCCCATGCACCCGTTGCGTTGACTACGGCGTTGGTAGATAACGTAATCCGTTCACCGGTCAATTCATCGGTAATATGTACCGCACTGACTTTACCGTCGATACGTTCAACGCCGGCTACAGCCGCGTAATTGATAACTTCTGCGCCATCACGTATCGCCTCATGCAATACACGCATAACTAAGCGTGAATCATCGGTCACCGCATCAGCGAATTCAGTACCACCCAACAGCCCCTCTGTCGCTAAGCCCGGCAACATCTTGCTTAATTCAGTGGCATTGTGGAATTTACGGTAACGCTTACCAGCTAAAAAATCGTAAACCATCAATAACAGACCAAAGATCTTTGGTCCGGGGAAGCGCCCTTTGTAATGCGGCATAATGTAAGGCATTTGGTCAACCAGACCTGGAGCTTCGCGCATTAGACGCTCGCGTTCGCGCACGGAGTGAAGCGTTGTTTTGATATCCCCCTGAGCAATGTAACGCAGCCCACCATGAACCATCTTTGATGACCGACTAGATGTGCCCCAGGCAAAATCTTGGCGTTCGACGAGTAACACACGTAAACCTCTGCGCGCAGCCTCCCGAGCAATTCCCGCGCCCGTTATGCCACCACCAGCAATTACCAAATCCCACGTTTGGGCGCAAGTTGAGAGCCGCGCGACAATATTTGTTGAGCGCCGAACATCCCAGAGATCACTAGTGTTTTCGCACTGTTTCATCAAGTTAATACTTCCTATCGGTGGCTCTGTACATTCTGTTACAGACTTAATCTTGCCGCATTGCCTAACAGTCCGTCAGTATAGCAGCTGGCCTCACTGGAAATTCGTCTGTTTCAGTCTGGTTCTAAAATAATAGTGACAGTAGTTTCAGGCCTGCTATGAAAAATAACAACAATTTGCTAGGCAGTGCATCAACGGCCGTAATGCGCCAGTTTTTGCATGCCGCTCGTGATTACGGCATTGAACCAGAGGACGCATTGGAAGCGTGTGGGCTTCCAACAGGCGTATTGGACAATCAGATCAGTCGCACAACCGGCTCCGATTTACAGTCGTTGCTGCGTTGGCTTATCGAAAAAAGTGGAGACCCTCTTTTCGGCTTGCACATTGCAAGGCACATCCAACCTGGCGCCTATAGCCTCGTTGGTTATATGGCAATGAATAGCCGAACCGCTCGCGAAGCTTTAATGATGGTTCCACGTTACGAAACCCTCATTGGCGATATGGGCATCACGAAAATCGAACGTCGTAACGGCAATATGCTGATGCATTGGGTTTGTCATTACACAGATCCCATCGTTAGGCCCCAGTTAATCGACAACGTTGTTGCATCTTGGGTTTATTTTGCTCGCTGGCTAACCGAAATGCCGGAAGGCAGACCGTTAGAGGTGTTAATCGAACATGCGGCACCGAATGACAAAATGCGAGCCGAGTACGAAGAAATATTTCAGGCTCCAGTTACCTTTAATGCCAACATGAATGGTTTAGTGTTTTGCGAATCAATCTTGGACATCAAGCTACGTCAGCCTGATCCTGCATTGCTTTCGGCACTGGAGCACCATGCGGCAACCTTGACCTCCGAACTTCAAAGCAGCAATAGTCTTGTCGTGCAGGCGCGATCCATTCTACTAAGCATGATGCAGTCAGGATTACCACGTCGAGATAGGGTTGCGGAACAATTGGGTATGGCAGAACGGACACTACAGCGTCGTCTCGGGGAAGTTGGAACCTCGTATCAGCAGTTACTCGATAGCCTGCGCCATGAGATGTCGATGGAATGGTTAACGCACAGTGACTTATCCATTTCTGATATTTCCGATCGTCTCGGATTTAGCGAGGCACGTTCCTTTCAACGTCGCTTTAAAGCTTGGACGGGAATCACGCCGGGAGAATTCCGACGTGCTCACCATGGGCAGGCAGCAGCGACAGCGCGAAGCGTGTCTTCTGACATTGCAAATACTACCGAGAAAGAAGAGCAGTTAGATGCGTAAACACTCGCTCGGGTGAGATATCGCGATAGCACGGAGGCTGAATAGCCTCCGAATCTGGTTTTAAACAGGTTTTCGATAAACAAGGCGCACACGAACGTGTGCTACTCATTACCGTCACGGCAGGCCCCAACACTCCCGTCAACGTCGCATTGGTCGCACCGTATATCGCAACAGCAGGAACCGCTAATGCGGCAACGACGTGCGATAACCCAGTATCAACACCCACTACCGCTTGGGCATTGGCCAGATAGGCATTCAATGCGTTTAAACCCATCTTCGGCAGTACAATCGCGTTCGGAATACTAGCCGCAATACGTTGAGCTCGTTCGTGCTCCTCTTCATTACCCCACGGCAGTATCGCCTTACGACCAGAATCAGCGACTTTTTGTGCGAGTTCACGCCAGTAGGCTTCGGGCCAAAGCTTGGTAATCCAAGTCGTACCATGCAGAAACACCCAATAATCGCCATCAACATCAGGACGAGCCCAACGACTAGCATCAACACCATAATTCACGTCGGTTGTTGGCAATTTATAGCCCAAACTCTGAGCAAACAATTTTCTGACGCGAGGAATCGCATGTTGTCCTTTTTCAACATTTTGCGGATGCTGGTAAGCCAATGCCGCTAACGGTTCGCGACAACTATGGCGACTCAAACCAAACCGCGGGCCTTTAGCCATGCGTGTAAACACAGCACTTTTGATTAACCCTTGAGCATCCAGTACGCAGTCGTATTCTTGCGACCGTAATGTCTGCCAGAATGCCTTCATCTCTGCGCGATTTTGGCTATCGCGCAAGTTTTTTCGCCAACGCCGCCAAGCGACTGGAATAACGCGTTTAACTGCGGGGTGCCAAGTAGGAATATCGGCAAAGCCTTCTTCAACAACCCAATCTATCTCAAGATTAGGAATCGCACGAAATGCGTCTTCAACCGCCGGTAACGTATGAAACACATCCCCCAGCGATGAGGTTTTAACAAGAAGTACTTTCACGCACGGCCCCTTAATTCATGAAGGCCGCAACTTTACCGCAAAGGCAGCCGCTGCTCCAATTTATACATCGCCAATCCAATCGTCTCGACTTGACACCTAACCGTGGCAAGAGGACTATTCCGCCCTTTGCGCCTATGCGCGATATTCAGTTGTTAATGCTAACAAGGCCGAATGAGTGCCAAGAAGGCAATATGGAGAATGTGTAGTGCTAAAGTCCTGGAAGTTTTGGCTTGGGTGTTTACTGCTAATCGCCTTGCTTTGGCTGGTAGAGCGCAGCTATGGCTGGACGGCGGTATTAGCTAGCTGGCAAAGCATCCCCTTAGATTCTCTTTTAGTCGCACTCACGCTCATCTTCATTAGCTACATATTACGCGCAGTGCGTTTTTACGATTTTTTTTATAGCAACTGTCGCGGGCATTTTGTCGCCTTAACTCGCTTAACCGTACTGCATAACTTTTTCAATAACCTCTTGCCTATGCGCAGCGGTGAAACGGCATTCCCGTTACTCATGAAGCAGTACTTCAACGTTCCTTTCCGCCATAGCGCACCGGCCCTATTGTGGCTGCGTCTGTTAGATCTTTATGCCTTACTGATGTTGGCCCTGTTGTCTTTGCATTCCTTGTGGCCAGTGGCGCAGGAAATCAAGATTGCCGTCGGCGCTACGCTAGTCGCACTGCCATTACTGGTGCTACCACTGCAAATTGCTATTAAAGAATTTCTACTTGGTCGCGAATCTTCGTGGGCACAGAAAGCGAGCGAACTGATGCACGCCCTACCCGATTCAGCATGGAGTTATAGCCGCGCGCTTTTCTGGACCATTATCAACTGGGCGCTAAAGCTGGCCGTCTACACTTGGCTACTGCAACAATTCACCAATATTGAATTTTTCCAAAGCTGGATGGGCGCTACCGCTGGCGAACTAAGCAGTGTTCTGCCAATTCATGGGATAGCAGGCGCTGGCACATACGAAGCCGGTGTTTTAGTTGGCTTGCTGCCTTGGGGGGTAGAGAACGATGTTGCCTTGGCTGCCGCCGTTAACCTTCACTTATTTGTACTGGGTAGCACTTTATTGCTAACTGGACTGATCGCTGCCGCAACCTTTGCGGTTAAGCGTCCTTACGCCGCAGACTAGTGCTGTGGCGTTATCGCCATTTTCACAACGTCTTATCCCATAATTGCGACAGCTTATTTGCCCTTTGGCTATTTTGTCACTCGCCCCTTTTGGGTATGATCGCGCTTCAACTTTTTTCGCCAAACCGACAGAGTGGTACAGACCTTGACCGAGTCAAATACGACGACAACTACCATGCCTTCGCTCTCGATTGTTATTCCTATGTATAACGAGATCGAGAACGTATCACCAATGGTGAGCCGTGTTCATGAAGCCATGGCAGCTTATAACGGCCCTTGGGAGTTATTGGTCGTCGACGACGGAAGCACTGACGGCACGCCACAAGCACTGCACAAAGAAAGCAAAGCTTATGGCAACCATGTACGCGTCGTCGAACTGCGTCGTAACTTTGGTCAAACCGCAGCAATGCAAGCGGGTATTGACGAAGCTCGCGGTTACCTAATCGCCACCTTAGATGGCGATTTACAGAATGATCCAAATGACATTCCACGCATGGTTGCGCATTTGATCGAACGCGATTTGGATTTGTTAACGGGCTGGCGCAAGAATCGCAAAGATGATTTGTTTTTACGTAAGATTCCGTCACGCATCGCTAACCGCCTGATTGGCAAAATCACGGGGGTCCGCATCAATGACTACGGCTGTTCACTCAAGATCTACAAATCATCTGTGATCAAGCAAGTACGCTTATATGGTGAGATGCATCGCTTTATTCCAGCATGGGTAGCAGCAGTTGTTCCACCAAGCCGTATCGGCGAAATCGTGGTTAACCACAATGCGCGCGTGGCCGGTGAATCTAAGTACGGGATTTCCCGTACCTTCCGTGTGATTTTAGATTTGCTCTCGGTCTACTTTTTTATGCGCTACCGCGCACGCCCTGGTCACTTCTTTGGCTCTATTGGCTTAGCTCTAGGCTCAGTGAGCGGATTACTTTTGGTCTATCTAGCATTCGTTAAATTTGCACTTGGTGAAGATATCGGTAGTCGCCCACTCTTCATGATTGCAGTGGTTTGTATGATTGCTTCATTACAATTTTTAACGACTGGCGTTTTGTCTGAACTGATTTCTCGTACTTATTTCGAGTCATCACAGCGCCAACAGTATGTGATTTATCACCGTACAGATGCTTGCGATGTCGATACTGATTGCTGGGCAGAGCCTGAAATGAAGATGCCAGAAAGCTCTGAAGGCGAAACGCCAGAAGCGGCCACGGATTCGGACAAGCATGCGTAAATTGCCTATGCCACTGTGGCTATTTGCCACAGTGGCAGCCGTATTCTTTTTGAATTTGAACGGCTATCTGCTGTTCGATCATGACGAAGGTGCGTTCAGCGAAGCTACTCGCGGCATGTTTGAGCGCAATGACTTTATTACCACCTATCTCAACGATAGAGTGCGTTTTGATAAACCTATCCTTATTTACTGGCTACAAGCTGCCTCTATTTCAATCTTCGGTACTGAGGTTTGGGCTTTCCGGCTACCGTCAGCCTTAGCCGGCTTATCGTGGGCACTGTGCATTTTCTTCTTCGTACGTCGCTACGTCGATACTCATTCAGCTAAAGCCGCGGTTTTAATTGCAGCAACCGCGATCGGTATCAACGGCATTGCGCATGTCGCTACCGCGGATGCCTTGCTTAACGCCCTACTCGCGGCAACCTTGTTGTCCATGTATCGCTTTAGCCAAGCGCCGAACAATACGCAGTTGTACCTAATCTATGCATTAATGGCCTTAGGCGTATTAACCAAAGGGCCCGTGGCTGTTGCCATTCCCTTGATGGTGGCGGCACTGTTTTTCCTAACCTCTGGATTAAAACGTGAGTTTTGGCGGGCGATCTTTTTTGTACCCGGCTGGATAGTATTTATCGTTATCGCCGCCCCTTGGTATGTATTGGAATACCAAGCGCAAGGACAGGATTTTATTGATGGCTTTTTCTTAAAGCACAACGTCAATAGGTTCAATAATGCGATGGAAGGCCACGACGGTGGTTTTTTCTTCTATCCGCTAGTTTTGCCGTTTTTACTAGCACCCTTCGGTGCCTTGTTACTGCGTATAGTACCGACTGTACGCCATATCGCAGGATCACGTTTTGATCTACTTGATCGCTTTTTATGGATCTGGTTTTTAGTGGTATTGGTACTTTTTAGTTTAGCCAGTACTAAGCTGCCGCATTACATCTTGTATGGTGCAACGCCGCTCGTCATCTTGATGGCCCGTTATCGTAGCTTGCTGCAAAGCCGCTTATTCAGTTTGGTATTTCCTGCGATTTTGTTCGCGGTTTTCATTGCCTTCCCACTGTTGATTCCAACCATTAAAGCGGGTCTTACGAATCCTATTGAGATTGCCGTCGCAGAGCGCGCTGGTGATTACTTTGATCAAAACTTTGCCATTTTAGCAGCCGTAGCGGCGCTAATTAGCTTGGCCTTGATACTTTGGCGTCGCTTTAGTCCTTGGTTCAGCTTGGTCATGGTGGGCATAGTTCAAGCACTTTTCATTTGGTGTGTATTTGTCCCAACGTTCAGCGAAACCCAACAGCGTCCAGTATACGAAGCTGCACAATTTGTAAAACAACTGGGTGTACCTGTCGTAACTCAGTCAATTGATATGCCAAGTTTTAACGTCTATCTCGACAAGGTAACTGAACGTCGCAGCCTAAAAATTGGCGAAATTGGTTTTGCCCGCGAAGACCGATTATCGTCGATTGATCACTACCAAATACTGTTTCAGTCTGGGCCTATTGTCATTATTCAACGCACCGCGCCTGCTAGAGGCATTGGTAACGAACCCGCCAGTACTTTAAAGGAAGATGGCAATGATCAACCATGAGCGACTTATATTTGCAGCAATCACTGCCTACTTGTTGTTGGCATTGGCGCTGATATTTACCGATAGCAATACCGATACCTTTATCGCTATTCAGGCGCTCACTCAGCGCCTTCCAGACGTATTCTGGGGCAATATGACACTGGTCGCAGATACGCTGTTTGCAGTAGCTGTATTAACAATTGCCTGCAGCTTCAAACCCACCCTATTCAACCAGTCGTTCGTGTTATTGGTGCTCGGTGCTGTATTCGTACAGGGATTAAAATTTGCACTGGATATTCCACGACCTCCTGCGGTGCTCAATCGCGAAGTGCTGCACGTTATCGGACCATTTTTAAAAAATCACAGCTTTCCTTCTGGGCACTCATTTACAGCCTTAGCCACCGCTGGACTATTAGTGCTCAATACTCAGCGCAGCACATGGGCTGTCATCGTACTGATCATTGCCAGCGTCGCCTCCCTATCGCGTGCCGCGGTTGGTGCACATTGGCCTTTAGATATCTGTATTGGCTCGGCTAGCGGGCTGCTATTCGCTTGGTTAGCCATCAAAATCGTCAAAGAGTACACTTGGCTACAAACGCAGGGATTACGATTAACTGCCGCGGTGCTAATGACCATCGCAAGCTGTGCTTTGCTGTTTCACGATAGTCGTTATCCTGATACAAGACTCCTCGGAGGAGTGGCCAGCATCCTTGCCGTTTGTGTTGTCAGTTATCGGTATTGGTTCCTTAACTGGCGTCAACGCAACCGCGTAGAAGCAACAGAGACATAACGGCAATTAACTTTTTCTTTTTGCCTTTTTCGCCAGTGCTTTATAGTGGTTGCCTTGAGTGGTTATGGGATACCTTTAATACACGGTGATCCCAATATTTAGAGTTAACGTTTTTACGGTTCCAGAGTATTTATCATGCGTCGAGTTGTAGTTACAGGTTTAGGGATTGTTAGCTGTATCGGAAACAATCAATCCGAAGTTCTTGCCTCATTGCAGGCCCAACGTTCTGGCATTCGTACCATTCCTGGGTACGAAGAACTTGGACTTCGCGCCCACATAGCCGGCGTTCCACAGATCGAAATGGACGATCTCATCGACCGTAAACTACGCCGCTTTATGGGCGACTCTGCGGCTTATTCTTATATTTCCATGCTAGAGGCTATTGAGGATTCAGGTCTGACACCTGAGCTTATTAGTCATCCTCGTACGGGCTTAGTTGCTGCATCTGGTGGCGCATCCAGCAGCGAAATTGTTGAAGCCGTCGATATCATGCGCGAAAAAGGCATGCGCCGTGTTGGCCCTTATCGCGTGACTCGTACTATGGGGAGCACAGTATCAGCAAACCTAGCTACGGCATTTGGAATAAAAGGCATTAACTACTCCATTGCATCTGCCTGCGCGACCAGTGCTCATTGTATTGGTCATGCCATGGAACAAATTCAATGGGGTAAGCAGGACATCGTCTTTGCCGGTGGTGGTGAAGAAGAACATTGGTCGCAAACCATGCAGTTTGATGCCATGGGCGCCTTGTCCACTAAGTACAACGAAACCCCAGAAACCGCTTCTCGCCCTTACGATGCTCATCGTGACGGCTTCGTTATTGCAGCCGGTGGCGGCATCATAGTGCTCGAAGAGTACGAACACGCTAAAGCTCGCGGTGCGACAATCTACGCCGAAATTATAGGTTATGGCGCAACTTCGGATGGTGCCGACATGGTGGCTCCGTCGGGTGAAGGTGCAGAACGTTGCATGCATGATGCGTTAGAAATGGCTGGAAACCCTACCATTGACTATCTGAACACTCATGGCACTAGCACACCCGCAGGCGATATCACTGAGCTAAAAGCTGTCAATCGAGCATTCGCTGGTAATATGCCACCAATCAGTTCGACTAAGTCACTGACAGGTCACTCATTAGGCGCTGCGGGTGTTCAAGAGGCGATCTACTGCTTACTAATGCAAAAGCATGGGTTCATTACGGGTAGTGCCAATATCAGTGAACTAGATCAAGAAGCCGTTGGCATGCCTATTGTGACCGAGAACCGCTCTGCTGAACTTAAGACTGTTATGTCTAATAGTTTTGGCTTTGGTGGCACCAATGCAACACTGGTTTTCCAGAGCGTATAAAAATGACATACTCGGGCTGCTCATAAACCGATGATTTTTTAACCATTGGTTTACCCAATTTGAGCAAGCATTGACTAATCCACCGGTTCATTAGAAACCGGATATAAAAAAGTACAGATCAAGCGACGCGTATTAAGCGACTTATTCAAGCTGAATGGTTAAGCGACACCCAACCAGATGCGCACCGCAATTGATCTCAGGTACAGGTGGAATACACAACGAATGACACAATTAGATTTAAGTGCGAACACTGACTCGACAAAACACATCGACGAGTTATTTCAGAAGGCAGAGCAACTGTCGGCTGACTTTTCACTGTTCCCAGAATATGAAGATAACGCTGTAGATCACAGCGTTAAGGGCCTTATCGCGCCTGAAGATTGCAAGCTAGAACTTGATCGTCTGAAGTCGCTTAACATCGACAACTATATAGAACAGGTTGTAGCACCGAGCGAAGGCTCACAGCGTATTGGCGCAAAGGCCATTGTTCAACATATAGCGCTGCGTATTATTTCCGAATTGGAAGATGGGCCACTCTATTGTGCTGAAGCAGAAGTCGACTTTGGCGGTCATGCTCGACGGATTGGTTTTATTTGCCAAAACCGTGAATTCAACAATGGCACATGGGGTGCACAACACCACAACAAGGCCGCGCAGCAAGCACGCGTGTTTGCTAGCCGCTCAATGCCTATTGTTACTTTCATCGACACCCCAGGTGCCGATGCCAGTGAACAAGCCAACGCCAATAACCAAGCTCACTCCATTAGCCATTTAATTACTGAAATGGCCAATAACGATGTGCCTACGCTAGGTATTATTTGGGGTGCGGGATATTCAGGCGGTGCTATTCCTTTAGCAACCACCAATATCTTGTTATCGGTACGTGATGGTATTTTTAATACGATTCAGCCTCAAGGTTTGGCCAGTATTGCACGTAAGTACAACCTGTCGTGGCAGGAATGTGCGAAGTACGTCGGAGTGTCGTGTTTTCAATTACGCGAATCAGGGATTATTGATGGCATTATTGATTACGCGCCAACAGATGCCGACGAAAAACGTGTAAATCTTTTAAAGGCGATTACCACTGGTATTGAGTCAATCGAAAACAGTGCAAAAGATTTCGCCCGCACCAATCCTGATTTGATGCTGCATTATCAACGCAGTGTGGAACGATTCTTAACGCCTTCCGAAAAATTATTAACCCTACAAAAAGGCTCTAATTTCTTTTTAGCGCAGTCGCCAACCGAACACATCAACATCTTCGGTTTGACTTATCGTTACACTCGCTATCTGACGCTACGTCGTCGTATTCATTCAACGACGCTCGAAAATTATGGCCGATTAGCGGAAAAAGAAATTCCTGAAGGACAGTTGCAAAAGCGTTTGCAACGCGAAACTAAGCGTAAATTCCAAAACTGGCTGCAAGCACCAGAAAAGATCGTTTACGATGATGACCTACATAAATCGTGGAAAAACTTCTGGGCTAAATACGAAGATCGTGAAGGCAGCCGCAGCACGATTGCGCGTTTATTCTTGGGTGAGCCAAAGAATAACTATTTAAAAGCCAAGCAAGATTTATGCTTTAACCTCGGTTTGTATTTATTTAATCGTTGGAAATCTGACGCAACCGTCAACTTCCAAGGTTTAATGAATTATCTAGAAGATTACAAACAAAGCCGTTTTTTATTACGCGCCAACGACATTTTAGATGCCGTTGCCGTTGCTGAATTTCTAGAGCACAACCCGCACCCTCTGGCGACCTATATTCGTGAGCAATTACCTCATGAAACTCGTCAAGAGTTAACCGAAGGTTTAACGAAAGAAAAATCGAAAGGGGCACTACGTCAGTCTTTGGCTACTGCGTTAAATACGATTTTAAAAGACGAGTTATTACCTGAAGATATTCGCGCATCGCTAAAATTATCGACCCGTACAGAAGCCCTGTCTAACAGCGTAGCTAGTATGAAGGTTGAAGCGAACCGTCGTATATTGGAAGAAGCCTTAGCGCCATATATTCAGTTCCGCCAAGAAAACATTCAAAATCCGGCGCATCCAGACATTACGATTCTTGATGCGATTTTGCATGACGAACTACGTTATGAATTTTCGCAAGTATGTCAAAACATGCTGGTATTTGGCCGCTTGTACGACAACTTTATTCACAACTTAGGCAGCGTTGCCAAAGAAGCGAACGAGAATCGCAGCTTAAGTCGCGAAGCGGTAAAAGCACTACTTGAGAAATCATTATCTGAAGCAACAGCAGGTGATACTTATACTGCAGCTGAGCGTGAATCGTTTAACCATTGGTTGAGCTATTTTATTAAAAGCTCACAGCGTGGTGATTTCCTAAAATCAGTAGAAGAATGGAAGAAGCTGGCGTTCCCACGCTTATCCGACACTCTATTTGTTGTTATTACTTTTATTTTCGAGAAGTTGCTGTCGGAATATCATAGCGCCGAGCTTGATGGTAAGAATTACAACGGCCGTATAAACCCTGTATCGATTGGTCGTCGTAAAGACTTCTGGAACCGCTTGACCATGGCCTACCACGACTTGTTAATTCAAGAAGTGCTGGACGATGCCAAACGTCAGAAAAAGACATCTGCTAGCGCCCTAATTGAGCGCTTCTTTAGCGATTTCGAAGAGTTAAATGCAAACCTAATGTCGGCAGACCCTGTCGCCTTCCCCGGTTTCCGTAATTCTATTGAAGATGCTTTAAAGAAAGGCATTAAACCATGTGGTGTTATCACGGGTTTAGGCACGATTAAAGTGGGTGGTCGCGAGCAGCGCGTTGGGGCTTTGATCTCGAACTTAGAATTCCAAGCGGGTGCCTTTGATATGGCCAGTGCTGAGAAATTCTGTAAGTTAATGGTTGAATGCGCGCGTCAGCATTTGCCACTGGTATGCTTTGTTTCTTCTGGCGGCATGCAAACCAAAGAAGGCGCTGCAGCGCTATTCTCAATGGCAGTAGTGAACGATCGCTTAACCCGTTTTGTACGCGATAACGACTTACCGATTGTGATCTTTGGTTTCGGAGACTGTACCGGTGGTGCGCAGGCGAGTTTTGTTACTCACCCTCTCGCGCAAACCTATTACTTCTCTGGTACTAACATGCCCTTCGCTGGGCAAATCGTTGTACCTTCGTACTTGCCAAGCACGTGCACACTATCGAACTACTTGTCGGTATCTTCGAAGTCGATGGACGGCCTCGTCGCTCACCCATTCTTACCAGAATTGGATGAACGCCTGCGCGCTATCGACCCCGATATGCCAGTGGCTCGCTATACAGTCGACGACGTACTGGCGCGTGTACTTGAAGGTTATGTAACCGCTGAGCGCATGGCTCCAGATACTGGTAGTAATGCAAGCAAGCTGAAGAAGTATGGCGAAATCAATAAAGTATTGATTCATGCCCGCGGCTGTACTGCGGTTAAATTAATTCGCAAGGCGCAAGAAAACGATATTAAAGTGGTTTTAATTCAGTCTGACCCAGATATGGAATCCGTTCCTGTCGATATGTTAGGACCTCAAGACCGCGTCGTTTGTATTGGTGGTAATACCCCAGACGAAAGCTATTTAAATGCCAAGTCAGTTTTGCGTATCGCTCACCACGAAGGCGTCGACGCTCTGCACCCAGGTATTGGTTTCTTATCCGAGAGCAGCCAGTTCGCTGCTCTATGTGGTAACCACGACATTAATTTCGTCGGACCTCCAGTATCGTCAATGGAAACCATGGGCAACAAGTCGAACGCTATTAACACGGCCATGCGCGTTAATGTTCCTGTTGTTCCCGGCTCTCACGGTATTCTTACTAGCTCGGCGAATGCCGCTAGCGTTGCTGACGATATTGGCTACCCAGTGCTGCTTAAAGCAGTGCACGGTGGTGGCGGTAAAGGGATTCAAGTGGTGTTGTCTCCGGATAATATTCATTCCCTATTCCATCAAATTTCGACCGAAGCAAAAGCAGCATTCGGTAACGGCGATGTCTATTTAGAAAAATACGTCACTTCATTACGCCATATCGAAGTTCAGGTATTGCGTGACAAACACGGTAACACTCGTATTTTAGGTCTGCGTGATTGTTCGGTGCAGCGCAATAACCAGAAGATTTTCGAAGAATCTGGTTCAACCATGTTGCCGCGTGAACTTGAGCAAAGCGCTTACGACTTCGCTGAAAAACTAGCCGATGCGGTTAAATATGTCGGTGCGGGTACGGTTGAATTTATTTTCGATCTCGACTCAATGGCGATCTACTTCATGGAGATGAATACTCGTCTTCAAGTAGAGCACCCTGTAACTGAGCTCGTGTCAGGTATTGATATCGTTACGACTCAATTCAAAATTGCCGAAGGCGGCAGTATTGAAGATATGTCGCCTAAAGCGAATGGTTATGCGATTGAAGTTCGCGTTAATGCTGAAAAAGCGGTGCGTAAAGGCGATAACGTCGAGTTCGTTCCTACACCAGGTACTATTCGCGAATGTGTCATGCCAGCATGCGATCATATCGAATTAATTTCGATGGCTGCGCCGGGCAAAAAAGTGTCACCTTTCTACGACAGCATGGTGGCGCAGATTATTTGTTACGGTACGGATCGCAACGATACCATTAAGAAATTGCGCACGTATTTAGAACAAGTACGTATCACCGGTGTTTGCACTAACATTCCATTGTTAAAGCGTGTGCTTGATGATGAGGTTTTCTGCAACGGTGTGTACGACACAACCTATTTACCGCAGTTCTTAGACCGTATTGACGTGGATGCTTTGATTCTCGATATCGAGGAATCAGCGGACATGAACGCTGATGCAGTTGATGCATCGCAGTTGAAGATCGAAGGCTCTGATGAATTGAAAGTACTGTCACCTTCAACCAGTATTTTCTACGGATCATCGTCGCCTAGCGAACCCGCGTTCGTAAAAGAAGGCGATATCATTGGTGTCGATCAAACATTGTGTTTGATGGAAGCCATGAAGATGTTCACACCGTTAAGCTTGAAGCAATTCAATCGTACCGGAGCTGAACTGTATCCTGCTAATCAGAAGTTTAAGGTCACGCGCATCATGAACAGTGATGGCCAGCAAGTGAATCAAGGCGATCTACTATTTGTGGTTAAGCCAATCGCAAGTGCTGAGAACGCAGCTTAATTGACTCCCAATGCCCGTTTAATTACGGGCAATAAAAAGAGCGCCTATTGGAAATGATAGGCGCTCTTTTTTTATGTCGTTACCTTGGTACCTCTAACCGGTTTAAACTCCGAGTATAACCATTGGTTTATCGCCCTTCTGCGGCTCACATAAGCTAATACGTGATGACAGTACGTTATCACCTTTGTCTTTTATGTTCGCCAAATAGGCTTTTACTGCGGCTGAGCGCTTTTGCGCATAATTAAACCAATCCTCACCCCATTGCTTAGCTTCATCATTGCTCACCACTGGGCAGACTTGCAGCTCCAAGTCGGTCTTCTTACTCATCATTTTACCGACTGTATCTAAATACTCTTTCTGCTTATCTGTTAACTCAGTTGCCAAAGCTACATACTCAAGATCATTTAAGCGCACGGCAAATAATTGATCACCAGCAAATGACGCTAAGCTAATAAAAGCGCCATAGGGCTGCAAAGATTGTTTTAAATAATACAGAGTCGCCGTTTTTAACGCTTTAGTGCTGATCTGATTGATCACGTCGTTGATTCCAACGTCTGGATCTGTGATATCACCGGACAAAGGTACTTCTAACTTGATGTTGTTATTATCATCTCGCAATACTGATAAGGCAGTATCTAACGGCATCGCAATTTGTTTGCTAATACGATTAATAGTGTCTTCGTCGGCGGGTTCTAACTTGCTATTTTTTAATAAAATATCTGTGTTACCGCCTAACTGACCGTCATGCAATGTAATATTGGCATCTACTTTCAACATGCCTTTCTTCACACGATAGCCCATTGCTTGAACCACATACGAATTAAATGCCGGTAAGTTTAATTGATCGATAGTAAAAGTTAACTCACCTTCAGGTAGGTCATTTTTCAGGCCCAAGGCACCTTTAAGAACAATACGATTATAAGTATCTAATCCAGTCACTATCGTCATTGGAATAGCAGTTTCTAGATTAGCGGTATCAACAGGGCCCGTTTCTAATTCATAAATTCGCAAATCAGAACGCAAAACAGGACTAACGCTTTCATCAGTCCAATGCACTTGGCTTACGTTATCGTCATCGCCAATTTGCTTAACGCCAGCAATACGCACGCCAAATGCCTTAGATGGCGCAACGTCGTCTTCCGTTAGCGATTCGGTATCAGCTGGCTGGCTGGCTTCTGGAGCCGTCGCCGGTGCACTGGCAGGAATACCGATGATATTGCCATTAGCAGCACGCGTGACCGTTGCTACAAGCCCTGCATAGGTATGTAAGCCCGTAGTTAAACCGATCTGATTAACGGCAATATCGGGGATGTGGTATTCCTGTAAGCTTAATAATGGAACAGCGCTATTAGCCCCATACACGTTTAGTTCCTTCACATCCACTTGCTCGACATTTTGGTAGTCAGTGCCACCGCTAACACCGTTAACCGTTAAACTGGCTAAGGTCATATTACCGTCGGTTAAATGCTTAGCACTCAAATCGGTTATACCAAATTTTTGTAGGGTAATATTAGGCGTTGTTCTTAATTCGGTAACATTGATATTTTCCCAACCAAGTGATGCTAAGCTCACACTTTCAAGACCACCGGCAACATCAGCGGCAGTGAAATTACCCGCATAAATTTTTTCGATACTGGCAACGGCAGTCGCAAGATCAACATCGACATTGTCGATTGAGAAATCCTCTAGCTGCACATTACCTTGCTCGGGTAAGTCTGCACTGGCACCTGTCAGGGTTATATTGGTAATCATTACACCCGGATCGGTTGTAATATTTTTCGCCGTCATTGAATGCATACCCAATGACTTTAATGCTGCTTTAGTAACACCGAAATCAGTAGTATTTAAGTTATCCGCTTTAATATTGCCAACCGCAGCCGTCGCGTTAGCCAAATCCACTTGAACATCGTCAACGATAAAATCGCCTAGCTCAGCACTACCTTGCTCGGGCAACTCAGTAACTAAATTATTCAGCGAAAGCTGTTTGATACCGAAAACAACACCGGCTTCGGAATAACTTGCGTCCACACCATCTAGTGATAGCTTGCTAAGCACTAACGATTTAAGCGCATCACCAGTGATGTCTAAATCATTTACAACACTATTAGCCGTTAATCGCGGGTTGGTGAAAACATCGTATAAACTACCGTCTAAAGTAAACGTAAGCGGTTTTTCTAACGCCATGGCCTGTGGTTCTGTCAGATTAAATTCCTTTACCGTTAAATCAATGGTTACAGGAACCGCAGCATGACTAGCGCTGTTTAATTGACTGAGGGTGATGCTCTGCAAGTACACCCCAACACTCAAGCCTTCTTGCTTCCAATGAATGGTGTTGTCGGTGAATTCCACTGAATCGACCAAAAATATCCACGGGCTGCTAGAATCGTCGCTGGCAGTTTCTTCAGCTGAAACAGGTGCATCATCGCTTGCCAACGGAATTGGAAAACCTGCAAGCACTAACTCATCACTGGTTTGTTTACCGTTAAAACGTAAGCCGTGCAGAGAGGCCTGCTGAATATGAATTTCTTTATTAAACAAGCTAGCCAAACGTACATTGAGGGCCAGCTTATCTAAGCCAACCTCAACCTGCTTGCCAGTGCTTTTCGACGGATACTGTGCATCAACGTCTTTTAGTAAGATATGACCATTCCAAGGCGATATTCCCCAGTCACCAATTGTTAGCTGATAACCATCGCCAAGCTTAGCGTACTCCTGTTCGATGTAACGTAAACCGAACTTAGGTACCGCCCAGAAAATAGCTATGTATAACACGACGAAGGTCACTAAAGTCACGGCGCTTATGATGGCAATGCGACGCGATGCAGACGAACTCATTTGAAAATCTCCGAAATAAATCAAGAAAACATTAACGCTGAAACTATAAGGATATTGCTCTCTCTAATTAGACCACAAAGCTTGCCGTAAACCACTGGCCCGCTCGACCCTTGTAGCAACGCCCGACTGCCAACACGGCAAACTGGTTAAACACTGAAAAGAGACTTTGGCCCGCGTAATGGCGGTATAAATAAGCTCTCGGCTAATCACCGTTTGCCACTCTAACGGCAGTATCAAATACACATGCTCAAACTCCGAACCTTGGCTTTTGTGCACTGTCATGGCAAAGGCGGTTTCATGTGGTGGTAAACGACTTGGTAGTAGATAACGCATAGCGCCATCACTGGCAATAAAGGCTACGCGATCTTCTCCTTCATAAGAAACTAAAATCCCGATATCGCCGTTAAATAATCCCAGATCATAATCGTTACGGGTAATCATCACCGCCCGCCCCGGATACCACGCGCTATTACTACCGGAAGAACTCGCCGGTAACATACCCGTCTCTTTAAACAGACGTTCAATCTGGCGATTAGTTTCTTCAACGCCAAATTGCCCTTGGCGCACTGCTACCAGCACTTGAAAATTGTTAAAGCACTGCAATATTTCAGCAGCAGATGCTTGCTCTCTTACTGCGCGACAATAATCTTGATATCCAGCAATCACGCGCTGTTGCCACGGTAACACGCGTAACCGGCCCTCAACGGCACTGTGCCAAGCAATCGCTAAATCATCATATTGCCCAAAAAGAGTCACCGCCTCGTCGCTATTACCCGTATTCACCGCCGCTGCTAAACGGCCAATGCCGCTATCTTTATTAAAGCGATGGGACACGCGTAAATGCGCTACGGCATTCTGCATCGACGCATATGCTCGATCAGCGACCGCCGTTAAATCAAATCCAGTAATGCGACTGAGACGCTGCGAAAATTCAATATCCGGTGCATGACTGGTGCCCGCATCACATAAATCCGCCAGCACACTGCCCGCCTCCACCGAGGCTAACTGGTCTTGATCGCCCAATAATATAAGCCGCGTATCGGCAGCTAATGCTGAAAATAAATGCGACATCATGGGTAAATCGACCATAGAGGCTTCATCGACCACCACGCAATCATAGGGTAACGACCGACCTTGATGATATTTAAATCCGCGCGGCGACCAACCCAATAAACGATGCAGGGTAAAACTCTCGTCGGGAATTCGCTCGCCATTGGCAACACGATCACGAGCATAGCGAATCGATTCTGTCATACGTGCCGCTGCTTTTCCTGTGGGCGCAGCCAAAGCAATACTTAAATTCGGATTCTGGCTTAACAAAGCGCTTAACAGCCGCGTTACAGTTGTCGTCTTCCCTGTACCTGGGCCACCGGTAATCACAGTAAAGCGCTGCAAGCAGGCACTGGTTGCTGCCACGGCCTGCCAATCAACTACTGGCGTATCACCACCATCGGATGATGGAAATAATGTTCGAATTGCCGTCGCTAATTCGTCATCGTTAACTAAAAGTGCATTATTTAAGCGCTGTTGAATATGATTAAACACTCCACGTTCGTAGCAATAATAACGCGACAAATATAAGTTGCCTTGAAACAAGGTTAAGGGCGGCTGTTCTTCTGCGCCGGTGTAATCCTTTTCATCTATATTCTGATCGGCAATATGGGCAATAACGTGGCAATCAGCCAGCAATACGTTGAGATCAACTGGCTTTGGCCAAAGGTTTTGCCATTCGGGCAACGGACTTCGCGCCAAAGGTAAGCACACTTGCCCTCTACCTAATACCAAACTCACACCAGCGGCAGCCAAAAATAATGTCGTCGCCTCGGTTTGTGTTAACGGCTGAGAACGCTCTTCTCTTCGTTGAAATTCGTAGTCGACAATCTGCTTGGCAAGTTGCACATCAATACTGCGCAAGCGACCCCGACTTAACATAGCGTCGATTAAAGTCGAAAACTCGGTATTCAGCAGAGTCGTATTTAGCAGGAGTTTTTGTGTTTGCATTATGCATCAACTCCCAATAATACCTTGCGCCATTGAGCCAGTGCGGTTAAATCCGGCGGCAAATAAAACACACCAGCGTGATTAGCCTTCGCTTGCTCTGCTCCATCAGATGCTGAAGACCTTGGCACGCTCGGCTCTGCGCCAAATAAATCGCCCTGCATGGCATTAACCGATTTGTTCACCGCTTTTTGTTTTTTCGCATCGACATCTGGCATCACAATGTCATCGAATACCTCACCCGTGAACTCAGTAATCATGCCACGTAAATACAAATAATAGGTGCCACCTAAATGCTGCTCTGGCGAATAATTCGGTAAGCGCACCCGCAACAGTTGATCCAACGCCACTGTATAGATCCATGCCTGAAGGTCGTAGTTGTGATCTTTCATCGATTCCCGAAGTGACTCTGGCTGATAATTTTCAGCCGAATTACCCAAATGATTCGATTTATAGTCAGCTACGTAATAACGTCCATTTCGACAAAAAATCAAATCAATGAAGCCTTTTAAATAGCCTTGTAAACTATCAAATTGTAGGGCGCGTTCTTCAAGCAAGCGATTCACCTCTGCCGAACTGAGTTGTGCAATCGGTAAATGGAATTCCATTTCATCTAGACGCTCATCACGCTTCAGCTGAGCTAAGGAAAATTCGGATTCAAATTCTGAAACCAGAGGACATGTCACCACTTGTTGCAGCCACTGCGCTAGCGCTGGTTCAAGTTCGATATCTAAACCAAAATGCTGCAATTGCTGTAGGCAGAGTTGGTGTAACTTAGCCGCATCGACAAAATCCCAAACTTCCAATATGGCATGCAAACAGGTACCCGGTGTGGCCCCTTTAGGGAAGGACAACGCCGCTGGAATATTCGCTTGTTGTATATCTATCGTTGAGTCATCAATTGCGTACGGACTTGCGAGCCGAAGACTCTCGGCTTCGACGTCGAAAGTCGGCTGATCCGTCTGCTCCAATATCAACGCATACACCCCCGTGGGCGCAGCATGGGCATGACTCGCCGCCGTTAACTGGCTGTAACTGCTCACTCGCCATAAGTCACGAGAGTAACCGTTAAAATGATTCGCAGTTATCGTGGCATTCGTATCGCTGATATTAAAATCGTCACTGCCCAGCCACACAGGCATTGGCCCTTGATAAATAACCTCGCTATTAAAGTCAGCAATGTCACCACTAACATCACATTGCAACAAATAACCGAGTGCGGAGAAAGCCAGTTGCGGAACATCTTTCTTTTTCGAATCCGCAGTACTGACCCAAATAAAACAGGCATGACGCGCACGGGTTAACGCAACGTACAGCAAACGTAAATTCTCGGCGGTGTTATCGCGAATTTGTGCATCTTTGGCTTTTTGATCGGGCGCAAGATTAATCACTAAGCCTTGTTTATCGTCAACGTAATGCGCTTCGCTTTGCGAGAAGGGTATAAAACTGTCTTCCCAAAGATAGGGCAAAAACACTAAGGGATATTCCAAACCTTTAGATTTATGAATGGTGACAATATTCACTAGGTTTGCATCACTTTCTAACCGCAATTGCGCTTCTTCACCGCTGCGCTCTGTGGCAAATACCTGATCACCAAACCAGCGAATTAATGCCTGATGGCCGCGCAAACGGCGACTGCCCTGCTGTAGCAATTCACCTAAGTGCAATAAATTGGTTAAGCAGCGCTCACCATCGTCTTGGCTGCGCAAGCGCACCGCACGCTGATCATCTTCCAGCCACTGCATCATGGCTGCCATCACACCGCGCTTTTGCCATAACTCGTGATATTTAAACATCACGCTTAATTGCTGTTCCCAAGCACGTTCATCATTTAATAAATGATCGAGTCTATCTGCACTCAAACCATAGGTTTGAGTACTTAGTGCCGAACGCACGGCGCGCTCATCGCTTGGCTGCGCAATGGCTTGTAACCAAGAGAAAACATCGCGTGCCTCCTGCGAATCGTAAACGCTATCGCGGGTTAAAAAGACACTACCAATCCCTAAGCGACTTAATTCATGGCGAATACGCCCCGCTTGCTTGCGCGAATACACCAGCACAGCAATATCACTGGCTTGCACTGGCTTGTTATCGGGCGACTCACCGAACGAACCGCCGCCCTGCAATAAAGCCTGAATTTGGCTGGCACATTCAGCGGCGACACGAGCACGCTCAGCCGCCCTTGATTCGCCCGCACCGCCTTGCCATAAATGCAATAAGGGCAGAGCTTGTGCTGTACTTACTGTGCTTGCCGCATTTTGCGCACTGAGCTGTAAACCGCCATCATCGCGCCGACCACTCGCTGCAACCGACATAAATTTAATGTCGTCGTCGAAAATAAACGGCTTAGCATGCGCTTGCCATAATTGGTTAACCGCTGCAACTAAACCACTGTGACTGCGATAGTTGGTATCTAAGGTAAAACGGCGCTCATCCGGTAAGCTGCGGCGCGCTTGAATATAGGTAAAAATATCCGCGCCACGAAAACCGTAAATCGCCTGCTTAGGGTCGCCAATCATATACAAGCCATAACCCGGCTTGGCGTCAGCGGATTGATACGGATAAATACGGCTAAAAATACGATATTGCAGTGGATCGGTATCTTGAAACTCGTCGATCATAGCCACCGGATACTGAGCGCGAATATGCGCGGCCAATAACTGGCCTTGGGGGCCGGCAAGGGCTTGATCTAATAAGCGTAATAAGTCGTCGGGCGTTAATGCCCCTGAGCGTTCTAATAATTCTAAATAACGGGCTTTTACCGAAAAATACCAGCTTTGCTGCAACGCTAGGCTTAATTGATTCGCCACCGGTAAAAAGGCATCCACTGCAGCAAATAACGCATGGGTTGGCGCTTCGCCTTTTTTGGTTTTTTCCAATAGTTCTTCTTGGCCAAAGCGATACAGATTCGCCGTCGCTGGCAAACTAAAACCTGAGGTTAAATAATCGTTGGCTTGCTCTAACCAGTTCGGCAAATGCTTTTTACTGTATGAACGCTTATCCACACCCGATTGCGCAATGAGATCAGTAACATCAGTTGCACCAAGGCTATGCCACAATTCAGCTACGCGTTGATATAAGGCTTCGGCCTTGACCCACTCTTGCTCCAACTCAAATGACGTATTGGCTTTGACAATATTCGGCGAGAAAACAAAATCAGGGCGCGATAACCAATTGCGAATCAAGCTGAATAATTTATCGGGGCCGCTAAACTGCGAGCAAACAAAGCGACTTTGATCTAACCCTAAGGGATAACTGCTACTGCGCCAGACATCTTCGCAGGCTTGTTTTAAATAATCGCCAGCATCCAGTACTAACTCGGCATCGAACACCACAGCGCTATCGAAGGCGAATTGCTTGAGCATGCGCTGGCAAAAACCGTGAATGGTATAAATCGCGGCTTCATCCATTTGCGATAAATTAAGCTGTAACCACTTAGTTAATTCGCGCGAGGTTAGCGTCGCAGAATCGGAATGCGCAACTTCCGCTAACCAACGATCTAATTCATGGGTCGCTTCTTCACCGGCGTTTAACGGTGCTTGCTGGCGCGACAAGACGTGCTCGAAGGTTTCGCGAATGCCCTCACGAATACGCCCGCGTAACTCTTCGGTGGCGGCACGAGTAAAGGTCACCACCAATATTTGATCTGTGCCTAAGCGTGGCAAATCCGAACGATGCGCCAACAGTAAACGTTTATACAATTGGGTAATGGTGTAGGTTTTACCCGTGCCCGCACTGGCCTCGATTAACGATTGGCCTTGCAGTGGGAATTGATCAATATTGAGGCGCTTCATAAGTCGCCTCCATTTTTATCAAAACCGGAATCACCATCGGCACTGGTATCGTGGGCTTGAATCGGGCTCATCAGCCACTGCCATTTATCCAGCCAGCTTGCGCGTAATTCGTCATCGAGTAATTGTCGTGGCAAATCCGGCAGGCAACGCTGACTTTCGATTTGAGCAAACTCGCCGATATCACGGTTCAATTGCTCGACAATAATTTTATCGTGTTTTTCTTCATCATTTTTTAGCAGCGTCCAGAGTATGTCGGGCAGTTGATCGCTCGGCTCACACCAGTGCTGCCAATACAGAGCTAAACATTGCTGCACATAGGCCACGGCCTCGGCATGCGATGGCGCACTTAAGTGTTGCTCCAACAGCTTTTTGTTGTAGCCAAAAATATCGGCACCAGTAATTGAGTTTCCTCCATCACAGGCAACAATAAACACTAGATCTAGCCACAAAGATAATAAGTGGCTGCCGCGAATATCGCCGACGCGGTAATGCAATAATCGCCCAGCGAATACTTGCTGTAATTCACCCTCAATCGTTGTGGTGGTTAAACCCACATTGGGGATTAATGCCTCACACTCGATACTCAACGAACGCGACTCTGCCGGTGCCGCTAAATGACTTTGCAAAGCTTCAATTAATTCCGCGACATCTTCGACCAAACCTTCACCGTGCACTTGGCCAATATTATTAACCGGTAAATGACCCAAGGCTTGTTGTTGCTGGGTAAATTCGAACACATTGGCATCGTGGCCAGAAAGCGCTTGATCCACTAGTTGATTGCGTAATTTATAACGCTCTAAACCATCGAGATTAAACGGTTCTTCGTTGGTGTGTTCTTGCCAATATAAATTTAAATCGGCTTTTAAGCGGCGACGTAAAAAGAATGCAGATGGCTTAAGCAACGCCTCTTTAATATCTTTCCACGCCACCGTGCGCGTATCGAGATCAGCAGGAATATTCAACGGCGCTGTTAAAAATGCCTGCGCTGCGCGATTGGCATCCACTGTTTGTGCGCCCACATTCGCCACCGCGGCCCACAAAGGATGATGGCTTATCACACTGCGAGGATGCGTAGGCTGATATACCGCTGAGCTGAACGGCTGCAAGGGTAGCTCTTCGATGAGCCAATTGTGCATCTGCTCGCGGCTTTTGCGCGCGGGTAAATCTGTGCAATCGGCAAGGCAAAAACCATCGCAGATATAATCAATTAATTCGCTCACCAATACCGACGGTTGCAACTCGCTATTTTCGCGGCTATCACGACCACGATAACTGATATAGAGTTTTTCTTGCGCCGAGCACAGCGCTTCTAAAAATAAATAGCGGTCGTCGTCGCGACGGGAGCGATCCCCACGACGCGATTTCCCTGACACCATTAAATCGAAACCAATTGGTGTGACTTGGCGCGGATAATCTTGGTCGTTCATACCCAGCATGCAGACAATTTTGAACGGAATAGAACGCATCGGCATCAAGGTACAAAAATTCACAGGCCCAGTTAAAAATCGTTGCCAACCGCCCTGTTGCCCTAATTGCTCGTTAAACCAGGTTTTAATCACCGCCGCTGGCAAGTCGCCATCGTAAGCGGCATCTGCTAATTCCTGACGCCAGCGCTCTATGGCATCGCGCACACGCTGCAATGTCATGGTGTCGTCTAAATCGGGTAGATATAAATCATTTAATAGTTGCGGTAAGGCGCTTAGCCATTCATCCACGTTATGCGACTGGCTAAAAAAGTGCTGCCAGTTTTCCAAAGCATCAACAAAGCTCAGCAATTTACCCAGCAATTCTGCGGCATTACCTTCCACTGCACTGACCGGCCAATCACCCTGCCAGTGGGTTGCTTCGTCGCTCGTGCTGTTAATATCCGGCAGCATTAAACCCAGCAATAATTGGCGCAAACCTTTGCGCCAACTGTTTTGCTCGAAATTCGGTAAGCCCAATTGCTGACGATGATTGCCATCCAAGCCCCAACGAATTTGCGCGCGTTCGAACCAATCGCGCAATGTATCTAACTCGTTTTCGTCGATATCAAAACGACGACGAATGGCGGCAACATCCAGCCAGTCTTGTACATCGGTGAGCAATAACCGGCTGTCGGCCAAGCCCATTAAACTGATCACGCTATCGAGTAAGGGGTTTTCGCTCACCATGGATTGGTCGGCAATGGCCCACGGAATACGCTGGCCTTCCGGTGCGCTGGCGAATACCGCATCAATGTAGGGCGCGTATAAATCAATATCCGGTACCATCACCACTATATCGCGCGGATGCAAGGTGGCATCGGCACTTAACCAAGCCAACAATTGATCGTGTAAACGCTGCACTTCGCGCAAGGCACTGTGCCCAGCAACAAATTGCACACTGGTATCGTTAGCCGCCACCACTTGCTTAAACTGACTGTGCGTTAACGCCTCTTCGCCATAGGCCAAGGCTTGGCGATCAAATAATTCTAAAATATCCGCCTGTACTTGCTTGAGCATTGTTAGCCCAGTAGCGGCGGGATCAACCCAAGCTTCCACATCGGTAACGCGGCCATCCTCCGCGCCATCGTGAACTAAGGTTAAAAAATCTCGACCCAAACGGCCCCACGAGGCTAATAACGGATTACCACGTTCTAAATACTCTGCGGCCTCCGGCTGCTGGCGCAAAATTCGGGCTTGGCGGCGATCATCAACAATATCGCCCCAGAAATTACGGCAAGGATTAAGCAAAAAGAAATGCACGTCGATATGATCCGAAATCGCATTCAATACCTGCCAATACGACCCCGGTAAGGCAGCAATACCAAACACAAACAGACGCTTCGGCATAGACGCTAAGCGTTCTGGGTGTTGCCCTACCAAATCGCTGAGCTGCTCTAACAAGCGCGCGCGGTGATCTAGGCTATTGCCCAAGGCTCTAGAATCAGCAACCAAAGCGCGCCATAAATGCGGCTGCCACGGCTGCGAACTGACATCGGTATCATCGACCTTATCGTCGCCGCGCTCCCACGCCAGCAGCCAATCAGGTCGATAAACCAAATATTGATCGAATACGTCGGCAATTTTATGCGCTAACTGATAGCACTTAATGCCTTGTTCATCGTGCTCTAGATAATGCTTAACCGGCGCAAATAAGCCGCCATGCTCAGGATCACTCACCAATGCCGGCAGCAGACGCATCAACTTCCAAGCCATTGCCTGCTTATCAAAATGCGAACGTTCGGGAAGCTCAGGCTTTAACTGGTTAAATACTGTCCAGACGTAAGACGACGGCAGCGGGAAATCGACCTGCGCCGCAATGCCCAAACCATCGGCCAACTGCAACTTCAACCAATGCGCCATACCCTGACTCTGCACCAGAATCGCCTCCCGCGCCAAAGGACTAGGCGGCTGCTCGCGCATCAGCGCAAGCATAATGCCCTTTAGAACATCGAGATCATTGGAATGATAAAGCCGAAACATACAATCCTTGAGGTATTGGACATGAGCCATAAGTGCATAAACAAGGCTTTAGATTACCAGAATTTGACCGGGATGAAGACCAATCAATACACTTGGCAAACAACTCCAAGTGATCACTCAAAATCAACTGGGGCCAATCTGAAAGTTGATCTTAATTGCCGCGCCTGCAGCGAATACCTACTATGAACATATCGGGTTTAGTTATAATCCGCGCTGTTGGGTATTAGAACGCGACGCTTGTATTAAAAACTAAAAAATTAAAATGGTACTTAATCAATGGATTCACTAATAGATTCCCAAGAAATCCTTAAACTCTTCAAGAACACGATTGGATATGTTTTTTGCATCATTCTTATCTTTGAAGGCACTAAACGTATATTCCTAAAACCAAGACGTAGATATTCATTTCTTCTTTTATCTCTTGGGATTTCATACGTAATGATCTCCAGCACAGCTTATTTTCACTATGCGAATAAGTTTGAAAAGGTATCGAGACCATCAGATAAATTTAGTCTGAATCCTAACATCCCCGAGGACTGGAGAGCCGAATCACCCCCAGACGAGCGAGAAAATTACTCGAAAATAATGGCGAGATTTTACTATAATGAAACAGGCTCTTTGATCAATTACGTCGATCAAACCGGAACTTGGAGGCCGTATTGCCCCACCGATGATGATGTAAAAATGAGAGATGTAAATATAGAGTATAAATTTAAGTTAAAAAACCTAGAAAATAGTTACCGTAAAGCTGCTTGGAACTTGATAATAACGGCCATTTTCTCTGCTTTATTTGGATTTTTAGCCTCCAGAAAGATGATCTAACGCTAATCATCAAAAAGTGGGAGATCTGTTTCACTCCCGCTCATATGCTCGCCTTCTCTGCCAGCAACTTTGCCCTAATGCCCATCAGCAATTTACCAAATTCATTGTCACCGCGCATATCGCGGCCACCGCCCCAGAAGTAGTCGTACTGGCTGACTTCTTTAATGGCTAGATCGCCAGAATTCAGCAGCACTTGTGCCACATCCGGATGGGTACGGCATTTGATGTAGGTGCCGCGGGTCATGTAGGTGACGCTATTCTTTTTCCAGTTTTTGCGTTTTTGGTGTTTTCTACTTTTGCCTAGTTTGGATGCTTCAGCCGGATGAGACGCCTGGCGGATTTGTTCGCGATACTCGGCATCGTCGAACTTCATGGCTTGGTAGTAGTGCTCTACCGAGGGCCATTCAAAACCATCCAGCTCAAATGCATGTTTAGAATATGAGGCTAACGGATGGGTGGCATCATCGCGTGTTAGGGTCAGTAGATTTTCATCTTGTCGATCAAAAAACATAGCGCGTTTCCAAATAGATCTATAGCAGACGAGTATTATATAGACTTCTTATTGGAAGTATTCAGTCATTAGGCGTTTTCGAAAAGATCGATATATTATCGGTTGAGTATTGATCAATTGAGTGGTTAATTAACGGTTTCTTGCCAAGCGTCATTAGTCAACCATGAACCCAATTCTCATCTCCATCGGCCTGCTCTTGTGCAGCAATGTATTTATGACCTTTGCATGGTATGCCCATTTAAAAGAACTCAACAATAAGCCGTGGATTATCGCTGCCCTGGTAAGCTGGGGAATTGCTTTACTGGAATATCTATTTCAAGTGCCTGCCAATCGCATTGGCTATACTGTTCTAAGTGTTGGGCAGCTAAAGATCATTCAAGAGGTTATTACTCTTACGATCTTTATTCCATTTTCCGTTATGTACTTAAAAGAGCCTTTAAAGCTAGATTATCTTTGGGCTGGTATATGCTTGTGTGGCGCAGTGTACTTTATGTTTCGGGATAAATTATAAGCTGACTACCATCGACTCTTTAGCCCTAAAAGACCTTAGCTTTGAAGAAATCTGCATTAGACCAATCACTATCTATACAGGGCGTTTTTGCTTCTGATGTGGGCCCACCCGCACTCATGCTAAAGCTCGATGACCTAGGGTACCACCCAACATCCATATGGCAGCAGACAACCCGATTGGAGTTTGCTTCATTGGCGTCAGAATTTTCTTCTCTTCTGATGAATATTAGGTGAGGAAAATAAAAAAACATTTATAATCGCACTTTCAAACGCAATAGGTTTGATGCCGTATGTAGCCGTCAGTTTGGCCACTATAGACTTACGGAGTTGAGAGGACAGACTTACTGACGTTTGTAGTCTAGAGTTGCTTGAAGTAACACTGTACTATTTTGCACATCATAGGCATTTTGTACTTTCAACCATTCAGATCGTAAGTGTCAGTACTAGGTTTGCGCTTTGACTACATTGCGATCTACACCTAAAGCACCAAATCCAGCCATTGGTTCAGTTATTGCAAATACAGTACAGCACTTGGCCTATTGAGCTGTATATCGGCCACAACATGCAAAAATCCACACATAAAAGATGATTCTTCAGGGGAAGTATATGAGCGGTAGTCAATCTCGTTTTAACGCAATTGCAGACATTAACAAAGCAGTACCATTTGAAACCAAAATGACTGATTCGCTGAAGAAAATCTGGGCAACCGATGTTTTCAGCATGGCGCAAATGGAAGAGTCGCTATCTAAGTCTGCCTATAAGGCTATGAAGAAAACGGTTCAAACAGGCGCTGCCTTACCTAACGACGTAGCCGATGACGTAGCGGCCGCAATGAAAGATTGGGCAATGGCCAAAGGTGCAAAATTTTTCTCGCATATTTTCTACCCAATGACGAACGCTACTGCTGAAAAACACGATGGTTTTATCATTACCAATCCAGAAGGCGCTGCGATCACCGAATTCTCTGGCAGCTTACTGATTAAAGGCGAGCCTGATGGTTCATCGTTCCCGAACGGCAGCCTACGCATGACCAATGCCGCGCGTGGTTATACAGCTTGGGACCCGACCAGCCCTGCCTACATTATGCATACGCCTAACGGCGCTGTGCTGATGATTCCTAGCGTATTCATGTCTTGGACTGGCGAAGCACTGGATAAAAAAATCCCCCTATTACGTTCTAACGCCGCTATGAACGCCGCAGCACAAAAAGTGCTTACGCTGATGGGTGAAGAAGAGATCGCAACCCTGAACTCAAGCTGTGGTGCCGAACAAGAATACTTTTTGATCGACGAACGATTTGCCAATGCACGCCCCGACATCCTATTGGCAGGACGCACCTTATTTGGTGCTTCACCAGCAAAAGGTCAGCAATTTGATGATCATTACTTCGGTGCAATTCCTGAGCGTGTTCAAGTTTTCATGCAAGACTTCGAAGATAAACTGTATCGCTTAGGTATTCCCGCCAAAACGCACCACAATGAAGTGGCGCCTGGTCAGTTTGAAATTGCGCCTTACTTTGAATCCGCCAACATTGCATCCGATCACCAGCAATTGTTAATGACCCTGATGAAAACTACGGCTAAGAAGCATGGTTTTTTCTGCCTGCTTCATGAAAAGCCATTCGCGGGCGTCAATGGTTCGGGAAAACACGTTAACTGGTCTGTCGGTAATGCCACTCAAGGTAACCTACTCGATCCAGGCAGCACGCCAAACGACAACCTAAATTTCTTGCTATTTTGTGGCGCAGTTATTCGTGGCGTGCACAAGTTTGGTCCGTTATTGCGTGCCGTTATTGCTTCCGCTTCCAACGATCATCGTTTAGGCGCAAACGAAGCGCCGCCGGCGATTTTGTCGGTTTACTTAGGCGACCAATTAGAGAAAGTATTCGACGACATCAAAACGGGCGCTCTGCATGTGCCTAAGAGCGGCGGTCTAATGGATCTTGGCTTGGCGCAAATTCTTAAGTTTGAACGTGATCCGGGCGACCGTAACCGCACATCACCATTTGCCTTTACCGGCAACCGTTTTGAGTTCCGTGCAGTGGGTTCATCGCAATCCGTTTCTGGCCCTCTGGTCGCGATGAACACTATGCTGGCAGATTCACTAGAATGGATCGCTGAAAAGTTAGAAGCTCAATTAGAAAGTGGCAAAGACAAAGCCGCTGCGGCTTTTGCCGTTATTAAAGAACTGATGGAATTACACAGCAACGTGATTTTCGGTGGTGACGGTTATTCCGCTGAATGGCATAGAATGGCGGTAGAAGAACGCGGCCTAAGAAATGCGCCAACCACTGCTGATGCATTACCAGCGCTGAAAGAGAAAGAAGTGGTCGAGCTATTCTCAAACACTGGCGTACTGACACCAACAGAATTGGCAAGCCGTTTTGAGGTTTATGCTGAGCAATACGTTCTGTCGGTTGAAGTAGAAGCTAAGCTGGTCATTGAAATGGCAACCACTATGATTTATCCAGCGGCGGTTAAATACTTATCAAGCATGGCGTCCACCGGCTTTACACTGGAACACTCTCCGGCAACTAAAGTCGCTGCAGCCGCGACCGCGATGATGGCATCTGTTGAAAAACTCAGTGCAGCACTAGAGTCTGAGCACTTTGATACTACAGAAGCACACATGAGTTTCCTGGCCGCTGATGTTCGTGCATTAATGGTCGATATTCGTACTTCGGCCGACTTGCTTGAAACACTCGTTGCCGACGATTTATGGCCACTACCGAAATATCGCGAAATGTTGTTTATTAAATAATATTTAATAACAGATTAAATTAGGTAGATTTAAAGCAATAGCACTGGGATAAAACCCGGTGCTATTTTTTATTAGTTTTAAGCGTTATTAACCAGCACTTTTCTATCAGCCAGCTCCATTTTTAAGCTACTAGCAACCTCTGGCGACGTTAGCTTTCCGGCAAAAACATTGAGCCCCTTCATCAAATTTGCGTCATCCAATAAAGCCTGCTTTGTGCCTTTATTTGCTAAGGCCAATACGAACGGTAGCGTCGCGTTGTTTAATGCTAGCGTAGAGGTTCTGGCGACAGCGCCCGGCATATTTGCCACACAGTAATGAACGACACCTTCTTCTACATACGTTGGGTCACTGTGCGTCGTTGGCCGAGCGCTTTCAACGCATCCGCCCTGATCGATGGCCACATCTACAATCACAGAGCCACGTTTCATGGTTTCTAAATGACTGCGGCGCACGAGTTTTGGAGCTGCCGCACCCGGCACCAAGACCGCACCAATCACAAGATCTGCCTCAGGTAGGTAATGATCAATAGCGGTAGCCGTCGAAAGTACCGTCTGTATGCGGTTACCGTATTGCCAGTCCAATTCGCGTAAGCGCGGCATTGATGTATCCATAATCGTGACGTTAGCGCCCATACCGATAGCCATCATAAGTGCATTAACACCAACAACCCCGGCACCAATAATCACTACATTTGCTGCTGGAACACCCGGGGCTCCGGATAACAAAACACCACGTCCACCGGCTTCCATTTCTAAACAATGAGCGCCAGCCTGCACTGCAATACGCCCAGCAATCTCAGACATAGGAGCCAATAGGGGAAGTCGTCCGGCGTTATCAGTAACCGTCTCATAAGCAATGCAGTTAGCACCACTCGCCATAAGCCCTCGTGTCAAATCAAGTGCAGGCGCTAGATGCAAATACGTGAATAACGTGTGATGAGGCTTAAGTAGAGCAACCTCTTGAGACTGAGGCTCTTTGACCTTAACAACCAGCTCTGCTTTAGCAAACACCTCGGTGGCATCGCAAGCAATAGAGGCACCAGAGTTGAGATAACTCTCGTCACAGAAGCCAATTGCGTGCCCAGCATGGGTTTCTACCCAAACTTCGTGGCCTGCTTGTATCAATTCACGAACGCTCTGCGGTGTTAAGCCAACGCGATATTCATGGTTCTTGATCTCTTTCGGAACACCAATACGCATAATTCATCTCCATGAGCCGACTTAGTTTCAGCATAGCAACGAATTGGCGCACTACACCATCCTTATTCATTTAGCCCAACAACAGAAGTGAAGCATCAAGCGAGCAATTACTCCGTGATTTAAGAGCACTTGCACAATTATTGAACGTATTACCTCACGGTATAAATAGCGAACGCGCCAAAATACGACAGGCTCTAAAAAATGGACAATATAACCTAAATATTAAGTAAGAAACTCATGGCACGATAAATTCAATCGAATTAATATTATGCCCTCCCGAAAAAACCCCTTTTATAGAAATGCAAAGGACGCCATATGGATATCACTTCAGATCAAGTCGTGCAGTTAGGCAAAAATCTTTTATTCTTTAATAACGGTGGAAAAAATGCTGCTTGGATGACTAAAACATCCGCAGCTTTCCCTGAAAAAGGCGTAGAAGATTATTATCTATGTGGTATGACCTTAGTCGATACCGCCAGCGGACAAGGACTTGGCTTTAAAGCCGAGCAAACGAATTTCGATTCGAAGTATATTAATTTCCAAGATCAAAAAACGTCGATGGCATGTGCCGACAACGTAAAAGTCTTGGCCAGCGGCGGTTTTAGCGGCTGTATTTTTCAGCTATGGCGCGACGAAAAAGGCCTGGCTTGGGGAACGCATGTTTATAAAGGGGTTGACGTCAATGCGGATATTTCACTTGCCGCAAAAGCCAAAGGCTGGACTTTGCTGTACAGCATAGATACCGCAGGCAAAGGCAAAGATGGCTCTGAAATATTTGTCGTCGCTGTTTTAGGACCAAAAAACGCCGATATCATCTCGCAACGCGTAAAAGGCGGAAAATGTGAAAAGCTCGTCGACTGGTATACGGTTTACGATTGGAAAACGGCATCAATCCCGGGCATCGTAGAAGCAAGCTAAAGCTGTCTGTAACCCCATCGAATAGTTCAAAGCTGAATCAAGCAGCTTTGAACTCATTCATCTCCCGCCTGCCCCCCATCACCTGACATGGTCTTTTACACCCTCAAATAATAATAACTATCATTTGCATTATCGTTATCATCTAATATAATGCCCGCAAATTGATTATTGAGGGAAGCTCATGAAGTTATTCAACGGCTCAAGCTACATGCTATTTCAGCGCCACCCACTTAGCCTCGCAGTTTGCAGTATTGCCGCATCAGCCATCTTCACGACATCCACAGCGCATGCCGAATCCGACCAAGAAGTCATTAAACTCGATACTGTTTCTGTATCGGCAGAGCAAATCAATGACGCCTCTGAGCGTAAAGAGCAGCTCGTCGATGCAATATATACAGACTCTGAAACCCGTGCCGCCGCCGGCCTACCACTCACCAACAAAGAGACGCCACAAAGTGTCAGCGTGTTCAGCCGCCAACGCATGCAAGATCAAAATCTGAGTACACTCAACGACGTGCTCTCACAAACATCGGGCATATCCGTAAAAGAATACGACAGTGCTCGTCAGTACTATTACTCACGTGGCTTTGAAATAAACACCATTCTTATTGATGGTGTACCTACCCTCTTTGACCCTGGTTGGGGTACCGGTGAGAACTCCGCAAACACCACAATTTATGAACAAGTAGAGATTATTAAAGGAGCTACAGGCTTAATGTCCGGTAGCGGAAATCCGTCTGCAGCGATCAACCTTGTGCGTAAGCGCGCGAGCAGTGAAGAGTTCACAGGGACAGCCGATTTGGGTTTAGGTAGCCGTAATGAAATAACGGCAACCCTCGACCTAGCCTCGGGCTTGAATGAAACAGGCAGTGTACGTGGTCGCGCTGTGATCCACCGCGAGCAACAAGATTCATTTCGTGATGTTGGCGACAGCACACAAAACATTATTTATGCCACCACAGAAGCCGATCTATCTGATGAAACGCAGCTGACATTAGGCGGTAGCATTCAAGAAAATATAAATAATGGGCCAACGTGGGGAGGTATTCCTGCTTGGTACGACGATGGTACTCGTACTAATTTCAGTCGCTCTAAAACCACATCGGCCGATTGGGCCTACTGGAATACCACACACAAAAATGTGTTTGCCGAAATTAAACACAGCCTGAATGAAAAATGGGATTTAAATGCCCGCTATAACTACGGTACTTCCGATGGTGAATCACGCCTGCTATATGTATTTGGTAATCCTAATCGCGCAACTGGCGACGGCATTACGGCATACTCTGGTGGTAACTTCGGAACGGAATCCAATTACAACATGCTGGATCTTTTTGCGTCGGGTTCTTACGAAATGTTTGGTCGTGATCAAGAAGTCTCCATTGGCGTATCGCGCTCGGAGCGCCATTTCACCGCCTATTCTGCATTTGCAACCAGCGTTGCACCTATCGGCGATTTCAACGAATGGGATGGTACCGGTTATCCTGAACATATCTGGGGCGAACGATTTTTATACGAAGAACAAACCGACACTCAAACAGCGCTGTATGCATCAACACGTATCAACTGGACCGAACAATTTTCGACCATCATTGGTGGTCGTTTAACGGATTTAGAAATTGATCGTAAAGCCGCTGCTTATAATGATGCCCAAGTCATCGAGCATAATGGTATTTTTACACCTTATTTAGGCGTTTTGTACTCGTTTAACGACACCTACACCGCATACGCTAGCTATACCGAAATATTCTCTCCACAAAACGAACGAAGCCAAAGTGGTGAAGTTCTCAATCCTATTTCAGGAAACAGTTATGAGCTAGGTTTAAAAGCGGGTTTTGCCGAAGATCAATTATTAGCGACCGTCGCTGTATTTAAAACATTGCAAGATGATTTAGCAGCAGTCGATGGTACCAACACCGTCAGTGGTTCAGTCGATCAAGCCTACAAGGAAGCCGAAGGCGCAACCTCGAAAGGTTACGAAATCGAATTAGTGGGTGCATTAACTGAGACGTGGGAAGTTCAGCTCGGCTGGACTAAATACGAAGTTGAAGATGCTCAAGGCGAAAAAATAAATACCGAGCAACCTCGCAGTATTTTCAAATCATACACTCGCTATCAACTTCCCGGCGCACTTAATAAGATAACCGTCGGCGGCGGTATTAATTGGGAAAGTGAAAGCTATTCAACCGCAACTAACCCTGTCTCTGGCACCCCTGAAAAAGTACAACAGGAAGCGTTTGCCTTGGTATCCCTCATGGCTAAATACCAAATAACCCCAGAATTTAGCACACAACTGAACGTCGATAATTTAACCGACGAAACCTATTACACCAACATAGGGACGTTCGGACAGATCGCTTATGGCTCTCCGCGCACTCTTTCTCTCTCTGCTAAATACAACTTCTGAGTAACGTTATGGCTTTATTCTGGCAAGTCACCAGAAGTTATATCAGCCCAGTAGTAGCCGCTTTTCTTGGCGGCTACCTATTCACATGGGGCTTAGTGTCCCTTTTGATTAGTGGCATGGTGTATCTAGGTGGTGATTTTCACAACGCAGAAACCGTCGGATTTTTGCTAGCGTTTCCGATATTCCTATTCATGTTTTTCTGGATTTTTATCGGTCAACGACGCTGGTTACCTTACGGTACTGCCTTTATCGGCGGTGTAAGTATGACAGCCGCTGCCTACGGGCTGCAGACACAGTTAATTCAATAGAAGGCATCACCGTGAAATTTGCAAACACTCGCCAAGCGATGGCATGGCTACATACTTGGCTAGGATTGATTTTTGGCTTTGTACTGATGATTTGTTTCTTCTTCGGTGCACTCTCTGTTTTCGACCGAGAAATCGATCGTTGGGCTATTCCAGATACGCGTTTTGATCCACAGCCGATGCCGTCATTCGATACCATGCTTCTCGATGTATTCGAACGCACCGAACCCGATGTCGCTGAATATAATCGTTTGATGCCTATCTACCATGATCCAGACGCTGGAGATATGACACCGCGCACGGAATTACCGGCCGACGAATACTGGGCATATACCACCCACCGTGATCCAGTATTGCTTATGGGCATTGGCTTTCGCGTACCAAAACCATTGAATACCGAAGAGCATAATCATATTCATGGCAGAGTAACAATTGATCCGCGCAGCGGCGAAGAATTACCGAGTAATTCCCTGAAAATCGGCAGCGACTGGTTTTACCCACTGCATTACAGTCTTAATTTAAACTGGAATTTCATCGGCTTCTATATTGTCGGTATTGCGGCCTTTTTTATGCTGGTAGCGCTGGTGAGTGGCGTTTGGATTCACCGTAAAATATTTCGTGAATTTTTCACCTTCCGAAGAGAAAAGAAAACACAGCGGGCAACCTTAGATCTGCATAATATGAGTGGTGTCGTTGCCTTACCATTTCATTTCTTTTTTGCGCTAACGGGTCTTATCATTTTCGCCGCCTTCTATTACCTCCCTGTTACCAATACCATGCTCAAACCGCTTCATAATATGCATGAAACTATTGAAGCAGATACGACCGGATTACCTCATGAGCGTTCAGGAATTGCGGCTTCGATGGCCTCAGTTGATGATATGGTAAGCGAAGCAAAACGACGTTGGGCTGCACGCGATATGGCGGGTGAAGTTGGCTTTTTAATGGTTCACCATGTCGGTGATGCCAACAGCTACGTCAGTATTTATCGCGCTGGCAGTGATCGTGTATCGCTTGTTGGTGAAGGCATACATTTTAAAGCCAGCAACGGCGAAGTATTGCGTGAAGATCCTCCGCACTCTACTGCGGAGAGCATTGCGGAATTTTTAACCGGCTTACACCTTCAGCATTTCGAACATTGGTTTTTACGTTGGCTCTACGTTTTGGGCGGCCTACTCGGGTGTGTATGCATTGCCACCGGCTTTATATTCTTCACCGAGAAACGTAAACAACAGCACGCGAAAAATAACAGGCAAGGCAGTCGTATCGTTGATGCATTTGCCATTACGACCGTCACGGGCATTGTCATTGCAGCAGTGACTATGCTGCTAGCCAATCGACTACTGCCTGCGGATATGCTCAATAAAGGTGACTGGGAAAAGTGGATTTTCTGCATTGCATTAGCGTTCAGTTTTTTACATGCCACCCTACGCAGTGAACCCGTTGCCCGAGGTGAAAAAAATCCGGCGTGGCGTGAGCAATGTTTGCTTATTGCTGGTTTATCCATCACAGCGGTGACAGCCAACTGGCTTACAACAGGAGATCATTTAATTAAAACAATCTTCACTAATCCGTATTGGGCAGTGGCAGGCGTCGATTTAAGTTTATTAGCGGTTGCCGCTACAAGCTGGAAAGCAGCGTCACACCTGCAACCTGAAACCAACAAAAAGGAAGACTCTTCTTCTAAGGCTGCATATGAATAACAATACCTTGTGGCTGATTCTTGCCATCATTTTAATGTTTATAGCAATGAGTTGGCTGGCCCTATCGCTACCAAGTCACTGGAAACAAGTTAGATCGGGAAAACCAGCGTCCACGCGCTTGCGTATGATAGGTTGGAGTGCAATTTTTTTATCAGCGCTGTGTTGTTTTAAAGCGGACCATGCTTCGATGGCTGTATTGGTGTGGCTTATGATAGGTGCAGCCGCAGCGGCCAGCATAGGCATGATATTAAGTACGCGCCCTCATCGACTCAAATGGCTATCCCTCGGCAGTTTTGCCGAGGGATCCAAGCACTAACCATTAACGTCGGTACTATTTATCCATCGTTTCTTTGATTTCTTCTTTCGCATCAGAGGCTTCGTCTTCAATGTCCTCTTTCAGCTGCTCAGCCTTACTTTTTTCGGTTCCTGTTGCTTTTGCAATCGACTCTTTCGCGTCTTCTGCGGCTTCCTCAGCAGAATCTTTAGCATCGTGCGCTGATTCGCTAATCGTTTCTGCGGTATTTTTCGCAGCATTTTCTACATTTTCAGCCGCATCTTTCATCGAATCTTTTGCATCGTCACTACATGCCGCTAATACAAGACCCATTGCTGCCGTAGCCAATAACATTGAAATACGCTTCATTTTAATCTCCATTTTCAGTATTAAACTTAATACTTCGTCAGGGTATACAAAAGAAAGTTCAATGTATGCTGTTATTCTCTAAAATGAGATTATTTTGATGAATATCTAAATGCAGATAAAAATATTGGTTTTTAAACTATAAAAAAGCCCACATTAAATAATTCTCATCAGAAAATTACTCATTGCAGGCTGCTTTATGGCGGGTTTCTTTCTGCCTAACGCTTAATTCGACCCTTTGGCTTAAAACCAGGGCGAGGCACATGACGGCCTCGATTACTCACATCTTCAGCAGGAATTAATGCATTAGGGCCAGAGCCGATTAAATCGGTACGTCCCATGGCTTTTAATTCTTCTCGTAGCATTGGCCAGTTTTTAGCATCGTGATAACGCAAGAAGGCTTTTTGCAGACGACGTTGAGCAATATCCCGCGGAATGTGCATCTTCTGCGATTTATAACTCATGCGCTGTAATGGGTTGCGTTCCGAGTGATACATAGCCGTTGCCAGAGACATTGGCGATGGATAGAAGGTTTGTACTTGGTCTACGCGCATTTTTTGCTTTTTTAACCACAAGGCTAAATTCATCATATCGCTATTCTCCGTTCCCGGATGAGCAGCAATAAAATACGGCACTAGGTATTGTTCTTTACCGGCTTCCTTCGAGAATTTATCGAACATGCGCTTAAATTCATCGTAGGTGCCCATACCCGGCTTCATCATTTTGGTCAGTACGTTTTGCTCAGTGTGCTCGGGAGCAATTTTTAACAAGCCGCCAACATGATGGGTTACCAATTCACGCACGTACTCAGGGTCTTTTACCGCAAGGTCGTAACGCAGACCGGAGGCGATGGCGATACGTTTTACACCAGGAATTTTGCGTGCAGCGCGATACAGTTCCGTCGTCGGCTTATGGCTAGTTTCCAAATTCTTACAAATGGTTGGGTACACGCACGACAAACGGCGACAATTCTTAAGAATCGTTTCGCTCTTACAGGTCAGGTGATACATGTTGGCCGTAGGGCCACCCAAATCGGAAATCGTACCGGTAAAGCCCGGCACTTTATCTCGAATTTCTTCAATTTCAGTCAGTACCGATTCTTGCGAACGGCTCTGAATAATACGGCCTTCGTGCTCGGTAATAGAACAGAAGGTACAACCACCAAAACAACCACGCATGATATTGACCGAGAAACGAATCATGTCGTAGGCAGGAATCTTGGCGTCACCATAGCTCGGATGCGGAATACGCGCATACGGGAAACCAAATACCGAATCCATCTCGTCGGTTTCCAGCGGTATCGGTGGTGGATTAACCCAAATCTCACGCGTGCCGTGTTTTTGAATCAGCGGGCGCGCGTTATAAGGGTTAGCTTCTTGGTGCAATACGCGAGATGCGTGAGCATACAAAGCGCTGTCATTGCGTACTTTTTCGAACGACGGTAAACGCACATAGCTGGTGTCTTTATCGTGTTCAACTTTGCGCTGCAACGGCATAGGCACAATCTTGATCGGCATGACATCCGAATCCGCGCCCTCTTCCGTCTTGTTGTCTGTGCTGCACGACATTTTTTCAGTGTCTTTCATCTCATACGGATTCGGGATCATGTCGATATGTCCCGGCCAATCAATACGAGTGGAGTCGATTTCAGTCCAACCGGCTGGCGGCGCTTCACGCACAATGGTCGTACCACGTAAATCGGTGAGTTCAGAAACACTGCGGCCTTGAGCCAAGGCATGAGTCAAATCAACAATGGCTCGCTCAGCATTACCATAAAGCAGAATATCGGCGCCCGAATCGATCAATACCGAACGACGTACTTGATCGCTCCAGTAATCGTACTGGGCTATGCGACGCAAAGATGCTTCGATACCACCAATAACAATCGGTACATCTTTATATACTTCGCGGCACTTTTGCGAATACACAATGACAGCGCGATCAGGACGTTTACCTGGAACACCACCCGGTGTGTAGGCATCATCACTGCGCACTTTCAAATCGGCGGTATAGCGGTTGATCATGGAATCCATGTTGCCGCCGGTCACACCGAAGTAGAAATTCGGCTTACCGAGCTTCATAAAGTCTTGCGGATTATTCCAATCTGGCTGGGCAATAATACCGACGCGAAAGCCTTGAGACTCGAGCATACGGCCCATCACCGCCATGCCGAAGCTTGGGTGATCGACATAAGCATCACCCGTCACCAAAATCACATCACAGCTATCCCAGCCGAGCACATCCATTTCCTCCCGTGACATCGGTAAAAACGGTGCCGTACCGAAGCATTCTGCCCAGTAGGGATAGTTAGAAAAGAGGTGTTGTTCTTGCTGAGACATGGAAATCGCTAAGGTTGACTACTTTGGTCGGACATTGTCCCAAAATAGCGGCCCAGACTAAAGCAGAATCGTGTAAAACTCGTGCTTAGCCTCGATATTCGCTCGCAAAGACAGAATATTAACTAAACACAATAGGTCTAGCGGTTCGTCGCGTTTGACCGTTTAAACTTTCTATTGACCACGGTCAGGCCAATAGAACGATAAACATCTCAGCAAAAACTGACTGTTATTGATACTATTAGCCCAACCAAAAGCGGAATTGATTCTGATCCATGTCCCTCGACGCCCCCCAAATTAGCAGCGCTAGCTCCAGCCTTAAAATCATGCTTGTGGATGATCAACCGGCTCGTGCGGCGATTCTTGAACAGGCGCTAACCGACGCAGGTTGCACGGTTGTTGCGCGCCTCAGTAGTGCCCAAGGCTTGATGAAGCGTGTAGAAGAGCATCAACCAGACGCCATTATTATTGATATCGAAAGCCCCGACCGTGACATGTTGGAACACATGAGTGTACTAAACCAACATAATCCTAAGCCCGTCATCATGTTCTCTGACGAAGACGATTCCAGCACCATTGAAAAAGCCATTCGCGCAGGCGTAAGTGCTTATATTGTCGATGGCTTGAACCCCAAACGGGTGAAATCCATTATGGATGTGGCGGTTGCGCGCTTTCGTGAGTTCCAAGCCCTACGTGGCGAGTTAGAAAAAACGAAGAATCAACTCGCCGACCGTAAGCTGTTGGACGAAGCCAAATCGTTATTGATGAAACACAAGAACCTCAACGAGGAAGAGGCTTACCACGCCATGCGCAAAATGGCGATGGATCGCGGGCAGCGCATGGTGGATGTTGCGAAGAACATCATCTCTGTAATGAACTTGTTTAATGATTGAGCAACAAGCAATGACCAAAAACAACGTAGCAACATCAGGACTTGAGCAACCGAATTTAAAAATCGGCTATATGCCCTTGTCCGATAGCCTTCCCCTGCTCGTCGCTGACGAAATGGGATTCTTTGCTCGCGAAGGATTGAGCGTTGAATTGCAGCAAGAAGTATCATGGGCCAATATTCGCGATAAAGTACTCGTCGGCCACTTAGATGCGGCACAAATGCTTGCACCTATGTTATTAGCCACCCACTTAGGCATTGGCGGTTTGCGCAAGCCGATGCAAACAGCGTTCGCCATGGGTTTGAATGGCAATGCGTTTACCATCTCTAATAACCTCGCCGCCGAATTAGCAGCGACAGACATACGTGATATCAGTGGCAACGCAAAGCAGGCACTCGACGCGCTAAAAACCGTTATATCCCAGCGCAAAACCGAGAATAAACCAACACTGATTTTCGCGATTGTTTTCCCCTTCTCTATTCATAATTTTCTATTACGAGATTGGTTGGCCAGTGCAGGAATCAATCCCGATAGTGATGTGCAATTAGTTGTACTGCCCCCTTCACAAATGGTGGATCACTTAGCGTTACAACATATTGACGGCTTTTTTGCTGGCGCGCCGTGGAACACAGTAGCTATTCAACGGGGTGTTGGTGAGTGTTTAGTCTCTGGGCCTGATTTATGGAGCAACGCGCCAGACAAGGTACTAGGCACCACTCAACAGTGGGCGAATGATAATCCCAATACGCTTAACTCTATGATTCGAGCACTGTACCAAGCCTGTGCATGGGCCGATGCGAATCGCGACGACGCGGCAAAACTACTCGCCAAGCACATTCATTTACCGGTGGATGCTGTACAACCTGCTCTATCGGGTAAGTTTGTCTACCGTAAGCGTCAACCAGCAACTCAAGTCGATGATATGCTCGTGTTTAATCGCTACCACGCCAATTATCCATGGCCAGAACACGGACAATGGTTTTTAAGCCAAATGCAGCGCTGGAGCTGGGCGGCCGATAATTTGGATAATGACGCCATCGTTAACGAATGCTACGCAACCGCTACCTACCGGGCTGCATTGGCCGATCAGGCTTTGCCACCAACTTCGCATCAATTACGTTTTGATATTCAACAAGCGTGGGAACTGGACGATACGGCAATGGGCGCAACCGGCTTTAAATATCGCTAACAAAGATGAATCACGAAAAAGTGTCGCTCCTACAAGTTTGAATCGGCTCATTTAGTTAAGCTCCGCTCTTACGACTCTTTATAAGTAAGAGCGGATCTTATCGCGATTTTTTATTTACCCCTCAAACCAAAACACTACCTCCCTAACCCAAATATAATGCACCACAAATAAACCCCACCCTTCGCGCTCGCCCTTATTTAGCGCAAATAATGACAACCAATGTCACTCGCGTGCGTGCACCATCCTAGCTCATATCAGATTACTATCTGTCATTATTGATTTTATATGGTGCAAACATTAATTAAAAAGCCGATTTCATTCCATTTATTAAGGGATTAAAAAGTTGGCACAAGCTTTGTATTAGGTATTTCAGGATCTCAACGGCGAAATCCAACTTTTAGACACAAATACAAGCAAAGGCGCTTATTACGTAATTATTACGTCATAAGCGCCTTTTTTTTGGTTTCAAAAAAGGGGAAGCACAATGCGGGGAACAAAAACACTACGTCGCACGTTCATTAAGAGCGCGCTCGTATTAGCAACAGGCATGGCGACGCTGATATCACCTTATGCGTTGGCGAAAGACTACCCAGAAAAAGAAGAACTAAAATTCGGCTTTATTAAATTAACCGATATGGCTCCTCTAGCGATTGCTTATGAAAAAGGCTTCTTCGAAGACGAAGGCTTGTATGTAACATTAGAAGCACAAGCAAACTGGAAAGTACTATTAGACCGAGTAATTGATGGTCAGCTTGACGGTGCTCACATGCTCGCGGGCCAGCCTTTGGGCGCCACTATTGGCTTCGGCACTAAAGCCGACATCATTACCGCTTTCAGCATGGATTTAAACGGTAACGCAATTACTGTTTCTAACGACATCTGGGAGCAAATGAAACCCCATGTTCCTATGCAAGCCGATGGCAAGCCAGTTCACCCAATTAAAGCTGATTCTCTTAAGCCAGTTGTTGATAAATACAAAGCGGAAGGTAAGCCTTTCAACATGGGTATGGTTTTCCCAGTATCAACGCACAACTACGAGCTACGTTATTGGTTAGCGGCTGGTGGTATTAACCCGGGCTATTATGCTCCTGAAAAAGGCGACACTTCTGGCAAAATTAAAGCCGATGCTTTGCTATCCGTAACGCCATCACCACAAATGCCTTCCACCATGGAAGCCGGTACGATTTATGGCTACTGTGTAGGCGAGCCGTGGAACCAACAAGCTGTATTTAAAGGTATTGGCGTACCCGTTATTACCGATTACGAAATCTGGAAAAATAACCCAGAAAAAGTATTCGGTGTTAGCAAACAATGGGCAGAAAAATACCCAATCACTCATAAAGCCGTTGTGAAAGCATTGATTCGTGCAGCAGCTTGGCTAGACGAGAACAACAACGCCAACCGTCCTGAAGCAGTAAAAATTCTGTCTAAACCGAACTATGTCGGCGCGGATTATGAAGTTATTGCGAACTCCATGACAGGTACCTTCGAATACGAAAAAGGCGACAAGCGTGACGTGCCTGATTTCAACGTATTCTTCCGTTATAACGCCACCTACCCTTACTACTCAGATGCCATTTGGTACTTAACTCAAATGCGTCGTTGGGGCCAAATCTCTGAACAAAAACCAGATAGCTGGTACATGGATATTGCGAAGCAAGTTTATCGTCCAGATATCTATGCAACAGCAGCAAAAGAACTGATTAAAGAAGGCAAATTAAAAGTCGCCGACTTCCCAGACTTTGCCACTGAATCTGGATTTAAACCTGCGCAAGTCGATTTCATCGACGGACTTACTTACGACGGTAAAACACCAAACGCTTATATCGACCAATTTAAGATTGGCTTGAAAGGCAACGAAAAACCGTAAGTTGTTAATTATAACGCTTTAGACATGAAGACCGGGCGAGCCATACGGCTCGCCCACCCAAGGAGTAGAATTATGAACATTGCGCTATCGAACATTGCCTGGTTAGAGCCGTTCGTGAAAGTCGCCAAAGGTGAGAACGTTGCTCAAAACGTGCAACTCATTACCAAAACAATCGGTATTCCACTGGTCGGTATTTTAGTATTTTTAATGCTATGGTCAGCCGCCGCTAACAGTATCGACACGTCACTCGGTAAGTTTCCTGGCCCAGCGCAAGTGTTAGAGCAATCGAAGAACTTATTGGCAGAACATTTTGCTGAACGTGAACGTGCGGAAGCATTTTATGAGCGCCAAGAAGAGCGCAACGCACAACGTGTAAAAGACGACCCAACTTATGTACCAAAAATCCGCGATTACACCGGTAAAAACACCTATATAGATCAAATTGGTACTAGCCTAGTCACCGTATTAAGCGGATTTTTACTAGCGTCTATTTTAGCCATACCACTGGGCATTGTTATCGGCTTAAGTGCAAACCTGCACGCCGCCTTCAACCCCGTTATTCAAATTTTCAAACCCGTATCACCGCTTGCTTGGTTACCACTGGTGACTATGGTTGTTAGCGCGTTATACGTTACTGACGATCCTGTTGTACCAAAATCATTTATTACCTCCGTTGTCACCGTGATGCTGTGCTGCCTGTGGCCAACCGTTATTAATACTGCATTTGGTGTAGCAACCATTCCTAAAGATTTAGTGAACGTGAGCCAAGTACTTCGTCTGAACTGGATAACTCATGTACGTAAAATTGCGATTCCGGCATCGATTCCTATGGTATTTACCGGCCTGCGCTTATCGCTAAGCATTGCGTGGATGGTACTGATCGCGGCAGAAATGCTGGCGCAAAATCCCGGTTTAGGAAAGTTCGTTTGGGACGAATTCCAGAACGGCAGCTCCGACTCATTAGGCCGAATTATGGTCGCTATCATCACCATCGGTTTAATCGGCTTCTTCCTTGATCGCGTCATGCTGAGAATTCAGCGCAGCGTATCTTGGGACAAATCAGCCACTTTGCGTTAAGGAAATATCATGAATCCATTACTCGAATTAACTCAAGTTGGTATTGAATTTCCAACGCCAAAAGGACCATTTTGTGCACTACAAAATGTGAACTTAAAAATTGCAAAAGGTGAGTTCATATCACTGATTGGCCACTCAGGCTGCGGTAAGTCGACTGTGCTCAATATTGTTGCAGGTTTATATCAAGCAACGACAGGCGGTGTTGTATTAGAAGGTAAAGAAGTAAACGAGCCGGGCCCGGAACGTGCGGTCGTGTTCCAAAACCATTCACTCTTACCTTGGTTAACGGCTTACCAAAATGTGGAACTAGCGGTTCAGCAAGTATTTAAAGGTAAAAAATCTAAAGCTGAAATGAAGGCGTGGATTGAACACAACCTTAACTTAGTACACATGGGGCACGCCATGCACAAACGTCCAGATGAAATTTCTGGAGGTATGAAGCAGCGCGTTGGTATCGCCCGTGCTCTATCAATGGAACCCAGTGTTTTGCTATTGGACGAACCTTTCGGAGCGCTCGATGCTCTGACCCGCGCCCATTTGCAAGATTCACTAATGGAAATCCAAAAAGATTTAAACAGCACCGTCATCATGATCACCCATGACGTTGATGAAGCTGTATTGCTGTCTGATCGCATTGTCATGATGACCAACGGTCCTTCTGCAACAGTCGGCGAGATTTTAAATATCGAATTAGAGCGCCCACGTAATCGTATCCAACTGGCCGATGATCCAACCTATAACAAATATCGCCAGCAAGTATTGAGCTTCCTCTACGAAAAACAAAGAAAGGTCGACGATTCAATGCCCGTAGAGAAGGCAAAAGAACCCGAAAAAGAACAAGCAGCAGAAAAAGTTGCTTAAAAAATCCAAAACTAAAACTTAAAAACTCAGAACTACCAGGCTTCGATAAAGGAGAATGCCATGAAAGCGCAAAAAACATTACTTGCTATTGCATTGGGGTTAGCAGCTAGCCAAACGTTCGCTGATGCTATTAGCGATGGCAAATTCTACGCTGACGTAACGGCCCGTTTTGAATCTGCAGATCAAGATAACGGCGCCAGCAAAACAGCTAACGCCTTAATTGCAGATACTGCTTTTGGATATGAAAGCAAAGATTTTTCTGGCTTCAAATTTCTAGCTGAATATGAAGTTGTCAACGCTATGATTGATAACTACGCTCCAGAAACAGCCGGTTTTGATACGGTTGCTGACCCTGAAGTTCGTGAATGGAACCGCGCCCAAATCAGCTATGCCAACGATGGCTATACCGCTGTTTTAGGTCGTCAGCGTATTATTCTAGATAACGCCCGCTTTGTTGGTAACGTCGGCTGGCGCGCAAACGAACAAACATTTGATGCAGCAACCGTTGGCTACACCATCGGCGATGTGGCGGTAAAATATTCATACATTGATCAAGTAAACAGCATTCTTCCTAAATTCGATGCTGACGTTACCGATCACTTATTAAACATCAGTTACAGTGGTATCAAAGCCGGTAAGTTAACGGCATATGCGTATTTGCTAAAAGACGATGACACCGACGCCAAGAACGATACATTTGGTGCAAGCTTTGGTGGTAAAACCGCAGTAAATGATCTGTCTGTGATCTACAGCGCCGAAGTCGCAACTCAATCTACCGATGATTTCGATGCTCTCTACTACGCATTGGAAGGCGGCGTTGTTGTCGATGGCATCACCATTGCTCTTGGTAACGAAACATTAGGTAGCGATAGCGGCGACTACGGCTTCCAAACCCCGTTGGCAACTAAGCATGCATTTAACGGCTGGGCAGATATGTTCCTAGCCACTCCGAAAGACGGCTTAAGCGACACTTACTTAAAAGTCGCAGGTATGGCTGCTGGCGTTAAATTGGTTGGTGTATACCACGACTTTAAAGCTGACGAAGGTAGCAACGACTACGGTAGCGAAATCGACTTGCTAGCCGTAAAAAAGCTGAACGACAAGGTAACGGTTGGTGCTAAATACGCAACCTACTCGGCTGAAGACACTTATGTTGACACCGATAAGTTCTGGCTGTGGGCACAAGCTAAATTCTAATAACGTGCTGCTGTAAAACATTCGTTGTTTAGCGGTCGGTAACGGCCGCTTTTTTGCTTAAAATTGATTATAAAAAGAGATTCCGCATGACTGATAATGTATTGGTGATAATTGGTAACGGCATGGCAAGCAACCGTCTACTGGAAGAATTGGGTACCGATCACCCTTACAGTCAGATTCATGTATTAAGTGACGAGCCAATCGCTCATTACAACCGCATTATGTTATCGCCATTACTAGCGGATGAAACAACACTTGAAGCCATCACCCCACACGATGCACCTTGGTACGAAGAACACCGAATCGCAATACACTTAGATCATGCTGTATCAACTATTGATAAATCAGCAAAAAAAATCACCTGCATGAATGGCAACGAGTTTTTATACAATGCACTCGTATTTGCCACCGGAAGCCGTTCTGCAATACCGCCATTAGAAGGTACAGATAATCGCTCGGTGATTGGCTTTCGTAGCATGACGGATGTCGATGCAATGACCACACGCTTAGCCGAACTTGAACATGCCACTGTTATCGGTGCAGGTTTATTAGGTGTTGAGGCAGCGGTTGGTTTACGTAGCCGCGGCGTACGCGTCACCCTATTGCACCGCAACCCTGTTTTAATGAACCGTCAGCTTGACGAAACAGCCTCGCAATTATTAGAGCACGAACTCATTGCTCGCGGTATCGACGTTATCACCGGCGCTACTCCTCAGCGCTTAATCTTAACTCCCGCCGGTGACCTCGCGGCGTTAGAGCTAACCAAAAATGGTGAATTGATAACAACGCCAACCCAGTTGGTGGTATTTGCGACGGGCATTATTCCTAATATCGAATTAGCAGCAAGCGCTGGCATACTCACCGGTCGCGGCATTTGCGTTAATAGTAAAATGGAAACATCGGAACCTAATGTGTATTCATTGGGCGAATGCTGTGAATTCGACGGTACAACCTATGGCCTAGTGGCTCCGATATGGGATCAAGCAAAGGTACTAGCACGCCGCTTAAAAACCGAAGACACGGATAAAAGCACATTAATCGACTATATTGAGCGCACTCATCTAACCAAGTTAAAAGTATCGGGATTGGATGTGCACAGTATTGGAGAATTCGATGCCACGGACGATTGCGAAATTTTAGATCTAAAAGACCTAGTTGATGGCGTTTATAAAAAGTTAGTAATTCGCAACAATCGAATTATTGGCGTGCTCTGTGTTGGCGATGTAGCCGACAGCCATTGGTATTTCGAGTTAATGTCAGAAAATCGTGATATTAACGCTATTCGCGGACAATTGATTTTAGGCCAAGCCTATTGCGCGGCGGCTTAGTAGAGATCTATTGATACAAGTAGCTAGGCTTTTTTAGAAATGAATGCCTAGCTGTAACCCGTAAGCATCTCGATTTTCTTTATTATGAATTTTAGAATCAAAATAGCGCCGTACATAGGGATATATACGTACACCACCCAAATCAATCGAAACGCCGAGTTCGGGAAAGAAAGCACCAATACTTTCTTTCTCACATTCTTCTTCTGAGTCAGTGTCGACATCCTCATCACACACCAACGATTCACCTAAGAAAATTCCGACGCCACTTAGGATGTTTACATGCGAAAAATCAGTATGGAACAATAAAGATATCGAATATCCCGCAAAAACATCCTCAACGCCTTCGGAGTTCTTACCAAAGTACAACACTCCAGAAAGACGGCCTGAGGTATACGCAGAAATATCGCTCATGATTGCCAATTCAGCGCCTGATCGAGTACCTCCAGGTTCCTGAAAATAACCAAACGAAACACTTCCGACGGGTTTGCCATCATTAAAGTCGCTAAAGTCACCACTAGGATAACTAATATCAGTAATCAGCCCTTCAGCCGCAGCCATCGGCGAAACGCTAACGAACAATCCAAGCGAAAATACCATTAGTAACCGGCAATAACTCAGCATGAATTTATTGTTTTTATTAGTCATAAAAAACACAGCGTTAACTCCAAACACGCTAGCCAGTTGCGAGAAAATATCCTTGTGCAATCACCACGATTAACAAGCCAAAGCTAATAACCTGCCAAACTCGGCCACTATTCTGCTGTAAAAGAGGACGTCGTTTAAAACTACGAATCAAGTCTGGATTCGGTTTCAACAAATCATTCCAAAACTCAGAATACGCCTGTTGACGCTGCTTCAGATCAGGATGACAACCCTTTTGGATTGCTAAATCTAACCAACGCGGTAAATCAGGACGATGCTCAGTTAACGCTTGATACGACCACTCGCTAATCGAACGAGCACCACGACGATGAACTTGATCCATTTTAAATGGCTGCGCTTGGCTTAGCATTTCATAAACCATAACGGCTAGCGAAAACAAATCACTTTGCATCACTGCTACACCATCCAAAACATATTCCGGCGCAATATAATTAACCGAGCCTACGGGGCAGTCCTCTTCAATTGCCGAACGTATTTCTGCTAAGCCACGAACCGCAACGGTGCCGAAGTCGATCAGTTTTACCTGACCCGCCGTTGTGATCATCACGTTCTCTGGCTTGAGATCACGATGCACCATCCCTGCTCGTTGAAAGACACGCAAGCCATGGATAATTTGCTCGACGATACCACGAACTTCGTTGACGCTGGCACTAGGATGATCGTGAATCCACTGGCGAAGATTCGCACCTTCGATTAATTCACAAATATGATACAGAAACCGTCCTTCAGGCTCAGGCGGTAAAATACGCATGACATGTGGATGATCTATTCGACTCCCCACCCACTGCTCGCGGACAAAACCTTCGAGGTAGACCAAATCTTCTTCAAAATTTAGTGACGGCGCTTTGAGTATGTAGCGCTTGTTATTACGCAGGTCGAGAACTTTGTACAGATGACTACGAGTACCCGCATACACAATGTGCTCAACTCGATACTGATCAATCCGGTCACCCACTTTCAATACAGGAGGAATCGCTCTATCGGTTAATTCTCGCTGGGTTTCTTCCAAGTTCATTTCAGGAACACGATCAACCCGCAAGATAAAGCAGGTTAAATTATCATCACTGCCTTTTTCCAACGCTAATTCGACGGCTCGCTTTGCAACACTCTCAATATCATTTTGAGCATTCGAGGTCGACTGAGTTTGCAGAGGTGACAGCAACTCAATAAATTCCGAGTTAGTACAAAAGCCATGCACGCCGTCCGTGGTACAAATTAAAATATCACCGTCATGAATATCAACCGTGTGATAATCAACCTCAAGATGCGTATCCATCCCTAAAGCGCGACTTAAATATTCACGGCCATTGCCATGACGATGCGTATGATCGCGAGTGAGTGGCTCTAACGTGGTACCTCGCAAACGCATAATGCGACTATCGCCAACATGAAAGACATGCAGCGTATTCGACTTTAAAACGACCCCACTAAACGTCGTCACCAAACTATTATGACGTGCAGAAGCCTGTTGGCCATGATGATACAACCACGCATTCAGTGAGCTAAGTACCTTTCCAGCGGCGGTTTTAACGTCCCAGCTATCGGGGGTACTGTAATAGTCATTTAAGAAATGCGTAACGCTGGTGATACTGGCTTGCTGGGCGTTTTCGCTACAGCTCACACCATCGGCGATACAGGCAGCAATACCTTTATAGCGGGTTATAGATAACGTCGGCTGATACGCAGCAAAGGCATCTTGATTTTCAGTTTTAATGCCAGCACTGGTGAAACCACCGTAGGTTACGGATAACTCTGAACTCATGGGAGACTCGCGTGGAGTATGGTTGGAGGTAGCTTACCAAGTTTGGGGCCACAGTGCAGTGTGTAGCCCCGAATTGAAAACCGCGGCCTAAGCCGCGGTGTTTATCAATCAGCCATGCCCGACACTGATCATTTCAACCGAACCGTCTTCACGAACTTCAGCAATGTGCCCTTTAGGTTCTTCCATCATTAGTAATGCAATAAAACCAACAACGGCAGTTCCCGCAATCACCAAGAAGAAAGTCGAGTAATCAACAAACGACAATACGGTTAAGTAAGTAACAGCACCGACGTTACCATAAGCACCTGTCATACCGGCAATTTGGCCAGTCAGACGACGTTTAATCAAAGGCACCACAGCGAATACTGCGCCCTCACCTGATTGTACGAAGAATGAACATGCCATCGCCGCAACAACCGCCAACCATAAAGGCCATTGGCTATCAACCATCGACATCAGCAAGTATCCGACCGCTAAACCAGCGGTTAAAATTAACAAGGTCGGCTTACGACCAAACTTATCGGACAGCCAACCGCCACCAGGACGAGACATTAGATTCATAAAGGCGTAAGCCGATGCAACCATACCGGCAACCACTGGGGTTAACTCAAAGGTTTCAGCAAAGAACAATGGCAACATAGATACCACGGCCAGTTCCGAACCAAAGGTGGCGAAATACAAAATGTTTAGTACAGCAACTTGCTTGAATTTGTACTGATGCATTTCTGGCACTGGGGTATGAAAGATATTTTTATTGACCTTCCAAACGTGAGATACCTCATAAATAAACAACAGTACTAAGCCCACATAACATAATAGCGATGTGGTTTCAGACAGCATAGCAACGCCGGACGGCGACAATTTCCACGTTAATAAGGCAAGTGCGGCATACATAGGCACTTTCATAATCAGCAAGAAGAAGAAATCGCCTTTGCTGGTCACTTCCATTGCACCCATATTTTTTGGTTTAAAGTAAGTCGATCCTTTAGGTGTATCCGATACATTCATATAGTACACAACACTGAATAACAGACTCATTAAACCCGTTAAACCAATGGCATAACGCCAACCTTCATCACCGCCAAACCAAATAGCAATCACAGGCAAAGTAAATGCCGCAGCCGCAGAACCAAAGTTACCCCAACCGCCATAAATACCTTCTGCTGTGCCTAATTCATTGGCAGGGAACCATTCACTCACCATACGAATACCGATCACAAAACCGGCACCAATAAAACCGAGCATAAAACGCGCAATGGCTGCCTGTACGAATGTGTCGGCCAAAGCAAACATAAAACACGGAATAGCACATACGGCGAGCAAGGCAGAGTAAACAATACGTGGGCCATAACGGTCAGTTAACATACCGATCACGACACGCGCTGGAATTGTTAATGCGACGTTCAAAATTAATAAGGTTTTAATTTCTGATTTTTCTAAGCCCAAACTTGCAGCAATGGCTTGCAACATAGGCGCAAAGTTAAACCACACCATAAAGGTAATAAAGAAAGCCATCCAACTCAAATGAAGGACCTTCATTTTGCCGGTGAAAGCAAAAAGATTAAATTTTTCAGCACTCATTTTCTAATTTCCATTATTTTCTTGATCTGGGTGTAACCGCTGGCACGAGAAAAAGTGGCTTATCCGGCCACTTTCACCACACCATTTTCAATCGTTACTGGATAGTTTGGAATTTTTACATCTGCATCTTCCAAACACTCACCCGTCGTCAAATCAAAGTGCTGTTTGTATAACGGTGATGCCACCACTGGGCGATCACCAATCGAGCCTAAGATACCGCGCGATAATACATTAGCATTACCGAATGGATCAAAATTACTAATGGCATAAACCTGCTCGCCTTCACCGTAACGAAATACGGCAACCTGCTTGCCATTCACCAGCGCACACACGCCGGTGTCAGGATTAATATCGGCCAACGAGCAAACGTTTGTCCAAGTAGTCATAGTATTCCCCTGCTGTTCTGTATGTGATGTAGTTGTAGACATAAATCGCTCCTTATTACTCGGCAGTGACATTGACTAATGCAATGCGCTCTTTCTCAGTTGCAGGGCGACGCTGTCCACGTTCACGCACAAATTGCAGATTATTGTCTTGCTCATCCGCGTTAATAAAATGGGCAAAACGTTTTAGTTTTTCAGGTGACTCAATGGTGGTTTTCCACTCACACTGGTAAGTATCAACAACTTTAGTCATTTCATTTTCTAATTCAGTTGCGATGGCCAATTTATCGTTAATTACAACGTCACGTAGGTAATCCAAACCACCTTCCATGTTTTCCATCCACACCGATGTACGCTGTAAACGATCAGCAGTACGCACATAGAACATCAACACACGGTCGATGTATTTAACTAAGGTGTCATCATCAAGTTCGGTTGCGAACAAGTCTGCATGACGAGGGCGCATACCGCCGTTGCCACACACATACAAGTTCCAACCTTTTTCGGTTGCGATAACACCAATGTCCTTCGACTGTGCTTCAGCACATTCACGAGTACAGCCAGACACCGCAAATTTAATTTTGTGCGGAGAGCGTAAACCTTTGTATCGATTCTCTAATGCCAATGCCATTGAAACGCTGTCAAGAACGCCGTAACGACACCAAGTACTACCAACACACGATTTAACAGTACGCAGTGATTTACCGTAGGCATGGCCAGTTTCGAACCCTGCATCTACTAGTTTCTTCCAGATAGCGGGTAATTCATGTAATTGTGCACCGAATAAGTCGATACGCTGACCACCCGTAATTTTGGTGTACAGGTCATACTCTTTAGCGACTTGGCCTAACACAATGAGTTTTTCTGGAGTAATTTCACCGCCAGCAATACGCGGGACAATAGAATATGTACCGTCTTTTTGCATGTTGCCCAAGAAGATGTCGTTGGTATCTTGTAACGGCATTAACTCTTCTTTCAGCACATACTCATTTTGGTACGACGCCAAGATAGAACCCACTGTCGGCTTACAAATTTCACAACCGTGGCCAGAGCCATGTCCAGATACCACTTCTTTAAAGCTGGTGTAGCCTTTAATACGAATAATGTCGGCCAACTCAGCACGCGTGTAAGCAAAGTGCTCACACAAGTTATTGTTAACTTCAACACCCATAGATGCTAACTCGGCGTCCATCACCTGCTTAACTAAGGCAGAACAACCGCCGCAACCCGTCGATGCTAACGTGGCCCCCTTGATGTCCCCCATGGTGCAACAGCCACCTTGAACCGCCGCATTAATATCGCCTTTGGTGACATCAAAACAAGAACAGATTTGAGCCGTATCAGGCAGTGCCGACACGCCTAGACCAACCGCAGGCTCGTCACCCATTGCTGGTAAAATTAATGCCGCAGGGCTACCCGGAATATCCATATCATTAAGCATTAGTTGCAATAACGTGCCGTAGGCTTCAGCTTCGCCCACCAATACCGCACCCAGTAATTTCTTACCGTCAGCCGAAACAACCAAGCGCTTATATACTTCGGCAACATCATCGCTAAACACATAGCTTTGTGCTCCCGCCGTATGACCGTGCGCATCCCCAATCGACGCGACATCAACACCTAAAAGTTTTAACTTGGTGCTCATATCTGCGCCTTTAAAGGCAAGTGCTGGGTCTTCATGGGTAATTAGTTGGCTAACAATATGTTGGATCGCTACTTTGGCCATCTGATAGCCAGGAGCAACCAAGCCGTAGATTTTGTTATCCCAAAGCGCACATTCACCAATCGCATAGATATCTTTTTCTGATGTTTGGCAATAATCGTTCACAACGATACCGCCGCGCTCACCCATATCTAAACCAAATTGGCGTGCTAATTCATCCTGAGGGCGAATGCCTGCAGAAAATAAAATCATGTCGGTTTCTAAGAAGGAGCCATCCGCAAAATTCATGCGATAACGGCATTCTTCACCCGCCACAATTTCTTTGGTGTTTTTCTCGGTATGAACCGTTACACCTAAATCTTCGATTTTACGGCGTAATAATTTACCGCCGCCTTCATCTAATTGAACCGCCATTAAACGCGGAGCAAATTCAACAACGTGAGTTTCTAATCCCGCCTCACGCAAAGCATTAGCCGCTTCCAAACCTAATAAACCACCGCCCACAACAACACCGGTCTTACTCACTTTTGCCGATGCAGAAATAGCTTCTAAATCTTCGATAGTACGGTATACCAAGCAATGATCTTGATCTTTGCCAGGAATAGGAGGAACGAACGGATAAGAACCTGTCGCCAAAACTAACTTATCGTAGCCTTCAACGCGTCCAGTAGAGGTCGTAATGGTTTTATTGTTGGCATCAATACCAACGACTTTATCGCTAACAATATAGGTAATACCCAAGTCATCGTAATGATCAGGAGTCGTTAGTGATAAATCTTCTGCGGTAGCGCCGGAAAAATATTTACTCAGTTGAACACGATCATATGCCAGACGTGGTTCTTCTGAGAAAGTAATGAGATCAAATTGGGATGCGTGTTCTGATGTGGCTAGAGTGTTTAAAAAGTTGTGACCAACCATGCCGTTGCCAACGACTATTATGCGTTTCTTGCTCATTATGATGTCTCTCTATCTGGTCATATATCGGAATTCTCCTTGGGTGCGCCATTGCTCTATTTCCTCATTACGCCGTTGTAGTGGGAAACATCGAAAGTTGTTTAGCAATTGTAATGCCAAATGAAAAATCGCAAGTAAATACGCGGGGAACGGTCAATATTCGACCAAACTTAAGTGAAACGAAGTCGGCAAACACAAAGCTTTAGCACCAAAGTGCAACAAAATAGACATACGAAGCACTATTGCAGTGCAAAAAACCAAAAGCTTAATTGGGAATCGTCGGTGTGGATTTGCTGAAAACATAATCAATGCCTCTGGATACCCTCATAATACCGTCGTGGTTGCTGACTAAGAGAAAGTAAATATAGACTTGGCACCAATCTTGATACGTAATAAACCAATGAGGGAATTCTAGTAGCTACACTCCTGAAGACTCTCCGATACCAAAGGCGGTATCACCATTTTGTGTTGTGTAAGAAGAGCATTGGCGCTCACAGGGATTCTGTGAGCGCTTTTTTTTTGGTTAAAAAAGGCAAACGATGATGATAACGGAATTGCAACAGACCAATACCACATGCCCCTACTGCGGAGTAGGCTGTGGTGTAACTGTTCAATACCAAGCCGGAGAGATATCACCAACGGCCAATCTAACAACAGCTCAAACGGGCAGTGTTCAACCCGTCGCTGGCATGCAAGCTCATCCTGCTAACTTTGGTCGCCTGTGCGTAAAAGGCTCTGCACTGCACGAAACGATTGATCACACCGACCGCCTTCTGTATCCAACCATGAACGGCAAGCGTACGAGCTGGGATAAAGCTCTAAGCCTAGTAGCCGACAAGATTCAGCAAGTTATACATACCCACGGCCCAGACGCCGTTGCCTTTTATGGTTCAGGCCAATTATTAACAGAAGACTATTACGTTGCGAATAAGCTAATGAAGGGCTTTATTGGCAGCGCCAACATGGACACCAATTCGCGCTTATGCATGGCCTCTGCGGTAGCCTCTTATAAGCGTTCGTTAGGATCTGATACCGTACCGGGCAATTACGAAGATTTAGAAAAAACCGACTTATTGATTATGGTCGGTAGTAATGCAGCATGGGCACACCCCATTTTATTCCAACGCATTGTTGCAGCTAAAAAAGCTAATCCGGCAATGAAGGTCGTAGTGATCGACCCTCGCCGTACCGCGACATGTGATATTGCCGACCTGCATTTAGCTATTCGCCCTGGATCGGACACCTTTTTATTCAACGCCCTGCTGACTTATATGGATCAAAGTAACGCGTTGGATTACAGCTTTATTCATAACCACACCGATGGTATTGCCGAAGCGCTTGAAAGCGCCAGTGCCAGTAGCGCAACCTTCGAAGAACTCGCTCAGCCTTTAGATGTCTCCAGCAGTGATTTAAATCTATTTTTTGAATGGTTCCGTGATACACCAAAAACAGTGACGTTTTATTCTCAAGGCGTAAATCAAAGTTCGGCTGGCACCGATAAAGCCAACGCCATTATTAACCTACATTTGGCTACTGGACGTATCGGAAAAGAAGGTGCATCTCCCTTCTCGATTACCGGCCAACCGAATGCAATGGGTGGCCGTGAAGTTGGAGGGCTGGCAAATCAACTTGCAGCCCATATGGACTTTAGCGCTGCAGAACGCGATTTAGTACGCCGCTTTTGGCAGGCGCCAACCATTGCTGAACGCCCTGGTCATAAAGCCGTCGACTTATTCAATGCAGTAAAAGAAGGCAAAATTAAGTTTCTTTGGATTATGTCGACCAATCCATTGGTGAGCATGCCCGACGCCGACGATGTTAAAGAAGCGATGAAGCGTTGTGAATTAGTTGTGGTATCAGATTGTATGGCCAACACAGATACCACCGCCGCAGCCCATGTATTATTACCGGCAGCAAGCTGGGGCGAAAAAAATGGCACAGTCACCAACTCCGAACGTCGAATTTCTCGTCAGCGTGGATTCTTACCTTCGCCGGGTGAAGCCATGCCCGACTGGTGGATTATCTCTCAAGTTGGTCGTCGCCTTGGCCATGAAGAAGCTTTTAATTACGAACACGCAAGTGATGTATTCGACGAGCACGCCCGTTTATCCGCGTTTGAAAATAACGGTAAACGCGACTTCGACTTATCCGGTTTAGTCGGCATGAGCCGCAGCCAGTACGATGCACTCGCACCGATTCAATGGCCAGTTAACGACCAATACCCAAGTGGTCGCGCGCGCTTTTTCGACGACGGTCATTTTTACACCGCTACCGGTAAAGCCAAATTCATTAACGTAGAAGCACGCCTACCCGAAGTACATTCCCAAGGCGACCTAGTGATGAATACCGGTCGTATTCGCGATCATTGGCACACCATGACGCGCACGGCAAAATCTGCACGTTTAGGCCAGCACATCGCTGAGCCATATGCTGACATTCATCCTGACGATGCGAATCTGCGCGGCATTAAACACGGCGACTTAGTCGAAATACATAATGAGCGCGGCCATATTATTGTTCGCGCACAAGTCATTAACGATGGCCGCCAGCGCAAAGGCGAATTATTTGTACCAATGCACTGGACCAATCGTTACGCCAGCAAAGCGCGCATGGGTACTTTAATTGCCAAAACAACCGATCCCATTTCTGGCCAGCCAGAATTAAAATTCACTCAAGTGAACGCGCGCCCATTTAATACCGCTTGGCAGGGATTTATTCTAAGCCGCAAAGACCTTGGCCCACTTCCTGCCGACTATTGGATTTATGGCGTTACCGAGACTGGTCACGGCTATGAAATTGCCGACCGTGAATCGCCACTCGCATTAATCGAAACCCTAAAAGCACGCCTACCCGAAGGCGACTGGATAACGCTGAGCGATCCTAGCCACAACCATTACCGACTCGCCCTACTCACGGATGGACGCCTACAAGCTGTCATATTTATTCATCAAAATTACGATTTTGGCGCACGCCAGTGGTTGATCGAACGCTTTAACGACGAAACGCTCAGCGCCAATGATCGCAAAGCACTGCTTGCAGGCCGCCCATTAGGCAAGCAAGCCGACAAAGGCGCGATTATTTGCTCCTGCTTCCAAGTAGGCGAAAACACCATCAAAAACAGTATTCAACAAGGCTGCTCCACCGCAGAAGCCCTAGGCGAAGCATTAAAATGCGGAACTAACTGCGGCTCGTGCATACCCGAATTAAAAGCATTAATACAACGCGAAGCGCTAGCAACCAACGCAGCCGACGCCATGACTGCCGAATAAGTGGATATCAAAATGAACAGTAAAAAAACACTTAGCCTTAATACAAAACAATCAGAATCTAACCAACAAACACTCGGTAAAGTATGGCTAGTAGGCGGCGGCCCAGGTGACCCAGAGTTACTGACGATTAAAGCCATGCGCGTATTAAGCGAAGCGGATATTGTGTTGTACGACAGCTTAATTTCAGAAGAAATACTCGCCATGCTACCAAAGAAATGCACCCGCATTCATGTTGGTAAACGCTGTGGCGCACACAAAATGACCCAAGTGGATATTCAAAAGTTACTGCTCACCAGCGCCCGTAAATACGGCAAAGTTGTGCGCTTAAAAGGCGGCGACCCATTTATCTTTGGTCGTGGCGGTGAAGAGCTAGAATATTTAATGAAACACGGCGTAGAAGTGGATATCGTACCCGGCATTACCGCCGCCGGAGGCTGCGCTGCCGCAGCGAAAATCCCACTCACACATCGCCAATATGGCAACGCCCTAATGCTCGATAGCGGCCACACCCAATTTGGTGATTACGAACCCAGCCAAAATCCGACCCGCGTATTTTATATGGGCCTGAAACAAGCCGGAATGATCACCGCACGTTTATTGGGCGATGGCCTCAACGAATCAACCCCCGTAGCCCTGATCGCCAACGGCACACTACCCAACCAAGAAGTACACACCGGCGTACTGATGGACCTACCGCGCTTAGCCGAACGCTATTCAGCCAGCGGCCCCGCCTTAATTATTGTGGGTGAAGTCGCCGCCTTTGCCGCCCGAAACCAAATACAAATGACCCGTCAGGCAGTGGCTTGAGTACGAACAAAAGATACCGTAAAAAGCTAGGCGGCTGACACAGCCGCCGACCGCCTAACTTGGATTAACCCTTTCCCGTAAGAGCGAAACTTTTTCGCCATAACCTCGATTTAATAGCAACAAATATTGATCTCACGAAGGTATGAAACATGCTCTAATTGCAGAGCAATTAGCTGTGCATTTGAAATTCAGTCACATCAACGCCTTTAATGGAACTAACTGGCTCACTTGAATATTCAGACATTACCACACAGCGATTCCTATCAAGGCGTAGCCAGAAAACGCTGATAAAAGCTTCTGACCTTGCACTATATCTATAAAAAAGACGCTCAGATTTATTGATAGCTTTATAGTTTGCATACAGTATATCTAGTGAATTGGTCGATTTTTTGCGCGTTTACGCCCCACCACCAAAATCTCCATGCTCGAATTGCCGCTAACGATTAATAGAAATACAAGACTAATCAATAAGTTAGAAACTTGGGCAGATTGATAGTGTGCCAAATATAAAGGTCAAATCAGCGTGTAAACGCACATGCGCGTTTGCACGCTATATGAGGTACTTGTTTAAGTCACTTTTCGTAGCAGAGACAGTGGGTTAGACTCGAAACATAAAAAGGAAGCGAAGCGTCAAAACGCGCATGCGCATGAATAAAACTGTTATGTTTGAAAATAAAAATTAAGGAGAAAATATGCCAACGATAACGTGTAGTAATGATGAGTGTGGAGAAGAGATCCAGTTCAGTCTCTCTGAATTAGAAGTTGAAGACTCAGAGTCATCTGGTAATCATACAACTCAATATTGTGCCTCCGGCGAGGTTTTATGCAAGATGTGCAATAGCCAAACAGAAGTAAGGTGTTCTTGGGATGAGCTAAACGATACCGGTGAAGTACTAAGCTTGGATTTTACCTGAACCTCAAACATAACAAGCCGCTGAAATTCGTTGCGGCCACAAGAAAAGCGTGGCCTTCACTAGGACTCGCTTCGCTTGCCTTCTAGCGGAGCGTTAGCTGCCCATATAGTAAATAGCATTGAACTTACAAATGGGAAATATTGATAAGTCGAAAGCAGGCAAATGAATGGACAATAGAGTTTATTACGGGGAATATTCCCTCAAGCATTGGATCGAACTACTTCTCAAGAAGAATATTATTCTTCCAGACTATCAGCGTTACTTCGTATGGAGTGAAAGAAAAGTAGAGACTCTCATTGATACGTTTAGGAAAAATCAGTTTGTACCTCCCATTACAATTGGTGCCTTTAACTCAGGCGGAATGAATGAAAATTTAATTCTTGATGGCCAGCAAAGAATTACCAGCATCGTTTTGGCGTACTTAGGGTTGTATCCTGACATTCAAACATATAAGAAAGCCATCGAAGAGTTTGCCAATGACAATGATGACCCCGATGAAGAAAGCCAATTTGACAACATTCTTGAGTGGAATGTTGGTGAGTTGACAAGCAAGGGGAAAAGCAAAGAAGAAATATTGGGCAAAATTCGTGACAAAAACTACAAAGCGATAAGTTTAAATTTGGATGATGATTTTCTTGAAAAGAACTTTTTAGGTTTTTCGTACCTTGTCCCAAAAACATCTAATGAAAAAGAGCAGCAAAAATATTACTCCTCTGTATTCAGAAATATAAATATTCAGGGGGAACCCCTGCTTCCCCAGGAAAGTAGAGCATCACTATATTTTCTTGATCAAGATCTTGTTAATCTGTTTTCGCCTGATTTTTCAAAAAAAATATTAATCAAAATTATTAGCAATGAAACGAAATCTGACTTTGTTCGATATTTAGCACTTTTATCGCAATATTATAATGATGGTGACGAAAAGAAAGTAGCTAGAAGCTACAAACAGAGAATGGAAAAATATTATGAGGAGTACATTTTCGCTGCCATTAGCAATGAGAAATCGGCGATTTTTGGGGAGTTTTCTAGTGTATTTCCAGATAAGAATTATGAGAACAGTCTGACCGGGTTGGAAAACGCTCTTGAAGAACTAGGTGTTTTCGGGGATTATTCTTCTATTGTTGATGTTGATATGTATCTTTTCGGGCTGGTTTACCACACGCTATTTCGAAAGAAAAAAATAGATGTATCTCAATCAGAAGAATTAAGAGAGAGCTTGGGAATCGCTATAAATCGATATAAAAAAGATCAGTCCCACCAGAAGAGTCCAAATAACCTAGGCCACTTAAGAAGCCGCATTAGTGATTCAATATCTATTTATGGAAGATATGCAATCAATGAATCACAATAATTTTATCTTGTCATCGACATCAAGCATGCTGGGAGATGTTGTGTCTGCCACCAGTGGCGTAGGTTTCGGTATAGAAACATATCCAATATGTGACTACGTTATGCAATCTGTTTTTTTAAAAATGACCGGCGCTCTAGAGCAAAAAATGAAATGCATTAGCTGGGAGATGGCAACCAACGATTATGAATATCGATATTTTAGATATTCTCAAAATCCACTGGGTGAGTGCTCTAGCTACAAAGAAAAAAAAGAAATTTACAAGGATTTGGTTGATCAAATAAGCAAGTTTAAAAATGAAGCATTTGACCCGCATTCTATTGGCAGAACCAATATTCTGAATGAGTCGTCAATGCAAGTAAAGAATTCATTTATGGGTTCAAATTTAATGGTCTGGGCGCAAAAAGGCTTCAACGAATATCAAGAAATTTGGAGTGCAGTTTCTGAAAAATATTTTGTCCATGACAAAAATAATTTATTTACTAATAAAAGTAATTTGCCAAGGATGGGAAGTACAAAAAAATCCCTAGATGAAATATATACCGATCATTTATATAGGCATAGAAATAGAGTTGCTCACAATACTTTTTCGTACCAACAGAATCTACCCACTCTAAATACATTAGTCGGTGGAGGGTATGTATACGACAACTATTTTGTCTATTTTTCCATACTAATATTGATAGATAACATTTTTATAAAATTGTTTGAAGAGTACCTGCGTTCTCTTGAAGACTTTTAATGTTGCGGCTGATTCTTGATTTCGGATCTGTCATAGCTAACAAGCGCCAGCAATCCGACAGTAATCTTCCCCCGCTTTAACGGACACCAACATCTAACAGATGAGGTGTCCAATGCCAAAATACACAAAGCCAAGAAAGACGTGGCAGTACTCAAATGAATTCAAAGTTAAAGCCGTTCAGTTGAGTTTGATTGACGGTGTTCAGGTTAAAGAAGTCGCCGTTACTCTCGACATACATCCGTGATCTTCCCCCGATTTAACGGACACCAACATCTAACAGATGAGGTGTCCAATGCCAAAATATACAAAGCCAAGAAAGACGTGGCAGTACTCAAATGAATTCAAAGTTAAAGCCGTTCAGTTAAGTTTGATTGAAGGTGTTCAGGTTAAAGAAGTTGCCGCCACTCTCGACATACATCCATTTATGCTGTCACGATGGCGAAAAGAATATCGTGAAGGCAAGATCGTGGCAGACAAATGATCTTCTCCCGCTTTAACGGACACCAACATCTATCAGTTAGGTATCCGATATCTAATATATGACTTTCCCATGACTCGATAAAAAAATCTTTAATACCCCAAAAACTCATAATCAAAGTACTTTCTATGCTCGATACCAGCGAGATTAGAATTTACTTTGTTCGGATGTTTGTACTCTTTCCAGTTGGCGACGTTACGCCCAGTGTTGAGTTTAGGAAAGTCGTCGTCGCCCTGCGCATCTATTCCTAGAAACTCTTTCATCTTGCGCAGACTACCCTGCTCGCTGACATCTATAGATAAAAGATCTTCTCGATCTTTAAAATACTCAAACACGGCTTGCTGATGGCGTTGATAGCAGTCTATGAGTTCATTAGCTGATAACGGCAGCGTCGGTGAAAAGGTATGGTGAAAGCTACGCTTTAAGATGGGGTTAAAATACCCAGTTTTAGGTTCTAAATGTGGTGCCATTTTTTCGAGGAGCATGGTAATTGATGGCACCCACTCATCCATATTTCTCGATAAGTAGATAAACTTAGAATCAGGAAATAATTCATCTAAATGCCGGTAGTCACTAAAACACGGAGCGTCGGATATGGCTTCCGCTACTTCAAAGGCTTTTTTAGTGAACGCGGTATGAGCTACTAAGAACCCCAGTTCGAGTAACGCAACACTGATACTCGTAGTGCCTGTTCTGGGTAAGCCGATGATAAAAATCTTAGACATCTGGTGTTTCTAGCTATAAAAGGCGGTAATTATAGTGGTAAGTAGTTTGAGTTGACGACGATTAACATGGCATTCGATTCTAAAAATCACAGGCAAATCATCTTAAGCTGTTATATTCGCAAACCTAGCAGCCCACTTGTCACCGTTCGCCTTATCACAATTCTCTTCGGTATCGTACGAGATCTGAGCGTTATTGATGCTAATACCGATACCTGCGAGCGCCTTTTGAATAGTAGCGTTAAACTCAAGGTGGCCATTATTCGTCTTAAAATTTTCTAAATTTTCATTCGTATCGAAAATACAAATCACCTTTAAACTTCTCGGAAAGCTCGAGTAGTTAACCAAATGGGTTAGCCACTGAAATCCGCTATTTTTTGTTAAGGCAGCTTCGCAAACATCGGTCAGAACTTCGCAAATTTGTTTATCTATTTTCTTATCGGTTTTGCGCATAACTTAATAGGCTCTACTAGTAAAAACTCTTCAATCAGCTGGCAAACTATCAGTTGCGACTACCCTTTCTAAGGCATCGTATTCATATACGGTATCCAACATACCATTTTCATTAGTATCAACCTCTGCACGAACAAGGCGACCTAAAGAATAGTATTTCACTTTAGCGGGGGTCTTAGTTTTAGCATTGATTACTGTTATTCGCTGCAAAACGTCATCTGAATAATCTTCGACGAGGTCGTAAAATCCGTCATTATTAGTATCTGATTTCGATATACTGACATTGCCATTATCATACAAATACATGGTTTCAAAAACACCGTCGAAGTTATTATCAGCCGATGTTCGTTTGGCTATACCGTAGTAGTCAAATGAAGTTTTAATGTCAATTTTCCCATCTAAATTTCTGTCTATTGTTGACTCAGAAACACGCCCCCCTGCGTACTTCCAATGTTCATCAAGTACTCCGTCACCATTTATATCAACACCGTCATAAGTTACGGGAGAACGAAGTGACATAAATGTTGCAAACACCCCGACTAAACAACCGACACCTAGCAAAGTGATTACGTTCAAAATACCGGTCATGCCACTTCTATCTGCTTTCCTTTCAATAGGCGTCGAACTTTCTTTTTCAGATATTTCTGGCAGATCCATTAACTGACCTTTTTCCCAGCTAGAAATTACAGTGGACGCTACAATAAAATCATCGTCGCTAACCATTACCCTTATCAAACCGAGTGCGGGTAACTCTCCCATTCCACCTTGTAAATAAGCACCGTCGACTTGAGAAAATATGCCGCGCTGATTCAAAACATCGACAGCCAACTGCGCGTCTAACGCATTTTGAGCAGAATAAACAAGTTTCATTATGCTATTTCACGCCTTCAAGTTATCTGGATGACACGGGCAGTTGGTCATATGGTCGTTCACCATGCCCATGCTCTGCATAAAGGCATAACAGGTTGTGGGGCCGACAAAGCCAAACCCTGCTTTTTTTAGTGCTTTGCTCATGGCTTGGGATTCTGGGGTTTGTGCTTGAGCTTCGCTCATATTTTTGAGGTGATTCACTTTGATTTCGTTGCCGACAAATGCCCAAAGCCATTCCACCATATCAATGCCCTGCGCTTCCATTGCTAACCATGCTTTGGCATTTTTACGAATGGCTTCAAGTTTGCCTGCATGGCGGATAAGTCCTGCATCGGTTAAGCAGTCGGCGATGTCGGCATCGGTCATTGCGGCGACTTTTTCGGGTTTAAATTGATGAAAACGCTTACGGTAGTTATCGCGCTTTTTCAGCACGGTAATCCAACTGAGTCCGGCTTGTTGGCCTTCAAGACAGATTTTTTCGAATAATTGGTTGCGATTACGATTCGGCACGCCCCATTCGTTGTCGTGATAGGCAATATAGATATCACCTTGCGCCCAAGGGCAAGTTTGTAGGTCTTTCATGGGAGGCGTCCTGCTAATCGTATGAGGCTGCGAATGTTTACAGCCAACGGGTTGTTACTATTAAAGCAGCTAGGGCTGCGGATGTTTCTCGAACACGAGCATACGATTATTCGCGGGCATTTCAATATCGTGCAATAAATGCAGTTGATGCTGGCGGCCAAGCAAGACGATTTGTTCAAAGTCTTTAATGCCGCTATCAGGGTCACGCATTCTCAGCCATTCGTTTAAAGCAATATTGCCTTCGCTGGTAAAACGACCATCGTAATTGTACGGGCCGTACAAAAGCACTAGGCCGTTGTCTTTTAACGAACGGCTAATGCCTTTAAACATGGCGACGACTTGGCTCCAGCCAACGAAATGAACGACGTTGGCGCTAAACACCGCATCCATATTTCGTAGTGGCCAGATGTCTTGGCTAATATCGAGTTCGACTGGAGGTAAAAAGCCAGCCTGTTTTGAATGCTCACGCCAAGCTCGAATAGCAGATAAACAGCCCGGCAACTCCGATGGCTGCCAATGAATTCCGCGCAGTTGCTCAGTCATATAAGCGGCATGCTGGCCTGTGCCACTGCCCACTTCAAACACCACCATATCTGGGGTCAAGAAGCGCGACAGCACGTCTGCGATGGGCTTTTGGTTGCGTAGGCAAGATTCCGCTACCGGCAACTCTGCGTGTGTCGCTAGCTTAGTCGATTGTATATGCGGATCTGCCGGTTGCATGTCGTTTCCTGACCGCCGAGTGTGTATGCCAGTATCGCATAGTGAAGCATGAGCTCAACCCCACAAAAGACGAATCTGGTCGCAATATGACAAGAGAATTTAGGATAATTGACTATCGCGAAAGGCTAAATTGCTGCCAAGGCTCACAAGCTTTAGAATAGGGCCATCTATTCATTCTTCGGAAGTTCAAATACAGCTTATGCGCGCCACTCAATTCTTGATCGCCACTGAAAAAGAAACCCCTGCCGATGCCGTCGTTATTAGCCATCAGTTGATGATGCGTTCAGGCATGATCCGTAAACTTGCTGCCGGTTTATATACATGGATGCCCCTTGGTTTACGTTCGTTGCGCAAGGTTGAAGCCATTGTTCGTGAAGAAATGGAAAATGCTGGCGCGCAAGAAGTGCTGATGCCAGCCGTTCAGCCTGCTGAATTATGGGAAGAAACCGGTCGTTGGTTCCAATACGGTGGTGAATTGCTGCGCGTTAAAGACCGCCACAATCGTGAATTCTGTATCGGCCCTACTCACGAAGAGGTGGTTACTGATTTAGCACGCAACCAGCTGAGCAGCTATAAGCAGTTGCCTATGAACCTGTTCCAAATTCAAACCAAGTTCCGTGATGAAACCCGCCCTCGTTTTGGTGTGATGCGTGCGCGTGAGTTCATCATGAAAGATGCGTATTCATTTCATGCTTCGGAAGAGTGTTTGAACAAGACCTACGAAATTATGCACGCGGCATACTCTCGTATTTTCACCCGCTTAGGCCTAGATTTCCGCCCAGTATTGGCCGATACCGGCTCGATTGGTGGCGCTTTATCGCACGAATTCCATGTGTTAGCCGATTCTGGTGAAGACGATATCGCCTTCTCTAACGAGAGCGATTACGCCGCGAACGTCGAGCTTGCTGAAGCTGTTGCACCTGCTGGCGAACGCCCAGCCGCTAGCCAAGCGATGACACAAGTATCTACTCCAGATGCCAGCAGCATTGATGCTTTGGCTACTTTACTCAACGTAAACGCCAACCAGATCCTAAAAGCGATTGTGGTTCGTGGTACGAGTGAAGATGAAAATGCCGATGAAGATACGGCAGGCGAGCCAGTTGTGCTGTTTATTCGTGGTGATCACGAACTCAACGAAATCAAAGCTGAGAAATTGCCGGGTGTGTTATCGCCGCTGCAATTTGCTAGCGATGCGGAAATTCAAACCATTGGTGGTGTTACCGGTTTTGTTGGCCCTCGCAATTTGTCCGCTCGTTGCTATGTTGATCGCAGCGCGGCCCATCTAGCCGATTTTATCTGTGGTGCTAACGAAAAAGACGCTCACCTGACCGGCGTAAACTGGGATCGTGATGTCGAGCTACCTACCGTTGCTGATTTACGCAATGTGGTTGCTGGTGACCCAAGCCCTTGCGGTAAGGGTGTTTTGGATATCAAGCGTGGTATTGAAGTTGGTCATATATTCCAGCTAGGCACTAAATACTCAGCCGCGATGAAGGCCACGGTATTGAACGAAAACGGCAAAGATCAAACGATGATCATGGGTTGTTACGGTATCGGTGTGAGCCGTGTTGTAGCCGCTGCCATTGAGCAAAACTACGATGACAACGGCATTATCTGGCCAGATGCGATTGCGCCTTTCCAGATTGGTATTGTGCCGATGAACTATCATCGTTCAGAAGTCGTGCAAGCGGCGACTGAAACCTTGTACACCCAGCTAAAAGAAGCCGGATTTGATGTGTATTTGGATGATCGTGATAAAAAGACCAGCCCAGGCGTTAAATTCGCTGATATGGAATTAATGGGTTTGCCACACCGCATCGTATTGAGTGATCGCGGTTTAGAAGGAGGCTTGGTGGAATATAAGCACCGCGCTGGTGAAAAAGAAGATGTCGCTCTCGACGGCTTAGTTGAGTTGTTACGTCAGCGAGTTAAATGCTGATCTGGCCATTCATAAAAGCACGCAGTAATCGTTGGGTTACTGCGTTCGCTTTTATATTTAGCGTGCTGCTAACACCCGTTAGCAGTCATGCTATCAATGAAGAAGAACACGACCCCGCTTTACGAGCCGCCCTGCTAGACGCTGTTTCGAATGCAGACTCTTTTGAAGATAAATTCGATGCCCAAGTATGGCTCGTTGATATGTCAACTCGCCTTCGTCGCTATGTAAAAGATGACGAACGACGCCTAGAATTACTGCGCATGATTCACGCCGAAGCTAAACGCGCTAATATCCAGCCTGAACTCGTACTCGCCGTTATTCAAACAGAAAGTGCCTTCGACCGTTTTGCACTCAGCTATGTCGGTGCGCAAGGCTATATGCAGGTGATGCCATTTTGGAAAAATGAAATTGGCCGCCCTGAAGACAACCTGATGGATACTCGTACTAACTTGCGTTACGGCTGTACGATTTTAAAGCACTACCTAGATCGCGAAAAAGGCGATTGGATTCGTGCTCTTGCGCGCTACAACGGCAGCTTAGGCCGTACTAAATATCCTGAAAAAGTAATGAATTACTGGCAAAAACATTGGTTTGTTGCGCAGTAAACGCGTTCTCTTGAATCAACCTACTTAATCAAATTAAGAATCGTTTTAAACTCGGGCGCGCGACAATCTTGCACAAGCTCATACAAGCACATCTCGACATTGGTTAAGCCCACACCCTTGGTCGCTAGCTTCGTTATTGCTAGGTCCTTACTTGCTTCTACACGCGAGGCGATGCTATCAACCACCACTTCTACGTTAAAACCTCGCTCTTTAAGCCCTAGAGCGGTCTGATACACGCAGATATGAGCTTCGACACCACATACTAGCCAATTATGAACATTCGCCTGCTCAACAGCGTTACAAAAGGCTTCGTTGGCACAACCATTGAAGGTGAATTTGGCAATAGGACTCAAGGGGGCCAACAACAGCGCAAGCTCCGGTACGGTAACGCCAAGCTTCGTTGGATTTTGCTCTAGCCACACAATTGGCAAACCTAGCGCTTTCGCTCCCTCAATCAGAGTGGCAATACGCTGAATCACCTGATGGCCATCACCCACTAAGTGCGCGAGTTTGCCCTGAACATCGACAACGACCAGCCCTGTATCATGCTTATTTAACAATATATCGTCCTCAGTAATCTCGTTACCGCAGCAAACCCTAGAACCAGCTTACACTTAGTAACCTTAACAATAATAAGTATATATTGGTCATTCCGAGCAGAAGATCTAAGCTAGGGAGTATCTATTATCAGCACCCAGAGGCTTATGAGCGAGCACGAAACGAGTGAGCACGATTCTAACGAGGCGAATTACAGTGCCATCACTACCATTCTCAATAGTTTAGATGCTTTGGTATATGTCGCTGATATTGATACTCATGAACTTCTATTCTTCAACGACTACGGCCAAACCCAATGGGGAGCACCCGAAGGGCGTCGTTGTTGGGAGGTACTGCAAAAAGGTCAGCAAAATCCATGCGAGTTTTGTACTAACCCTAAACTCGTCAACGAACATGGAGAACCCAGCGGGGTCTATGTTTGGGAGTTCCAAAACACTCACAATGGCAGTTGGTATCAGTGCCGGGATCAACTGATTAAATGGCCTGATGGCCGTTTGGTGCGCATAGAGATAGCGACTGATATCACCGAACGTAAACTCATGGAACAAGAGCTACACGAAGCTAAAGTCTTAGCTGAGAAAGCTGCTGATACCGATGTTCTCACTGGGCTGAATAACAGGCGATCATTTTTTAAGCGCGGCAATGAAATTATCAGCGACTCGAACCTGAGACATCATCCTATTTCAGTAATCATGTTCGATTTAGATTACTTCAAACAAATCAATGATGATTTCGGACACGATGCCGGAGACGAAGTGCTTATTGATATTAGCCATGCGGCGGTAAAAGCATTACGACAAGACGATATATTTGCACGCCTTGGAGGTGAGGAATTCGCTGTATTATTACCGAATACCAATCATCTACAGGCCATAGAATTGGCCGAGCTAATACGTAAAGCTCTCGATGAGAACATAACGATATACAATAATGAAAAAATTTCATGCACTGCGAGCTTTGGCGTTAGCAGTAAATTAGATTTATCGAAAACCTCGCTCAAAGAATTAATAAGCGAGGCTGACAAAAAACTTTATCGCGCCAAAAATAACGGAAGAAATACGGTTATCGGCTAACTTCTCACTCTATAGGATTGGCACATTCAAAACTGGCCGGTTCAAACTTACAACGAACTTTACGCGCCAAGCTCAACATATCCGGATCATAGTAGCCCTCATCACGCAGCCTAAGTCTTGAACTTTGCATTATTGATTGATATTCCGGCATTTTGTCTTCAGGAACAGCAATCCATACACTATCTGGAATCTCGCCAATTTGGGCGTTAATAACGGTTTGGATATCGAAATAGAGGCCCATAAATTCTTCTCGAATTAACTGAGCAAATTCTTTAGGAAACTTATCGGTATGCCCAACAAGTTGCAGCGTCATCTGAAAGAAAGGGTATGAAATAATCCCACCACCATTACTAAGCCCCTTATATAGCTCCATGACATTGTAGGCCACTAAAGGTGCGGGGATAATATCAACGCCACGATTATTAAACTTAGAGCCAATATTCACAATCGCTGTCGGCACCGGCTGAGCACCAATTCGAGCGACCATTTTAACTTGTTGGTCATCGTAATCCATTACGGCAAAGCGTTTACCCGCGACATCAGCCAAGGTATTGATACTGCGATCATTCACAAAAAGATAAACGGCACCTAATGGTGCGTAACCCATAACAACAAATTGCCCTTCTTCCATTCTGTCGGCTGCTTTAGGACTGGTAATTGCACGCATAATTAAATTCAAGTGCTTTGAATCTGGCACCGCCCCCAACGCATCCAACGTACCCGTATAACGATTAAATGAACGTGCTCTTAGCCCTGTAAACAAGGCAGCATCACACTGCCCCGCTTTTAAATCTTCTGTAAGTACGCCCTCATTCGTGTATGCCTTTAAGTCTATCGATATGCCTAACTGCATCATCAAAGTAGAGCGGTCGAAGGCAAGATTATAGATCGGCCCTGTTTTGCCGACCGGATCCCAAACACAAATTGATCGGGGTGCCGTATTTTGAATATCAGGGTATAACTGCCGAAAGGCGAGAATACGAGCCGAAAGCTCCTGCGTTTGGTCCATCACCTGCCCAGACAGCTGCTCGCTTGTGAGGGCTTTATCAGGGTCATCGGCGTGTAATGACACCGATAATATTGAAATAAAAATACTGGTAAAAATTGCGATCAGACGCATGTTACATACTCCAAATGTAACGCTGCCGTCCGACAATCAGAAGACAACTACCCATCGAGTGTAACCGCAAAGACATACAAACTAACAGGGCAAACAGAACTTTGTATTCAACATTAGAAAATATACAAAATTCAACTGCCTAAATTAATAGAGCAATAAAAAAGGCTCCCGAAGGAGCCTTTTTAAGGTTTATTAAACGACCTGATATTACAGATCTTTCAATGCACCAATCATATCTTGCAGAACTTTTTTCGCATCGCCAGCAACCATTAGGCTGTTGTCGCGAATAAGAAGTTCGTTTGGAATGCCAGCGAAACCTGGCGACAAACCACGCTTAACCACAACCACTGTCTTAGAGTTATGCACGTTCAAGATTGGCATACCATAAATTGGTGACTGCGGATCTTTAGCAGCAGCAGGGTTCACAACGTCGTTAGCACCTAGAACGATGGAAACGTCGGTTTGTGAAAACTCTGGGTTAATCGTATCCATTTCGACCAACTGGTCGTAAGGAACTTCCGCTTCCGCCAACAATACGTTCATGTGACCAGGCATACGACCTGCTACAGGGTGAATAGCGTATTTAACGTTCACACCTCTAGCTTCCAGCATGTTCGCGAGTTCACGAGTCGCGTGTTGCGCTTGAGCAACAGCCAAACCATAACCCGGTACGAATACCACTTTTTGTGCGTTATCAAGCAACATGGCCACTTCATCAGCGCTTGAGTATTTAACTTTACCATCATAGAAGGCATCGTTTTCACTTTTGCTAACACCAGCACTTGCTGCCATAGAGCCACCGAACAAGACGTTGGTCAGTGAACGGTTCATCGCTTTACACATGATACTGGTCAGAATGATACCGGAGGCACCCACCAACGAACCGGTGATGATCAAACCATTGTTGCCCAATACGAAACCAGCAGACGCACCCGCCAAGCCTGAGTATGAGTTAAGCAAAGACACCACAACTGGCATGTCGGCACCGCCAATAGGCATTACCAAGCAAACACCCAACACTAGGCATAAAACGATCATACCTGCGATCAGAATATCTGAGTTCAAAGGATCAACATAAGCAAAGTAGCCTCCGCCAACCACTAAGGTTAACAATACCACTTTAACGATGGCTTTAAACAAACCGACTTTCTTAGCATCACCAATTTTGCCTTTTAATTTACCAACGGCAATTAAAGAACCGGTTAGGGTCACAGCACCAATCAGGATGGATAAAATAACGGCAATAGACCAATCGTATGTAGGAACGAATTTACCCATCTCAGCCAGTTTTTGGCTTTCTAGATAGTTAGCTGCGGCAACCAGCAAAGATGCACCGCCACCGACACCGTTTAATGCGGCAACCATTTCTGGCATGTCGGTCATGGCAATTTTCTTAGCCAATACGGCACCTAAAATACCGCCGATTAATACACCAACAATAATCCAAGTGTAATCAACAACGTTGTAGTCCAGCAAAGCTGCAACCACAGCAATCAGCATACCGATTGCTGACATTTGGTTACCACGTACTGCTGTTTTTGGGGTGGTCATACCCTTGATGCCAAGAATAAATAAGATGGCAGCAATCAGATAACCAAAGTTAATTAAAATTTCCATGAATGCTTTACCTTACTTCTTTTTAAACATGTTGAGCATGCGGTCGGTTACCATAAAACCAGCCACAATATTAATCGTAGCCAGCGCAATCGCGACCACACCCAACACAGTAGACAGCACAGTCGTATGCTCGCTGCCACCAGAACTGATGATTGCACCAACCACAACGATGCCCGAAATAGCGTTAGTGCCGCTCATTAACGGAGTGTGTAGTGTTGGTGGAACTTTGTTAATAATTTCCACACCGACGAAAACTGCCAGTACGAAAATCGTCAGCATCATGATGAACATTTCCATCAGAATTATTCCTTCTCTATCTGGGCTTTAAGAGCCGCGTGTTTGATTTCGCCCGCTTCGGTGATCAAGGTGGCGGCCACAATGTCATCTTCCATATTCACATTCAATTGGCCGTCTGCGGCCATATTGAGTAAGAACGTGGTGATGTTTTTAGTCAGCAATTGCGACGCATGTACCGGTACACGACCTGCATGGTCGACGTAGCCAATGATGGTTACGCCATCAAGATAGACTTTTTCATTTGCCACTGTGCCTTCGACGTTACCGCCACGCTCAGCCGCTAAATCGACAATTACGCTACCTTTTTTCATGTAGTGCAGCATGTCTTTAGTAATCAGAACCGGTGACGTTTTACCTGGAATCGCCGCCGTAGTAATCACTAAGTCAGCTTGCGATACCTTGATCGTCATCTGCTCGCGCTGCTTGCGGTAGAACTCTTCTGACTTCTGTGTGGCGTAACCGCCAGTGCTTTTGCTGTCTTCTTGTGGCAAATCGAATTCAACGAACTTAGCGCCCAGCGACTCAACCTGTTCACGCACTTCTGCGCGAGTATCGTAGGCTTCAACCACAGCACCTAAACGACGAGCTGTAGAAATAGCCATCAAACCAGCAACACCCGCACCAATAACAAATACGCGAGCAGGATGAATAGTACCTGCTGCTGTCATCAGCATTGGGAAGTATTGTGGCAGTGCCATAGCACCCGCTAATACTGAACGATAACCACTGATCGCGCCCATAGAGCTCAGTACGTCCATGCTCTGTGCACGAGTGGTACGAGGAATAAACTCTAAAGCAAAAGAACGAACTTTGCGTTCTGCCAAGGTTTTAATTAATGGCTGATTGAACCACGCATCCAACAAACAAATTAAGGTTTGGTCTTCACGCAGCAACTCAGCTTCTGAAGCTAATGGCTGACGTACTTTTAAAATGATGTCTGCTTGGGCATACAAGGCTGCCGCATCGGGAGCAATGCTCGCACCACAATTACGATATTCGTCGTCATGGTAATGTGCATTACTACCTGCACCTTCTTGTACTACGACTTCAAAGCCTGCAGAAAGGAGTGCTTGAATCCCAGCAGGGATTTGCGCAACTCGATTTTCCCCAGGAAAAATTTCCTTAGGAATACCAATCAACATAATTAAAACTCCAAATGTTATAAATCGTTAAATACGGTATCACCACGAACCTTTAGGCAAGCGGCGATTCACTAGTAAGCAAGCTGCGCTTAGGCGCTAGTTAATTTTAATGTGCTTAACGTGTGCTCACGCACGCGAGCTAATAAATCTGCATCATTAACTAATGATTCACCGTACGAAGGTACAAGTTCCTTTAATCGTGCTTGCCAGTCGCCAGTAAGGCGTGACGCAAAACAACGTTCAATCACTTCAATCATGGCTTGTGCAGCAACCGATGCACCCGGAGATGCACCAAGCAAGGCCGACATAGAACCATCTTTAGAAGCAACTAACTCAGTACCAAATTCTAGTTTTCCGCGACCTTTCGCATCTTTCTTAATGATCTGCACGCGTTGTCCGGCTTCAGCCAACGTCCACTTATCACTGCGAGCTTCAGGAAAGTAATCACGCAAAGCGTTAACGCGATCTTCGTGCGACTGACGCACTTCACCAATTAAGTATTTGGTTAGATCCATGTTATTGACGCCAACATCCATCATTTGCACTAAGTTGTTTGGACGAATTGATTTGATCAAATCAAGCTTCGAGCCTTTCTTTAAAAACTTAGTGGTAAATCCAGCAAATGGACCAAACAACAAGGCTGGCTTGCCGTTAATGATGCGAGTGTCTAAATGCGGCACCGACATTGGGGGCGCACCTAAAGCAGCCTTGCCATACACTTTGGCGTGATGACGCTTTACCGCTTCATCGTTCTGACACACTAACCACTGGCCAGATACCGGGAATCCGCCATATCCTTTACTTTCTGGAATACCGGATTTTTGTAGCAATGGTAAAGCACCGCCACCCGCGCCTAAAAACACATTGGCCGCATTAATAGTCACAGTTTTACCTGTGCCTAAATTCTTTAAACGCACATCCCAACGCTTGTCTTTAGCGCGTTCTATATCGGTTACCTCATGGCTAACCATCAAATTGAACTGCTCGTTAGATTCAAGTGAAGCGATTAAATTACGAGTAAGTGAACCGAAATCAACATCCGAACCATGTGAAATGCGTGTTGCAGCAACTGGTACGCTAGTATCGCGACCAGTCATTACCAAAGGCATCCACTGATTTAGAACGGCGAAGTCTTCGCTATATTCCATTTCTTTGAACAAATGGTGCTGAGATAGCTTGCTGTAGCGCTCACGTAAGAAAGCGACGTTTTTCTCACCCCACACAAAGCTGATATGCGGCGTCGGATTGATGAACTGATTAGGGGCAGGCAATTCACCCGTCTTTACCAATGACGACCAAAGCTGCAACGAAATCTCGAAGTTAGCATTGATGCTTAACGCACGATCAATTTCTACGCCTTCAGCCGTTTCAGGGGTGTAATTCAGTTCGCAATAGCCCGCGTGTCCAGTACCGGCGTTGTTCCAGCCATCAGTACTCTCGTGGGCGACGTGATCCAAGCGTTCCGCCAGAATCAGTTTCATAGAAGGGTCTAGCTTGCTAAGTAGAGTGGCCAGAGTCGCGCTCATAACACCACCCCCCACTAACAGGGCGTCTGCTTGTATCTTAGGCATGGATTTTTTCCTGTAGGTAAAAATCGATTACAAAACCGGTGCGGATAAGCACCCAACAATGGTGGCTTTTGGCCTTTAAACCATCGAGTTTAAATTTAAGGACGCTTTGTACACAGAGTTGTAATATTTCTCAAGGGCTATATATAGATAGTCTTCATTTTTGATATGAATAGTAGTCAGGCCAAACGAATCAGACGTGAATAGTCAGAAGCGCGATTTGGCTCGAAAACCCGTATCAGGTCTGGGTTACGGCTAAAAACAATGAAAATTGAGGCGCCAAATACCCGAAGTTAAAATCAATACTGACTTCAACGGTGGCTTAAGAGTCAGGTGAAAAGTTTCCCACAAACAATCCGTTGATCTGAAAGCGTCTTGGCCTGCCCTGCTAGCAATTTATCATCCAACTGAAACTTTCCCACGGCAGTTCGATGCAGTTTAAGGACGGGATTACGAAAGCGGCCAAACATGCGCTTGATTTGATGATAGCGGCCTTCTTCTAGCGTTACGCGACCGACGCACTCGCTGATACGCTCAAGCTTTGCAGGTTTAGTGGTGATGTCTTCAAAGGGAAAATAGATGCCGCCCTGAAGACAACCTGATGGATACTCGTACTAACTTGCGTTACGGCTGTACGATTTTAAAGCACTATCTTGATCGCGAAAAAGGCGACTGGATTCGTGCTCTTGCGCGCTACAACGGCAGCTTAGGCCGTACTAAATATCCAGAAAAAGTAATGAACTACTGGCAAAAGTATTGGTTTTTCGCAAAATAGGCCAACACGTCCTTCCTTTATAAAATATGTCGATATTCAGCCTCAGCAACAGACTCTGTACGATTAGAAGTACCAAGGCTTCGGAATATTTTACGAATATGCCACTTTACCGTATCTTCACTGACAAATAATTGATTGGCTATTTCTTTATTCGAGTAGCCTTTTTTTATGTATCGTAATACTGCGATTTGTTTTGTCGATAAATTATATTTTTCAGCTTTTCCCATCTGAGCGCCTAATACCACGGAAGAGCTATCTTCAGCACTGCTCTCCTCTTGCGTTAATAGGCTTTTCATTGTGTAGAGCTTTTTCATTTTAGGCATAACCTGCTCTAACCGGTAAGCCTGTGACCTAAAACTATAACGACACCCTAATCGTTCCATAATTTCAATTGAAAATGCGACGTGTTTTTTAGCTTCATGAATTCGTTCAAGACCAAAAAATACTGCGGCAGAAGATAGGTAAACGCTCATCAATAAACGCTCATCACAATGACGACGAGCCATTTTAATGGCAGTAACAGAATGAATATACGCCTCATTAAAATCTTCATCTTGCAATAAACTATAGATTTTAATCAGCGCGCTCTTGATTTTCATTCTATTAACATGCGTAAGCCTTACATTCTCAGAAATATTCGAATCATGAAAATTAAGTAAGTTTATAGGATATGGCATTGGATAGTTTTTTTGATATAAATCCATTATTTCTAAATCACAGTATTGCACCAAACGCGTCAATCCTTTATCCAATGCGTGTAGCTTCATCCTCTCGCAATACTCTATGGCTGAGGCGGCATCATTACGAGAAATCATTCCGGCAGTAATAGAGAATAGAGTTGAAACGGCTACTTCAGTAAAACAATAACTAAAGATGAAATCCATAACATGCGCTATTGGTATATTAAGACTGCTACGCCCCTGAGTCTCTAATTTTATTTCAAAATCTAGTATCAGTAATAGACGTTTGCAAAAATGATTGTCGTCTACTTGAAAGTTTTCATCTACCTTAATTCGCTGCATTTTCTTCTCTGCTTGAGAAAAATCACCAACAGCGATGTTATGCAAAATTTCAGCAATATGGATCCATCCATATGCGAAACTTTGGCTCAACGGCTGAACGTGTGCCTTGGCCTCGGGCAAAATGGCCTTGAATTTTCCAACCTGATCACTAATCGCATAATTAACCGCTAAACAGGTGAGTGCGATCCCTTTACCACTGGCATTATTCTCACCAAATTCAAGCAGCCATTCCTGACACATGGTTTCGCTAACAAACAACTTATCATGATTTGCATACCCCACTGCACGCACCAAAAGAGGCCAACCTTTATGCATATGATTCGAGTTAACAGACAAGTGATGCAATAAAGACTCGGCACGCTCATGCTCTTGACTAAAATAGAGCATCCAAGCGCAAAGAATTACCAAAGCAGGGTTTTCTAATAATTCTTTTTGAGGTATCTCAAACAACCAACTTTTAAGTGAATCTGTCTCTCCTTGAAGCAAGGCCAAATCAACAATGACATCCGTATTAATACGATGAGACCACTGGTAATCATTCGTTAAAATAGCCATGCTGATCGCATGCTGAAATCGTTTGTTTTTCCAATACCAATACGCCGCCCGCTTGATAGATCGAGAACGTTCTTTGGGCGCTGTATCTTGATATCGTCTGGATAAATGTTTAGCGATAGCTGACTGAATACAATAACCATCCTGGTGCTTTTTATCACGACTTAAAAATAGTAACTGCTGGCTTAATTCCTCAATCAAACGCCATGCTTGTGTGGTTTTATACACATGATCGTATAACCGCTCAGTGAGGCTGACAAAATCAGATACCTGCAATAAAAACTCATATTGTTCGTCATCTAATAATGTAAATACATAATTATTTAGAAAGTGGGTTATTTCTGAATACTCTAAAATAGTATCTGCAGGGCGGTAGTTCATTGATACCAGCACACACAATGCCGCCCAACCATCGGTCATGACTTGAATGTCATGCCATTGTTCACGCACCAAACCGGCACATGTCGGATGGTGAGCTCCCCAGCACATTAATTCTTCTTCTGTTAACGCCAAATCTTGTCCATTCAATTCGATAAGCACATGCCTTAAACGTAAGCGCGTGAAAGGCAATTTCTGGGCACTGGCTATTGAAAAGTACACGCATTCAGGTGTACTGAGTACAAATTCTTCAAAATTTTCAAAATGGATCAATCTATCTTCGGCATCGTCAATACATATCAAAATCGGTGTTTCATTGTGCTCTGTTATCATCCACAAGTGACTTCCTAATGTTTCTAAATCAAGTGGCGGCTGCTGATTCAAAATCTCTAATGCAGGTGTGGGTGATATTTGCTCCCAAAGAGCCTTCACAAGAGCATCCTCTGAGGACCCTGTCGAGGCAAGACTCAACCACACAACCGTCGCATTATAACGCTGTATGTGTGCCAAGCCATGTTGAGCAAGCAGCACTGTTTTACCGTAGCCCGGTAATGCCTGACACAGCACAACCCGTTCCCCCTTATCATATGGTATACTTAAGCGCACGCGCTCGAGGCAGTGACGATTCACCTGCATCAGCTTTTTTTTGATGCGCTGCTGGTTTCTTGATTCATCTTCAATCAACCCCTTTCATCTCCATTTTTGATTAATGACCATCAAGAGCTCACCCATAGTTCACGCCCCGTTGTTCCTATCGTTTCATGCTTTTCCAGTAAAAACTACTCTAAAGTGTAGTTGTCGGTATCGCTGATTGAAGGGGATAGTAAGGAATCCTCCGATATTCGCATGACTATGAGTTCAGGAGAAACCACCATAAAAATAAAAGTCCCACACAGGAGACACCTATATGAATACAACGACCCAGGCGCTCGGACCGCTGACGCCTTATGTTGATAAAAAACGTTACCTTTGGCCACTTGCGGTTTTTTGGCCATTAGCTCCTATGGTCGGTATCTGGTTAGTCTATCAAACAGGTATAGAACTTTTTTATGCCGCCGTGTTGGTGTTTTGGTACGGAGTGATCCCCCTCCTAGATACCATGTTTGGTGAAGATACCAGCAACCCCCCAGAAGAGGCTGTACCTAGTCTTGAAAACGACCGCTACTACCGATTTTTAGTCTATCTAACCGTCCCCATGCATTACATCACACTAGTGGTATCCGCTTGGTGGATTGGCACTCATGATATTTCTTGGTATGGATTCCTACTGCTCACCCTCTCGGTTGGCGCTCTTAATGGCTTAGCGCTCAATACTGGACACGAATTAGGACACAAAAAAGACCGTTTTGATCGTTGGATGGCTAAAATTGTATTGGCCTCCGTAGGTTATGGCCACTTTTTCATTGAACACAACAAAGGGCATCACCGCGACGTCGCCACACCTGCCGATCCAGCCACCTCACGCATGGGTGAAAGCATCTATACCTTCTCTAAGCGTGAACTGCCTGGCGCGTTTCGTCGCGGGTGGGATTTAGAAGCGGTACGCCTAGAGCGCTGCGGAAAAAGCCCATGGTCTCTAGACAATGAAGTACTGCAACCCGCGATTATTACCGTGGCACTGTATGCTGTATTGCTTGCTCTGTATGGCCCATTGATGTTGATATTTTTACCACTACAAGCGGCATTTGCATGGTGGCAGCTCACCAGTGCTAACTTTATTGAACATTATGGTTTATTACGTCAGAAAAAACCTGATGGTCGTTACGAACATCAAACGCCTTACCATTCTTGGAATAGTAACCACATCATGTCTAACTTGATGTTGTTCCACTTGCAGCGTCATTCGGATCATCATGCACATCCAACTCGCTCTTATCAGTCTTTACGCGATTTTAAAGGTCTACCAACACTGCCCAGCGGCTATCCAGGTATGTTCTTTATGGCCCTGTTTCCTGGCTGGTTCCGCTCAGTCATGGATAAGCGTGTTGTTGAATGGGCTGATGGTGATTTAGATAAAATCCAGATCCATGAAGGCTGCCGTGAGCAATACGAACAACAGTTTGGTCATAAAAAAGCCGCCTAATTAAGAAAAAGCTTAGTCTACTAAACACTGTAGGTTAACGGGCTGCACTCTCTTGAAGAAAGTGCAGCCCAGTGCCAACATGAATACCTGTTGGTTCAAATAACAAAAAAGGAAAATATCCCCATGGCAAAATATCAGTGCCCAGATTGTGAATACATTTATAATGAAACCACCGGCGAACCTCATGAAGGGTTTCCCCCCTCTACCTTATGGGCCGATGTACCTGACTCTTGGTCTTGCCCTGACTGCGCGGTACGCGACAAACCTGACTTCAGATTAATTGAAGGCAGTGCCGTAGCTGAAAAAGTTGTGATTAAACCCGCCGCTCAACCCACAGCTGCTAAAAAAAAAATCCCAGTGAAGAAAGCCACACTGGGGAAAGTCGAGTCCGTTAGTGATGACAAGGGCCCATTACGTAAGTGGGTATGCATTACGTGTGATCATATATATGATGAAGCTCTCGGCGATGAAGCTGAGGGTTTTCCTCCTGGCATGCGCTTCGAAGATATCCCTGAAGACTGGTGCTGCCCTGATTGCGGTGCGACCAAAGATGATTACACTGTCTTAGAAGATAAATAAAAATAATATAAACCTATTAAAAAGGAAGGCATATGAACTCCACCATTCAAACGGCTGTATTCCCGTCTGACGATACAAACCCGATTATTTCAGATGCCTTCAAACAGCAACACGATCGTACTGAAGAGCGCCGTCAAAATTTTAACTATGCACAACGCGTTGCCATCTTAGAAAAATTAAAACACGCCATACAAAGTCGAGAGAAGGATATCTACCAAGCGCTTTATGCCGACTTTAAAAAGCCTGAAACCGAAGTTCAGCTAACCGAAATATTCCCAGTTCTACAAGAAATTCGTCATACGCTAGCGCATTTAAAAAACTGGATGAAAACCAAAAATGTTAAAACCTCATTATCAGTACTGGGCACCAAAGCCAAGTTACGCCCTGAAGCAAAAGGCACATGCTTAATTATAGCCCCGTGGAACTATCCCTTTAATTTAAGCTTTGGCCCATTAGTTTCTGCATTGGCAGCTGGCAATTCGGCCATCATCAAACCTTCTGAAATGACGCCTCATACATCCGCCCTAGTTGCCGACATTGTTAAAAACACCTTTCCACCTGACTTGGTTACCGTCATTGAGGGCGATGCAGTCGCTTCACAAGCCCTGTTAAAACTGCCTTTTGATCACATATTTTTTACCGGCAGCCCTCAGGTCGGAAAAATCGTCATGGGCGAAGCCGCTAAATCATTAGCCTCTGTCACCCTAGAATTAGGTGGAAAATCACCGACCATCGTCGGTCCAACCGCCAACATTAATAAAGCCGCACGCAATATTGTGTGGGGGAAATTTGCGAACAACGGTCAAACCTGTATTGCGCCTGATCATGTCTTTGTTCATCGCGACATAGCCGAAAAATTTACTCAGGCTGTAAAAAAAGAAGTGCAACGTGTATATGGTCACTCCAAGGATGCACAAAAGCAGTCACCCGATTACTGCCGAATCGTGAATGATCGGCATTTTGGGCGTTTAGAATCACTCCTCAATGATGCTCGTGATAAAGGTGCCAAATTTATTCAAGGCGGTGATATGGATGCCAGCGATAATTATCTTGCTCCGACTGTTTTGACGCATGTTTCCGATGATATGAAAATCAATCAGGAAGAATTATTTGGGCCTATCTTACCGATTATTGAGTTCGATGATATTCAGTCAGTAATTACCCGTATTAATGCCAACCCAAAACCATTAGCCTTATATATATTCTCTGACGATAGTGCTTTTGTTGACCATATAATTACCTCAACTAGCTCTGGTGCTGTGGGTGTTAATTTAACCGTAGTCCATTTTCTTCACCCTAATTTGCCCTTTGGTGGGGTTAATAACAGTGGTATTGGTGTTGCTCATGGATATCATGGCTTTCTTGCTTTTTCTCATGAAAAGGGCATATTGCAGGATCAAACATCCATCACTCACATGCTCTTTCCTCCATACACACCCACGGTCAAACGACTCGTTAATATGGTCGTTAAGTTCTTAGGTTAATAACCACTAAAATAGGAATTATGTTCATGTATGATTATATTATTGTCGGTGCTGGATCCGCAGGATGCGTACTTGCCAATCGTTTATCAGCCGATAGCTCAAAGCGTGTATGTTTACTAGAGGCAGGCCCTGCCGACAAAAACCCTTTCATTCATATGCCTATTGGTATCGCATTATTAGCGAACAATAAAACGCTCAACTGGGCTTTTAATACTGAAAAGCAGAACAAACTGAATAACCGCGAGTTATTTTGGCCAAGGGGTAAAACACTTGGGGGGTCTAGCTCCATTAATGCCATGGTATATATTCGTGGACATGAAAAAGACTTCGATGAATGGCAAAAATCAGCCGGTAACAATTGGAGCTGGGATCGTGCGCTCACGTTATTTAAACGCCTAGAAAAAAATGAACGTTTTGGTGATTCACAGTATCATGGCAATCAAGGCGAGTTGTCCGTTAGTGAATTGCAGACAACCAACCCTTTAAGCAAAGCATTCATTGAGGCTGGGCAGCAAACCGGCTTGCCACTGAATGATGACTTTAACGGTGCAAGCCAAGAAGGCGTTGGATTTTATCAGGTAACTCAAAAGAAAGGCCGCCGCTGGAGTTCAGCTAAAGCCTTCTTAACCGGCGCATTGGATAGACCCAACTTAGACATTATTACCAATGCTCGTGCGACCCGTGTGATATTCGATAGCACCACCGCTAGCGGCGTCGCTTATCAACAAGGTAACAACAGCGAGCAAGTCATGCTCAATCAAGGTGGCGAGGTATTATTGTCTGGTGGAGCCGTTAACTCACCCCAGCTGCTCATGCTTTCGGGAATTGGGGCGGCGGATGAATTAAAAAAACACAGCATTTCTGTGATTCATAATCTTCCTGAAGTGGGCAAAAACTTACAAGACCACCTTGACATCACATTGATGAATACGGCGAATTCGAGCCTTCCGATTGGGGTTGCATTCGGTGCAATCCCTAAGTCTATTGGGGCCGTGTTTTCTTATATATTTAAAAGCAAAGGATTTCTTACCTCTAACGTGGCAGAGTCCGGTGGCTTTGTAAAAAGTGATGAGACTCGTGATCGCCCCAATGTTCAATTTCATTTTTTGCCTGTTTACTTAAATGATCATGGTCGAAAAATCACCCCAGGATACGGCTTTACGCTGCACATTTGTGATTTATTACCGAAAAGCCGTGGTTTCATTGGCTTAAAGAGCGCTGATCCACTGGCCGATCCATTGATTGATCCATGCTACCTTGAACATCCCGATGATTTAAAAACCATGATGGATGCTGTCAAAATTGCCCGTAAAATATTCCGCTCTCCTGCTATGTCTGCTCACACCAAATGTGAGTTATTGCCTGGACTGGATGTTCAAACGGATGCGCAACTAGAAGCGGATATTCGTAAACGGGCAGAAACTATTTATCATCCGGTCGGCACCTGCCGAATGGGCGCAGATGAGAATTCTGTTGTTGACCCTGAGCTGAAGGTACGTGGCGTACAAGGCTTACGCGTGATTGACGCATCCATTATGCCAACCTTAGTGGCGGGTAATACCAATGCGCCGACCATGATGATTGCTGAAAATGCCGCCGACATGATTTTAGGGAACATTTAATCGCGACAAAACGCCTTATGCGCAATAATTCTCTTGTTAAGGGCCACATTGTGGCCCTAATAACCTAGCGATAAAAATAATGCAGATTTTATGTTATTCAATTTCAGTTTTCACTTAAAACTGCCACTGAAAAAAGCGCTTCAATTAAAATTCCTCCTTAATTATTTTAATACATTCAACCGCGACTAAATTTTTAGCCTGCCCAGCTGCCAGTTCATTATCCAGATAAAACGCCCCCACTGAGATTCGATGCAATTTAAGTACCGGATTACGAAAACGACCAAACATGCGTTTTATTTGGTGATAGCGGCCTTCTTCGAGGGTTACTCGGCCAACACAATCGCTCATACGTTCAAGCGTTGCTGGCTTAGTGGTGATGTCTTCAAAGGGGAAATACATACCGTCAGAAAAAGCGTGTATGCATTCATCGCTAATAGGTTTTTCAACCGTGACTTCGTACACTTTAGCGACTTTATTTTCAGGTGACATTAAATACCGTGACCACTCGCCATCGTTGGTAAGTAGCAACAAACCCGACGAGTTTAAATCCAGACGCCCAACGATATGTAAATCTGGGGCGTAAAATTCGCCGTTTTTATATTCACTCAGAAGGTCTAACACGGTGGTATGCTGATCGTCTTTGGTGGCACTAACAACACCCACCGGTTTATTCAGCATGATATAACGGCGGGTATTGCTTTGCAGTATGTCACCATCAAGGGTGATATGCCTGAACTGATCAATAATCTGTTGCGCATCGGTAGCGATACGACCATCCACTTGCACACGTTTTTGCGCAAGTAATAAACGAATATCACCTTTTGGAGTGCCGGTTTTTACGCTTAAAAATCGGTCGAGACGGGATTTTTTCGATTGCACAATAACTTAACGAGCGCGCTTAATCATGCGTCCGGCTACGCTCTGCCGGTTTCCATAATTCAGTGAGGAGATAGGTTTTAAAATCATCGGCGTATGGCTGAGATTTTAGTCCTTCACGCATGCAGGCAAGCCATGCATCGCGTTCCGCAGGGCCGATGGATAAATGTCGATGTGCAGCGGGAATATTTATTGGACCGTATTTGGCGCTGTATAATTTCGGACCGCCGAGCCAGCCACACAAAAACCGCGTGAGTTTATCACGCGATTCTGTCAGGTCGTCTTGGTGCATGGCCCGAATCATTGCCGCTTCGGGTAATACACTCATGGCATCGTAAAATGTATCCACCAATTGGCGAATGCCCTCTTCTTGTCCTGCGGCACGGTAGGAGGCATCGCCCTCGCCGTACGCTAGAGTTTGATCTGTCATTAAGCAAACTCTTCCATAAAATCGAGCGCCGCTTGGTGGCGAATCGTGCGGCGATGATTCGCCCACAATTCTTTTACTTTGTCTTGGTTGCACTCTTGGCGATCAACCAGAACGCGGGTTTGCAATTCACCCTTGCATTGGCCACCCACTAACGGCACTTTGCTGAACACAAATTGGTTAGACACCAAGTCCATAAATGGCCCTGATTTACTGGTCGGCATAATAAACAATAACTGCAAACCTAAGCTTTCAGTTAAATAGTTAATCACTTCTTTCGAACGGGTTTCATCCATTTTAGAGAAGGCTTCATCGACCAATACCACACGCAAGTGGGTATCACCTTCGTTAAAGCGGAAGGCAGAGGTAATCGCAGCAGAACGAATAATATAAGCCGGAGTCTCTAACTGACCACCCGACCCTGTGCCGTATTGGCTAAGCGCAATCGGCTCTTTGTTCGCAGGCTGCTTATAAATTTCGTAAGCGCGGTAATTTCGATAATCAGAGATACGCTCTAATTCGCGCATCGCTTTTTGCTCATCGTCATCCAACAGCATTGCCATCAGATGATCGCGAACTTTCTTCGATGCTGCAGAAATATCCGCAGTAAATAAGGTAGCGCCATCACCTAACGATGGGTTTTTAATTACCTCATCAAAGAACTGCCAATATTCCTTATATTCAGGCACCCATTCCCAATCAAACCAATAGGTTTCTCGGTCGGCACCGAACTGGTGATGAGCCAATTCTTTGTTTAGGTCTTCCAGAATACGTTTGCCATCATTAATGGCTTGATAAATGGAGTGACATAGGTTGGTGATAAAGACGTTATTGAAGCTTTCGCGCAGTTGCGCCAGCTTGTCTTGTTTCTCAACCAAAATATTGTTTTTCAAACGGTTATGAACGCGTTCGATTTCACGCTGCAAACCACACACGCCTTTAAAGAAATGGGCGCTGTGCTCTTCGCGATAATCCGGTGCATAAACAATCGCATCGGCGGTTTGGCAACGCAGATTGTGCTCGTTAATATTACGCTCAATTTCGTAAGCCGTGGCATTAAGCTCTTGGGATACGCTCTTACGCATATTTTCGATGGCTTCGGCTGGGCTGTCATTGGCTTCCGCATCGGCGGCGGCGAGACGTGCTTCTGAATCAAAGTCTGGCCACACACTCACGATAGCGCGTAGGTTTTCTTCTTTTTTATCGGCGATTTCAGAAGTTTTTTCCTGCATATCGCTAAGGTTTTTACAGAATTTTTCGCTGTCGTTTAACATTTGCTGTAAACGACCTAGCTCACCATCCAGCTCTTTAATCACGGCATCGAGTTCATCGGCTTTTTCTTTTAAGCCAGTAAATTCGTCTTCCATATTGCTAAAGTCGGATACGTCGACTTGGTTCAAGGCTTTTTCAGCTTGATCCATTTGATACTGAGTATCTAACATGCCCTGCATTTGGTCGGCGAATGTTACGTGACGCAGTAAATTAACGGCATCCAATAATTGCTGTGCTTGGCGGAACTGATGATTAGCTTCGTTAGCTTGTTCAGCCAAGGTTTCTAATTCACCACGCTTGGCCGATAGCGCACGTTCGCGCGCGCCCAAACCAAATACCAGTTCGGTATCATCTAAGTCGCAACGATAAATTGAATACGCACCCGAACCCAAGCCTTCCTTAGTAACACCACGACGAGTTAAACGCAGAGTGTGTAGGTCTTCGACTTGTTCTACCGTGCCGTAGCTGGCTTCAAGGTAATAACGTGCGGTCGCGTGTTCGAACGACATCACATTTAAAATCGAATTCGACGGCAGCTTTAAACGCTCGCAGTCTTTCTTCGCTTTTTGCCCTTGAATAACGCGAGCACGGCTACCACCAGGAATCGAACGCAAAATATGCGCCGCTTCGGCTTCAAATGCTGCTTCAACGATAATACTGAAACGCGCACCACCAATATAACCTTCAATGGCGCTCTGCCATGCAGGATCGGTCACTTCAACGTAGTCGGCAAGTACGCGCGGATCAGCTTGTGGGCACTCGCGCAGAATGGCTTCAAGTGCTTGGCGCACGAAACCGGGGTAATTTAGCTGACGCGCTTCAAGGCTATCAATGTCGCCTTGTTTTTGATTCATGCGCGCTTGTACTTGTTGGAATTTTTGTTCGCGACGGTCGACGTTACGCGCAATTTGATCGCGCAATGAAATGCCGCTGCTTTCTAAATCCACATTATGGAAGCGGTCACGCCATTGATTCACCAATGATTGCTGCTCACGCGCTTCGTCTAAGTGCGCTTCTAGCGGCGACAAATCGACCCAGTCTTTACCCAGTAGTTTACGGAAATCGACCGCATCTTGATCTTTAATGGCTAATACTTGTTTCGCTTGATCAAGAATTCGCTTGGAACCTAACGACGGAATTTCTGCGGCAACTGACGTCTTTTGCAAAGCACCGTGTACTAACTCGGTCGCGCGTAAACTGGCCTGCAATAGCTGCTCTTGTTCCAATAAAGGAATGGCTTGCTGTTGCAATTTCTTTTTGCCATCAGCTAAAGCGCTTTCAGCCGCATCTTTATCTTGCAGCGCATCGATACCACGACGACGCGCTTCCATGGTGATCAGCTGTTCGCGTAATTGCTTGCGGCGATCTTGGGCAACATCACGCTCTTTTTGCGTTTTATTTAATTGCTCGCGAAAGTTTTGTTGCTGTTCTTTTGCGCTTAAATAACTGCGTTGGTCATGTAAAAAACGGCTGCGCGCAGCGGTATATTCCAGTACGTTGTAATCAATCCATTGATCAATATACCGGCCCGTCGCGCCTTTGGTGCTGTTCAATATTGCGATGGTTTCAGCCAAGGTATTAGCATCGGATTCCATCGCATAGATGGTTTTCATTAAGTCCGATACGCTGCGAATAGCATCGCCCATATCTTTGGCTTCGAGAATTTCGTTAGCCACAAAGCCGTTAATACTTTTAACCGGCTTATAGGCCATAAAGCGTGAGAAAGTACGCGCTGCGTTCATGGCTTCACGTTCTGGCACCGCATCATTGCGACCACGTAAAGCTCCATATAAACGACGTAAATACTGTTTTTTCGTATCGTATTTTTCAATATTGTGCGGTTCGATACGACGCGCTAGATTTTTACCGAGTTTATTCAACTCGACGACATTACGCTGACCATCGGCTTGATCTAACAAGAAGTCGTTTAGCGTTAACTGCTCGCCGGCAATAATAAAAAACTGCAAATCATTTTGACGTGCAACAGGCTGGCTACCGGCGCGATCAATCGACGCACTCACGCCGATAATCGCGGTAAACGGCTCACCACTTTCGCCACCTGTGCCATCCGCACTGTTCGCCGTTGGATGAAATACCGCGGCTAAATAGCCAACAGCACCGCCGGGGCGCGCATAACTGCCATCGTCACAACCTAAAACATAAGAGGCCAAGGTACGCACGTTTTTACCGCGACCACGTTGGGTAGCTTCGTCCTGACCGGGGTTGTAATGGAACAAGGTATCGTGCGCTGCCGTCATGATGGTTTGAATGGCATCAGCTGCGGTCGTTTTACCTGAACCGTTACCACCAGAGAGCAAATTAATGGGGCCAAATTCAAATTCAGTGGCCGGAATATTGCCCCAGTTAACGTATATAAATTTCTTTAAAAACATGGCAATTATTCCCCAAACAAGCTGGCAGGTTGATGTGAACGCTGCGGCTCGTTATTTGTGTCTTCGTCAGCTTTTACGGCTGCTGCTTGTTCTGTGTTTTCAGCTAAATCAGCTTCTTCAGCAGGATCTGAATCGGCAGCTTCTGCCGTAATTTCTGCTTCAGACTCTGCGTCGGCGACAACAACGTCTTCCGTTGTTTCTTCGACAGTTTCGACTGCGTCCCCATCTTCGGAGTCAGTCAATTCAGCAGCGACTTCAGCTTCTTTTTCTGGCACAGGTGTAGTGTCTAGTGCCGCGATTTCAACATCATCAGAGTCATCCTCACCATCCATCAGTTCGGTTAAGACTTGATCACTGACGTAACTCATAATCATAGGGCGAATGCGCAACCACATGTCGCCATCACCTAAAGTCTCTTCGTTAGCAATTTGCACTAAACGTAATTGTTTTAAGCGACGAAATAGCTGTTTACGATCCGTTAGGTTATCGGGCAAATTGCGCTTCAAAAGGTTTTTCATGGCGATACTTAACGCTTCTAGCGAGGTCATCACGCAACCTTGATCGTCAACCGCTCCTTCACGCAGCGCCTTGTCGTACTGAGCACGCAATACCAAGGTTAATGCGACTTCCGCTTGGTTTAGGCGCGTACGGAAGGATTGCTGACCACCAAATTCTTGGTCTTCATCCATGCCCGGAACTTGTGAACCTGGTGGAAATAACCGCACGAATTGAAAACGGCGGTCGTGTTGAATACGCACGCCAATCAGCGATAAATATTCACCCACTAATTCTTCTAAACGCACATAGCGATCATAAAGTGTTTGTTCGATCTGAGATTCATCACGACAAATAACGCCGTAATCCAGCAAACGAATTAATAACTCGGAATAATCGCGCTGGCTCAGTCCTTCTTTTTCTAATTCTTTTTCAATCGACTGCAACATACTCAAGACTCTTTCTGAACCAGTTCAAAGGTAAAATGATCTTTTTTGGTGAAATACACATCGCCCTGTTCTCGGGCTGGGCTTTCATCATAATCAATACGGAAGGTGAATTCGGACGACAAGCCGTCGGCTGCACCTAGGCCAATAGCATGCGCTACGGCGAGGAAATCTTGCGCCGATTCAATCGGCATATCTCGGGTTGATACCGGCTTACCCGTCGACAATTGGCGTTGCATGTAGTTTTTCAAAGCCTGCTGATTAACAAGGAAGGCTTGATCCAACACTTGCTGCACATAGATGTCGCGACGCGCTTCGATATCGAAATCGCCTTGGCCATCGTCTAAATGCGCTTCGATATGACGACGATGACGCGGCGCAGCCATACGCACTTGGCCAGGATCCACTAATCGCACTTGTGGCACGGCCATTAACTCACCGGCCCGCTCTAAAATGCTGTTTTGTTCTTTCTCGGTCTTACTGGCCAAGTGCTTACACACGGTCAGTACGTCATTTTTAGACTGCGACGCGAGATAACTCATTTGACGAATAATGATGTCTGCACGTTTGGTAAAGCTTTGCAGTGCGCGACGCAGTGCTGGCAGCATGATGTCACTGGCATTACGCAAACGCATTTCGATGCCATCAAGCAAAGTCCAAAATACCGACTGCCCTTCTTGCCCTAGTTCCGGCAGGAGTTCACGTAAGCGACGCTCGGTCTTCGCTTTGAAAGCGACGTCTTTTTTACGGATAGCATTGATGATCTTTTGAATAGTATCGCGATGCTTCTCAACGTTGTCCGCCGACAAACGCACAGATAGATCGGGCTGGAAGCGATTCTCCATAAAATCGAAGAAGGCTTCACTGGCACGCTGAATAAGAAGCTGATCTTCCATCTCACGCACAAGATCACGCTTACGTTCTTCCAGCTCGGCAATCACATCGGTGAAATCACTAATAATACGCTCAGAGTATTCATAGGCGTCCAACAGGTCATAGATATCGCCGCGCTCTAAGAAAGATTCTAGCGAGTTACGTGTGTTGCGCGTATTACGATGGCGAGTGCGCGCCATTGAACGACTTTCGGTGATGAATGGCTCTGTGAATAAGCGCCCGTAGCGAGTAAACGCAAAGGTACTTTGCAACGTGGCTTCATCCACCTGCTTTTCTAACCAACCATGTTCTAAAAGTTGATTGAGTACCCAACCGGCTTGCTCGCGGCTGTTACGAAAGCGACCGTCTGGCGTATCGTCAGCTTCTTCGCTGCCATCCGCCAATACAGGGGCACGTACAAGCGCCTCTTGAAATACCTCAACCACCGTATCACGTTGAATTGCTTGGCCATAATCCGCACTGCTGGAGCTATACAGTCGCTGATACAGCTCGCGTAAGCACTCCATAATCTGTGCCCGGTACTTGCCGGTCATGGGGCGGAAAAACTGCCCTCGTTCCTGTTCAAAAAACATACGATTCAATTCAATTTGTCGCGATTCAAACGCGCTAGATTACTGAAAGCAGAGCGCCTTGACCAGTGCAGAAACCAATGAGTGTGTAACCATAGGTGAATGCTTCGCCCTTATGCAGGTTCGAGCTATACTAAGTGCGCCCTGAAAAGGAAATCTTCTATGCAGCAACACCCTGAAACTCGTGCCAAATCACTCTTTTTTGAAGTCGGCACTGAGAAGCTTATCGAACTGTCTCTGGCCTCGTTTGGCCTGTATAGCTTCTATTGGACCTATTGTAACTGGCTCCAGATTGCCCGTCGTGGTGGCCAAGTAAGCCCCATCTGGCGCACCTTGGTTAGTGTTGTCTATCAATTCGACCTATATCGTAGAATTAGTAAAACTGGCGAAGAGTTTGGCGAACCTACACGCTGGAAGCCTGCTCGCCTTTATTTTCTCTACTTGCTGTTTACCCTAATGCCCATATGGATGCTTATAACCGACCATTATTGGGGGCTATTAGCCAACCTAATGACTTTGCTACCTAATCTATTGGTTAACCAAACCATCAACAAACTTCACGATCAGCGTATGCATTTCTTTGCTAAAAACACTGAGCTATCTGGCTTGAATTGGGCACTGATAGTAAGCGGCATGATTGCTTGGCTTACCCTGATGACGTATGCGTTGGTTCAATAAGCTTTTTGCTTCTATAGGATTTGTCATATTTGCACTGGGCAATCTGCTACCTGCGGCATCTGCAGACACGCCTCAAGACTTAGAACGTCTCGTGATTTCCGCACCGGGAAGTCAGTATATTGGCAGGCACGTTCAGTATATCGAAGATCATAATCGCAGTTATCGATTAGAAGACGTCATGCGCTCCTCTGCTTGGCAAATGGATGATAAAGAAAGTCTTAACTTTGGTTTTAGCGATTCTGCTTACTGGCTAAAAATCAAACTGACTAGTGATGTCAGTGGTAATTGGTATTTTTGGAATCGCTATTCACTCTTAGATAAAGTAACACTCTACTTATGTACTGCAGATTCTAAGCGACGCTCCCAGTGTCGTATATCAACCGCTGGGGATTCATTACCTTTTGCGGAAAGAGAAATAGCCCATCCCAATTTGATTTTTGCTTTACCGCTCACCGCTGGTAATAGTTACGACGCTTACATATTTGTCGATACGCAAGGTACATATCAACTGCCAATAGAACTTATTGATGGCGAAAGTCTGCGCTCTGGCTTGTTAGGCAATAACATACTGCGAGGTGGATATTACTCCATGATGATTGTCATGGGGCTTTATAACTTATTTATATTTTTTTCTATACGTGATCGAAGTTACCTATTTTACTCTGCCTTTGTTGCCTCATTCTTATTGTTCCATATGTCGTATGAAGGCTCGGCCTTCCAATATTTTTGGCCAAACTATCCAGAATTAAACAACATTGCTCTACCCTTCTTTTTTGCTTTGGCTCAGTTGGCAATGAGCTGGTTTATCCCCTCGTTTTTACGCTTAGAAAAATATGGTCCAACCAGCTTTCGACTCTTTCGTATATTCAGTGCATTGGCCATCGTTTTTATGGCATTGGCACTGATTACGCCCTATCGCTTCAGTGTTTCTACACAAAACCTGTTCAGTTCATTAATGGCAGTATCAGCTTTAGTTATCAGCACCTCGTTCTGGCTAAAGGGACACAGAGGTGCGCGTTTTTTCACCATTGCTTGGGTTATGTTAATCACAGGTATGGTTGTTGGTAATCTTAGTTCTTTAGGAATCGCCCCTACTAATTTGCTAACGCTATTTGGATATCAATTTGGTTCATTTTTCGAAGTTATCTTCCTATCACTTGCTCTCGGCGAACGTATTATTCGCTTACAAGATGAGCATACGAGAGCTCGAAAGAAAGTGGTCGAAAGCCAGCAAGAGGCCATCCGTTACTTACAACGATACGAAGATATTTATCAGAATTCGATTAACGGCCACTTCCGCATGGACGATAGTGGTGCAATTATTAAAGCCAACAAATCATTCACCAAGTTATTCGGCTATCAAACCGAAAGTGAGTTATTAGCCAGCAATATGCTATTAACCGACTACATAACAACCAAGAAAAACAGTGCCGAACTATGGGAAAATTTAAACAAGAATAAGCGTGTGCAAGGTTTCCCGATTACTATTCGCCCATATAACTCTACATCTGATTTACAAGTGCTAATTACACTGCGTCACGACCAATCGGATGACGCTTCTATTTGGATTGGGTCGACGTTAGATGTTACTCATCGTCATCAAAACGAGCTTGATTTACAACGATTGCAAACAGAAAAAACCCAGTCGCTTCGCCAGTTAGTTATGGGCGTATCCCATGAAATGAATACACCACTGGGGAATATTCAACTGGCGACCACATTCGTCGAAGATCAAATAGCCTCTCTGCCCGATAAACAAATGCAACAAGACATTCTTACCGGTTTAACACATATCACAACGGGTGTGCATCGTTTGAGCGAACTGAATGCATTAATTCGCTCATCAGCCGTTGCTGATCATCCCCATCAACCAGAGACCTTACTACTACGAGTTTGGATACAGGATTGGCAGCAACGTATCGCCAATCGCTTTCCTGATATCGACTTAGATGTCGACATCCCCCAACGTAATGCTATTTGGCATGGCTACGCCGTTGCACTCGATCAGATACTAAATCAATTAGTCGATAACTCATGGACGCACAATGAAAAAATGCGTCAATTAAAACAACGAGTCAAAATTAATATCTACATTAATATGGGAAAAGAACTCGTCGTAAAATATTTTGATAATGGCATAGGGATTAAGCCCGAGCTTCGAGAGGAGATTTTCATGCCTTTCTACACCACACAGCGTATCACGGCTAAAAGCAAAGGGCTTGGCCTGTATCAAACACGTAATCTAGTCGTCGAACTAATGAAAGGTGAAATTAGTTGGCCAGAGACCAACAAGGGATTTAGCATCTGTTTGCACTTACCTGACATGGCCTATACATCGCAAGAAACGACGAGAATCAGATAAGCGTAAGCAAAAAAAAACGCCGATAATCGGCGTTTTTTATTACAGCATTACAACTTACAAAGTAGCAGCTAACTCACTCGCCATGCGAATAGCGCGCTTAGCATCTAACTCACCTGCGAACTCTGCACCACCGACAAGGTGAACTTTATAAGGTGCCGCTTGATCGTCTTTCAATGACTCATACAAACCAGCAACCGATACTTGGCCTGCACAGACAACGACGTTATCGACATCTAGTACACGTTTCTCACTACTCTCACCTTTAGTGATGGTAATGTGCAATCCTTGATCATCGACACTATCGTAGCTCACGCCACCAATCATTTCGACACGTTTCATTTTTAGAACGGCGCGGTGAACCCAGCCAGTGGTTTTATTCAAACCCTTACCGTGTGAACTGGTTTTACGCTGTAACAAATAGACCTTGCGTGGCGACGCTTCGACGTCGGCTTTAACCAAACCGCCACGAATGGTGTTCGTTAAATCAACGCCCCATTCTTTCATCCAAGCATTGATGTTCAGTGTCGTAGATTCGCCTTCGTGAGTTAAATATTCACCCACATCGAAACCAATACCACCGGCTCCCATAATCGCAACCGAACCACCCAGCTTAAGATTATTCGCCAGTAAATCTTGATAAGAAACGACTTTTGGATGATCAATACCTGGCATGTTAGGCATGCGTGGAGCAACACCCGAAGCAACCACGATATCGTCAAAACCACCACTACGAAGTTCGTCTTCAGTTACAGTGTGATTCAATTTCAATTCAACGTTGTATTTAGCCAACATAGTTTCGTAGTAACGAATAGTTTCACGGAACTCTTCTTTGCCGGGAATTTTTGATGCGTAATTAAACTGACCACCAATTTCAGCGCGACCTTCGAATAATGTAACTTTGTGACCACGTTCAGCCGCAACAACCGCTGTTGCTAAACCTGCAGGACCAGCACCAACAACAGCAATTTTCTTCGCCTTGCTTACTTGACGATAGATTAATTTCGTTTCATGACATGCACGCGGATTCACCAAACAACTAGCGCGTTTATTGGCGAATGTATGATCCAAACAGGCTTGGTTACAGGCAATACAGGTATTAATTTCGTTGGTACGACCTGATGCCGCTTTATTCACCCATTCTGGATCGGCTAAGAATGGACGCGCCATCGACACCATATCCGCCTTACCAGAGGCCAAGATATCTTCGGCAGTGTCTGGCATATTGATACGGTTAGAAGCGATCACTGGAATATTTACGGCGGCTTTAACACGAGCGGTAATATCAGCGAAAGCACCGCGCGGAACCGAGGTAACAATGGTCGGTACACGAGCTTCGTGCCAGCCGATACCGGTATTGATTAAGGTAACACCGGCTTTTTCTAACGCTTGAGCTAACAAAATAACTTCGTCGATATCCGAAGCTTCTTCGACTAAATCCAACATCGACAGACGGAACATAACGATAAATTTATCGCCAACTTCAGCACGAATTGCTTTAACAACTTCAAGCGGAAAACGCATACGGTTTTCGTATGAACCACCCCATTCATCATCACGCTGGTTGGTGCGTTTGTTCAGCATTTGGGTAATGAAATAGCCCTCAGAGCCCATCACCTCAACACCGTCGTAGCCTGCTTTTTGAGCAAGACCGGCCGCACGCGCATAATGACCGATGGTTTTGGCTATTTGCTTACTGCTCAACTCTTTTGGTTTAAACGGATTAATTGGCGCTTGAATCGCAGAAGGAGCAACGTTCAACGGCGTGTAGCCGTAGCGGCCCGCATGAAGTAACTGCAACAAGATTTTACCATCGGCTTCATGAACTGCAGATGTTACCTTGCGGTGAAATGGCACCTGCCAGCTGCTCATCATCTTAGAACCGAAAGGTAATAAATCACCGGCACGGTTTGGCGAAAAACCGCCGGTCACCAACAAGGCAGCACCGCCGCGGGCACGCTCGGCAAAGTACTCAGCCAACTCACCAAAGTGCCAAGGGCGATCTTCTAAACCAGTGTGCATAGATCCCATCATCACGCGGTTTTTCAGCGTGGTGAAGCCTAGATCTAATGGTTCAAAAATATGTGGGTACTGACTCATGGTTGCTGCCTCGGTCATAACAAGTTGTTTTTTATAGATGCAGCCAGTTTAGCCCGCTTTGCGGCAAAATAAATGACCGTAACGAGCAGATCAGTGATCATTTAGAACAAGCATCATTGTTTAAAGAGAATTATGAGTTATTGCTTTGGTTTGTTGGACGATTTGGTAGCAACTGGCGCAAGTTGGCACTCCTGTCGTCACTGCTCGCTGGCGCTCCCTGAGTAACTCCTACAGAAACGCCGTCTTCAAACAAATAAACAGATGCAGTCAGAAAGGATTGTAGGAGGGAGTCAACGAACGTTTTTTGTTCGTACTCCCGATTGCAAATTGGCCCCCTAGTCTTCGCTAACATCAATCCCAGGAATCATAACGCCAGCAGCCGCTCGCTTAGCTAACTCAACGGCCATGCGACGGGCTGCATGCCGATACATCATGGCGACTTCAGATGAGTCATCGGCAGCAACCGCTGGCGTGCCGATATCACTCTGTTCGCGAATGTATTTAGACAATGGCAATGAACCTAACACTGTGGTGTTGTATTGCTCAGCCAGTCGATCGGCACCATCTTCACCGAAAATATGTTCTGCATGGCCGCAATTCGAGCAGATATGCATGCTCATATTTTCAATAATACCTAGCACCGGAATATTCACTTTATTGAACATTTCTATGCCTTTTTTCGCATCAGCGAGGGCAATTTCTTGTGGCGTGGTAACAACCACAGAGCCTGATACTGGGAATTTCTGGCTCAGAGTTAACTGAATATCACCTGTACCCGGCGGCATATCAATGATGAGATAATCCAGCTCACCCCATTGGGTCTGGGTAAGAATCTGCATCAGAGCACCTGACACCATCGGCCCACGCCACACCATTGGTGTACTTTCGGTCACTAAGTACGCCATCGACATGGTTTTAAGACCATGCGCCTCAATCGGCACAAACCATTTACCATCAAGCGTGTCAGGGCGCGTGCCTTCTTTAACTCCAAGCATAATACCTTGGCTTGGGCCATAGATGTCGGCGTCGAGCAACCCCACTTTGGCACCATCTTTCGCTAGAGCAATCGCAAGGTTAACCGCTGTTGTCGATTTACCTACGCCGCCTTTACCGGATGCGACAGCAACAATGTTTTTTACGTTCTCTACCGCTTCAACACTGTTTTGGCTTTTGCTCTCAGCAACCGACCAAGTTACGTTCACGCTTGCGCTGTCACAGCCGTCGATATTTTCAAGCGCAACTTGCAGCATTTGAGCAACGCCACTTTTCAAAAAATCGGATGGATAATCGAGGTGGATGTCGACACTTACACGACGACCGTCTATACGAATATCGCGTACACAGTGTGCGGCGACGAGATCAGTTTCAAGATACGGGTCAGTATAACTTGCCAATGCAGCGTTAACTTGAATCAGAGATAACTCAGACACAATCCACTCCTATACATAAAAATCGGGATGTTGGATTGTACGCCGCGGTACACCGAATGTCAGCGAGTGTTGGAGGAACAGTTGGTTGTATGGGTGTTACCCTACGTCTGAAATCGTTATAATCGCGCTCGTCGGACAGGAGTAGTGATTAAGGTTGCCTGTCCAGCCCCCCTTTCGACCGTCAACTCCTAGCGTCATTCAGATGAGATTCGAGTAAACAGTTAATGGTGCATTTAAATATCACTCTACGACTCCTTGCCTTACCCATCGTTTGGGTTGGTATTGTGCAGTTGGTATTTGCCGCACTTTCTGAGTGGCTATTTCTTGATCACATGGTTGTTAGTTTTTTAATTCCTAGCTTAAGCATGCTCAGTGTTGGCGCAATCTTATATTTCAAATATCGCACCATTGATTTATCTAAAGCCAGTTATCGCGATGCATTAATTTATGCGACAGCAACGTGGATAGTATCTGGAATATTAGCGGCAATACCGATAGAAATTATCGCCGGCGTTAGCTTTACCGATGCCGTATTCGAGTCTATCAGCGCGCTAACGACGACAGGGGCAACCGTGCTATCTGGCTTAGATAGCATGCCAAAAACATTTTTAATGTATCGCCAATTCCTACAGTGGATGGGGGGTTTAGGCATTGTAATTTTTGTGGTTGCCGTACTACCTATGCTCAACGTCGGTGGTATGAAGCTGCTAAAAGCCGAAACACCGGGGCCAGTAAAAGACGACAAACTCTCTCCTCGCGTTTCGAGCACTGCACACTATTTGTGGGGAGTGTATATATTCATCACCCTCGCCTGCATTATGGCTTATTACATTGGTGGAATGTCGTTATTTGATGCCGTGGCACATAGCTTCACTACGGTATCAACAGGAGGCTTCTCAACTCACGACACCAGCATGGGCTACTTCAATAGTCATACCTTACTCTGGATAAGCAATCTCTTTATGGTGCTCGGCGCTATCAACTTCGGGCTGCATTTTCGTGTATTTAGACATCGCGATTATTCCGGCTACTTTCGCGATGAAGAGACGCGCGTATTTTTAATCATTATTTTAGTGCTCTCGATTTTAGTCGCTGGCTATCTATTCTTCGAAGATACCTACACCAACCTATTTGAATCGATGAGTTATTCCACTTTCCACATCATTTCCTTTATTACCAGTACCGGCTATGGCGCCTCGGGCTTTACCGAATGGCCTGCTGCAGCCACTTGCGTATTAATTATGACGGGCTATTTAGGAGGATGCGCAGGATCAACAGCCGGTGGCAATAAGATTATTCGTAACATTTTGACGGTTAAAATCTTTAATCGCAGCCTCAAACAGATGATTCACCCGCACGGTAAATTTGCGATCAAATATCAACGAAGCCCAGTACAAACAGAAGTACGAAGCGCTGTGATGGCGTTTATGTCGTTTTCAGCGATTTCAACTATCATAATTACCCTAATGCTAATGACAACAGGCTTAGATTTTTGGTCATCGCTGTCTGCAGTAGCGGCATGCGTGAATGTATTAGGGCCGGGATTTGGTGCACTCGGTAATAACTTCGCGCCAGTGACCGATGCTGGAACTTGGTTACTTTCTGGCGCAATGATATTAGGACGTTTAGAGTACTTCACGGTATTCGCAATATTCTCGCCTATGTTCTGGAAAGACTAAGAACGGTTACCCCAGATTTTTGCGATTGCGCGGTCGCTTCCTAAAGCACCGACGATGACGCAAACCCACCCAGCAATAAAAAATACCACGCTCGGGATCATGGCTCCGAACTGACCACCCACGATTGCTAAGACAATCGAAATCGTCGACAAGGCTAAAAACAAACTACCAACACCAATCAGAATGGTGCGATGCGACGGTTTGTAGCTATATTCTTCCGTTCCTGCTTCTAACGGTTTCAAAAGCGGCGAAAATAGTTTTCTTAAAGTATCTTTCATAAATCCTCTAAATTACGACCAAATAATTGGTATGAAACGTATCTGAGTTGTGAATTAAACGTGCTCTGGAATCATGGGCACGGCACTCAGTAATTGCTGAGTATATTCATGCTGTGGATTCTGCATCACAGCTTCGGTTGAACCTTGCTCTACAATTTTTCCATCCTTCATGACTGCGACACGATGGGCAATATGCGGAATAATGGATAAATCATGCGTGATAAACAAATACGACAGCCCCATTTCTTGCTGAAGCTCTTGCAGTAGTTGCAATACTTGGCCACGAATAGATACGTCTAACGCACTGGTCGGTTCGTCACAAATAATCAGCTGAGGTTTCACGGCAATGGCACGAGCAATGGCAATACGCTGACGCTGCCCACCAGAGAACTCATGCGGGAAACGGTCCAAATGTTCCGCCTCTAAGCCAACACGCTGCAAAATTCTGCGGATTTCTTGTTCACGCTCAGATTTGCTCCATTTACCGTCGTTACCACCAACGTTTAAACTAATCATCCCCTCTTCGATAATTTCCCGCACCGTCATACGCGGATTCATCGACGAAAATGGATCTTGGAAAATCACCTGAATACGTTTACGCAGATCGATAAACTCCGATTCATGCAGCTGATCAATGCGCAAACCATTAAAAAGCACCTCACCTGAGGTCGTTGGAGTTAGCCGCAAAATTGCCCGGCCTGCAGTACTTTTACCCGAACCAGACTCGCCCACTAAGGCCAACGTTTCGCCGTGGCCAATGGTTAAGCTAATGCCATCAACGGCCTTGGTATAACCGGCTATTCGTTGCAGTACGCCCTTGCGTTGAGCAAACCACACACAGACATTGGTCATTTCTAACAAGGGTGTTTGTTCTTTGTTAATCGCCGCACGGAAAGAATCCTGGCGCGGTAACGAATGAATTAGCTGGCGACTGTACTCATGCTTAGGGCTACTAAAAAACTCATCTCGTGGAGCTTGCTCTAGCAATTGCCCATGGCGCATAACCGCAATACGATCTGCCATTTCCGCAACAACACCCATATCGTGGGTAATGAGTAAAATACCCAGCTGACGTTTTTTACGCAGCTCATTTAATAAATTCAGAATCTGCTTTTGAATGGTCACATCTAAAGCGGTTGTAGGTTCATCGGCAATCAATAACTCCGGTTCGCATGCCAAAGCCATGGCGATCATGACGCGCTGCTTCTGCCCACCCGACAACTGATGCGGATACCAAGAAGCACGTTGCTCCGCATCCGGAATTCCTACTTCTTCCAGCAATGCAATAACATCTTGCTTAAGCTCAGCCCCCGAACGTTTACGATGCAGCGTTAATACTTCACCAATTTGTCGACCAATAGTGTGTACAGGATTCAACGAACTCTGGGGCTCTTGAAATACCATAGCGATACGACGCCCGCGCACCCCGTTCATTTGCGCTTCCGTTAGGGTGAATAGCGACTGTCCAACCAAGTGCACATCGCCACTCGCAATATGCAAGCCGTCGCTCAGTAATCGCATGATCGCTAACGAGGTCACCGATTTACCGGAACCACTCTCTCCTACCAAAGCGAAGACTTCACCCGCATCAATATGAAAGCTAACGCCATCCACTAAACATTGCTGACCAACGCTGACGCTTAAATTTTGAACTTGCAATAATGTAGACATAACGACTCCTAAACCCGCCCATGAACAGAACGAGGATCGAAAGCATCACGCACACGATCAGAAAATAAGTTAGCCGCTAACACCAACACAAACATCAATATAAATGCCGCGGATACCGACCACCAAACTACAGGATCACGGGCCAATTCGGAGCGCGCTTCGTTAATCATATTGCCCCAACTAGCCATCGATGGATCAACACCAACACCGATATAAGAGAGCACCGCTTCGGCTAACACAAACGCGCTAAAATCGAGAACCAGTGCAATCAAAATAATATGGTTCACATTGGGTAAAATATGCCGGAAGATAATACGCCAATTCCCGACACCAAAGGCATGTGCTGCTTGTACATATTCTAACTGGCTTAGTTTTAAGGTTTCTGCACGCAACAAACGGCACAATCCCGTCCAACTGGTAACACCTAAAATAAAGCACAAAGCAATAAACTTGAAATCTGCACGTTCACTGATGAGCTTAAATTGCTCGGGGTTAGTTTCGATATACACATCAATTAATAACACCGAAGCAGCGATTAATAAGATGCCGGGAATTGAATTTAATGTCGTGTAAATATACTGCACGACATCATCTATCTTACCCTTGAAGTACCCAGCAGAAATACCAAGTACCACTGCCAGCGGCAAGGTTACCAAGGTTGCCAATGTACCAATTAATACACCGGTACGAATGGCTTTAATACTTTGATAGAGCACATCTTGACCAACCTTATCAGTACCCAAAATATGATAATACTGACTTAAGTTCAGCACCCAACCACATAGCAATACTAAAATGGTTAAGGTGGTATAAATAACGGTCCAAGGCAATGGATGCTCGACGGGCGGCTTACGCCGACGCCACGCCGAATGTAAAAAAATCACTAAAAGACAGGGCAGAATCGTTAAGCCAATTGCTCGGGCTGTCTTAACCCAGATATCCAATACATGCTCTTCATCGCGGACAATATGCTTACCTCCGTGCTCTAAACGCGGAAAGGCACGAATAACATAACCGGCATCTGATTCTTGGTTTTCTTTTGCAAACGAATACAAAGCAAAGGGAGCTGAATAGGTTTTTTCATCTTGGCTATCGAGATCGTGCAGAATAATATCCAACACACTACGCACGTCTTGGCTGTAATGAACAGTCCCATCTGCTTCTTGGGCAACCGCCCCATCACCGCCCTCAACTGGCGGTAAAGCCGTACGAAAATGCAGCGAATCCAATACAGCAATCAACACATAAAAGACAATCACAATAAAGGCACCGGAGCCAATTCGTGTGGTAAACACATGACGCCACCGAGCGCGAGCAACTGGATTACGGCTTAAATTTATAAAAAATGCTATCAAGCTAAACAGCAAGATAAAGATAAGAATATCGCTCCATAAGAGCATGGGCTGAAACATGCTGAAATCACTAAACCTTGGCAATGTCATGATAAGCGCACCCTTGGATCAACGAGGGTGTAAGAAATATCGGTTAGTAATAAACCTAAGATATAAAGCACAGAACCTAGAAACACCATCGACCGTACAATGGCAAAATCTTGTGCCTGAATCGCATCTAGGGTGTAACTCCCTAAACCCGGAATCCCAAAGAAAGACTCCACCAGCAGGCTGCCCATAAAGAGCGAGGGGATAACCACCACCACGCTGGTTAAAATCGGAATCAAACCGTTAGGTAATATATGGCGGAATAACACGGTTAACTCAGGCACACCTTTAGCCCGCGCGGTACGAACATAATCTTTACCGGATTCTTCTAGAAATAAGGTTCGGTATAAGCGAGTACCACCACCAATGCCACTGATTACCCCAATAATTACTGGCAGTATTAAAAAGCGAATGGCATCAGGGCCGGATAAATAGCCCGATATCGGCACTAAATGCCAGAGTTTGGCGAAAAAAAACTGACCGCCAATCACGTAGAAAACGCCAGAAATCGACATCAACACCACACACAAAACCATAGCGGCGGTATCGAAAACGCTGGCTCTGAACATCACCACGAAGAGTGAAAAGGCAATATTAACCGCAATACCTATGATAAACGTCGGCAGCGCCACCATTAAACTCGGCCACATGCGCTGTTGAATATCGGAGCCGATATTACGTCCCTCATCCGACTTACCAAAATCAAAGGCGAATAGGCTCAGTGATTTTTCATAAAAAATGGTATCGGTCACTAAACCCAAACCACCCGCTTCTGTATTAAACATGAGCGGTTTGTCGTACCCGCGCTGTGCCTTCCACTGTTCAATCGCTTCTTCCGATACGTGCTTATCACCTAGCTGAACACGAGCCATTTGATCGGGTGTATTCACTACAAAAAACAGTGCGAAGGTTAAGAGATTAACGCCTAGTAAAATCGGAATGGCGTAGCCCAAACGGCGAATAATATAAGCCAACATGTTAGTGCCCTCCTACATTGCTAGAAGAAGCGTCATCTGCAATACGGTGCTGCTGGCGACGTCGGTAGGCAATCCAGCCAGGAAAGGCAAAAATCGCTATTAGTAAAGCAACCAGCCATAGTGGCGCCAGTATCGGCTGATTCCATTCGTGCTGTTTTTCTCCACGAAGCTGCGGATCAATTTTCAAATACTTCAAAATAGACTTACTAATACCGTGAGGCTTACTGTTGCTCACCCATTGATTATTTAATACATATGAATGCGGATGCCATGCCGAAGCCCATGGAACATCGTGCTGCATAATACGGATCATGCGACGAATAATTTCCATACGCTCTGGCGAGTCTTCCATTAATTTCATTTTTTCAAACAGGCGATTGTATTCCGGGTTATCGTAGTTCGTTGAGTTCACACCCGAGCCTCCAGAAACCACTTGACCGTTAGCGCCGTACAGCAGGAATAAAAAGTTTTCGGCATCAGGGTAATCGGCCATCCAACCCCACTGAAACATCTGCGCATTGCCTGTTTGCATTTTTTCTTTAAAACGATTGTAGTCGGTGCCACGTATATTGAGTTGCACGCCGATTTTCTTAAACTGTTTTACCATCCAGTTTTGCATAGCACTTCCGCCAGAACCTCCGGTGGTATCTAAGTTTAAAACTAAAGGTTCGCCCGTTGTGGCGGAGCGTCCACCAGGGTAACCAGCTTCAGCTAATAAGCGTTTTGCTTCGTCTATTGATTTACGCTCGGCACTGCCATCGACCCAATCGTAAACATACGGGTTAATACCTTCTTCACCGGTTTGGTAACCAAAAATCCCCGGTGGAATTGGGCTCATGGCGTCTTCACCGCGACCATTCATAAAGATAGAAATCATTTCTTTCTGGTCGTATGCAATCGCAATAGCCTGACGTAACTTACGTGCTTTTTCGCGCTGCTGGGCATCGCCTACGTTACCAACAATAGGGTCCAGCATGTTGAAGGCGAAATAATAGGTGCCCGGAACAACCTCTAAATCTAAGGTCACACCACGCTCTTTCATATCATCGCTTAAACTAATACCTTGGCTGCCCACGCTAATTGCTTGGTCGAAGCTATCGCTAGCAATACCAGAACGGTCGTAATAGCCCTGCAAAAATTTGGTCCATAACGGAATGGCTTCTTTTTCTAGGCGGTATACGGCTTTATCTACAAACGGCAGTTTTGCACCGGCATCAGTTAATAGACCGGCGGCTTCGTCACTCGGCTCACCTTCCGCGGGATAGCGATCATCACGGTAGTTTGGATTGCGCTCTAAAATGATCACTTCGTTAGGATCATTGCGAGTCATCATGAATGGCCCAGTACCTACCGGATACCAGTTCAAAACAATATTGCGATCGGCTAAACCCGGCTGATGATAAAAACGATCAACCTCACGTGCCATAGGCGCAAAGAAATGAAACGCTAACCAATATTTAAACTGAGGATATTTACCATTTAAGCGCACGCGATAGTGGTAATCGTCGATCACTTCAACACCACTCATCGTCAGAGTATCTAAATCAAGCCAGTCATTGGGTTGTGTTAATGATTTTCTTGCTTCGGTGACTGCATCGCTAAATTCTGTCATCCCTACGATGTATTCGCTTAATAGACCACGAACTGGCGACAGCAATGTCGGATCGGCAAGACGCTTAATTTGATACACATAATCTGCGGCAACTAATTCGCGGCTGCCCTGTTCGGTAAAATCGTCAAAATGCTGATACGCCGCACTGGCTTCTGGAGACGCAAATAAGTAACTCGGTTCACCTGCGCTATTCAAAGCAAATGCCGGATGCGGCTGATATTGAATGCCGGGCTTTAATTCGAATAAGTATTCGCTGTAGGCCACATTTTCCGCGTCTGCACTCACTTGATTACCATCGGCATCAAGATAGCTAATATCCGGCATATGTGTAAGGGTATTAGGTTCTAGCTCGTAGGGGCGCTTTAAATAGTGGTACTGCAGAGGTGCATCGTAAATTTGGTCGATAAATCGGCCTTCGTCGGCACTGTACGAGCGAGCTGGATCGAGGTGTTTAGGACGTTCAGAAAAGCTGGAGTAAATGATGTTTTTGCCAAACTCATCGGCTAAATGGGGGTTATTCCAAGTTTCCTCGCTGCAACCCGCTAGCAATCCACTGCTCAATAACACAGTGATTGCCACACCGCATCCCGCTACTCCTCGACCACGAGGCCTAAACAACCGGCTAAGCGGTACTAAACAAAACGCTGAAATCATTTTTTGCTCTTAATACCAGTTCAAATGGCTGGCTTATGGTTATTATTCCCCGCCATCGCAACAACACTAAATGGCTTGTAACAGGTTAACGTTAGAGTGTGCCAAGATTTTTAGGCTTAGCAAGCCCTTGATGGCCATATACTCAGAAGCCACCAGCACCTCGACAAACGACAATAACAAATTCCGAACTTGCTACGCATCAATATCATCGGCTTACGAACCACATAAAATCCCAAGAGTGCATCACCAAGAGAATCTTATGACTACGCCAACTGAACTCGCCACAACGATTGCTGATGCGCCCTACGCTTGTGACAGTGAGGCGCTCATCGAACTGCTTGCTAGCACTAAGGTTGGATTAAGCAAAACCGAAGCCGCAGCACGGCTGGCACAATTCGGCCCCAACACCCTCCCCACGGCTAAGCCCGTACCCGCTTGGCGACGACTGCTAAAACAAACACAAAACATGATGATCTATGTGCTCGCTGGCAGCATGCTTATCAGCCTTGGGTTGCAGCATTTTATTGATGCCGGGGTGATCTTCGCAGTTATTGTTACCAATACCTTGGTAGGTTTCTTTCAAGAAGGCAAAGCCGAAAATGCCTTACGCGCCATTATGTCGATGACAAAAACTCAATGTTTAGTCATGCGCGACGGCGAACTACTCAGCCTCAATGGCGCACAACTTGTCCCCGGCGATGTTGTAATGCTTCAGGCGGGAGATAAGGTCCCTGCAGATTTGCGTATTATCAAAAGCAAAGACCTGTACTGTGATGAATCCTCCTTAACGGGGGAATCACTACCCGGCGCAAAATCAGTGGTCGCGGTTGCGGCAGATACGCCGCTCGCTGAGCGTTCATGTATGGCCTACATGGGTACGCTCGTAAGCCGTGGTAGCGCCCACGGTTTAGTATGTTTAACCGGAGCAAAAACAGAAATCGGTAAAGTCAGCACTATGGTCGACAAGATCACCACTGAACCGACGTTACTGCAAAATCAGATCGAGCAATTTGCCAAGCGCCTGACCATTGTCATTATCATTGCCGCGGTCATCACCATAGCGATTGGCATGGGTCTTTATCAGTACGATATTGGCACTATGTTTCAAGCGGCGATTGCCATTGCAGTAGCGGCAATTCCAGAAGGTCTTCCTGCCGTCGTTACCATTGTATTAGCCGTAGGCGTGCAACGCATGGCCAGCAAGAATGCCCTGATGCGACGCTTGCCATCGGTTGAGGTACTGGGTTCTGTTGATATTATTTGCACCGATAAAACAGGAACACTCACCGCAAACGCCATGACGGCTCGACGCATCGTCAGCGCGCACCATAACTTTCATATTCATGGTGAAGGTTACGATCCCGAGGGCGAAATTCACAGCAACGATACCGATACATCGGCGCAACATGGTGCGTTTTTGAATCAAGCCGCCATCGTTGCCTTACTGTGTAACGACTCCAGCATTCAACCGCCTAATCTCGATAACACAGATTGGAGTGTTAGTGGCGATCCAACGGAAGCAGCCTTGTTAGTCTTCGCGTTGAAACATGATTTAGTCAAAGAGCAGATCCAACGCGAATGGCCACGAGTCGATGAAATCCCGTTCTCCAGCGATGCACGCTACATGGCTACCCTGCACCACAATCACGATGGTCAGCGTCTTATTGCTGTTAAAGGTGCCCCAGATCGAATAATCGAGTTTTGTGATCAACAGTTTGGTCCTCAAGGTTCAGAGCCACTGGATAGCGAATATTGGCAAGCCCAAATGGACGACTTGGCATCACAAGGCATGCGCGTTTTGGCGTTGGCCTACCGTGACGACATTGATAGCCAGAGTTTAAATCATCAGCACGTTGAACAGCATTTAACCCTACTGGCCCTGATCGGGCTGAATGATCCGCCACGGGCAGGAGTAAGCGAGAGCATTCAGCAATGTTATAGCGCCGGCATTCAGATAAAAATGATAACGGGAGACAACCCGATCACAGCCCTCGCCATCGCTAAAGAGCTAGGCATGAATGCCGATGAGGTAATGACAGGAGCCGAGCTGGATCAACAATCCCCCGAGCAACTGGCCGACAGTGCCGAACGCTGCCACGTATTTGCCCGCACCAGCCCTGCCAATAAGCTCCAGCTAGTAAATGCCTTACGTGCTCGCAACCACACCGTTGCCATGACCGGCGACGGCGTCAACGATGCCCCCGCACTACGCCAAGCCGACATTGGTGTTGCCATGGGCAAAAAAGGCACGGATGCGGCACGCGATGCTGCCGATTTTGTCCTGACTGACGACAACTTCTCGACCATTACCCATGCCGTTGCCGAAGGCCGCAGTGTTTACGACAACATAGTCAAAGCCATCATATTTATTTTGCCCACCAGCTTAGCCGAATCCTTGGTTATTCTAGCGGCGATATTATTAGGGCAATTACTGCCCATCACCCCAGCGCAAGTGATTTGGGTAAACACCATTACCGCCATTACACTGGCACTCACATTAGCGTTTGAGCGCGCCGAAAACGACATCATGCTGCGGCCGCCGAGAAGCAGCCAGCAACCACTCATTACATTAGCCTTGCTTTGGCGCACCGCCTTTGTTGGTGTAGGTGCTGCGGCCATTATTTTTGCGTTGTTCCGTTATTATTTAGCCCAAGGGGCAAGCGTCGAAATGGCACGCACCGTCGCGGTAAACGCCTTGGTAATGATCGAAGCGTTATATTTACTCAACTGCCGATTTTTACGCCGAAGTATTTTCTCGCTGTCGTTATTCAAAGGCGCAATGCCCAGCCTGTTGGGCATTTTAGCGGTTGCCATATTGCAACTCGGTTTTAGCTACTGGTCGGTTTCACAATCCATATTTGATCTTGCCGATTTAGCGCTGCACGACTGGCTGATTATTACCTTAGCCGCTAGCCCTTTAATTTTGTTGGTTGAGCTAGAGAAAGTGGTACTGCAGCACTGGTATTCGGCGTCGCCATCACCCCAGTAAAACTAAGGCGATACCTCGATTTCATCGGGATATCGGCTATTGCGGTACGTTTTGACGTAACAGTTACTATGCTTATTCTAATTCGTGCTTAGAAACTCCAAAAACCGTGTTGTACGACATAAAGAAGTTTTGGGATAATGCGCGCCCAAATTCAATCTGGCGGGTTTGCCGTTGCAGACCAGCCTCCGGAGCCACTGATGACCGACTACCTGCTCATTCTGGTAAGTACCATCCTGGTAAACAACTTTGTACTGGTTCAGTTCTTAGGCTTGTGCCCTTTTATGGGGGTGTCGAACAAGCTAGAAACCGCCATTGGTATGGGTGCAGCAACGACCTTCGTACTCACGCTGGCATCGGTGTGTAGCTACTTGGTTTACACCTACCTATTACTACCGTTTGACCTCGCCTATTTAAAAACCATCAGCTTCATCATGGTGATTGCAGTGGTCGTAGGTTTCACTGAATTAGCCATTCGCAAAACCAGTCCTTTGCTCTATCGCGTACTGGGTATTTTCTTACCATTGATCACCACTAACTGTGCAGTTTTGGGTGTTGCCCTATTAAACATCAAACGCGACAACACCTTTGTTGAATCCATTCTGTACGGTTTTGGTGCTGCGGTTGGCTTCTCACTCGTTATGGTCTTGTTCGCTGCACTACGCGAGCGTCTTTCTGTGGCCGATGTACCAACGCCATTTAAAGGCAACGCGATTGCGATGGTCACAGCAGGATTAATGTCGTTGGCCTTTATGGGCTTCACCGGCTTAGTGAGCATTTAAGGGGGTATGTAAGCATTATTATGAGTACGACCTTAACCACAATCTTGATCGCTGTTGGCATGCTCGCTGTATTGGCCACCATTTTTGGTGCTGTACTGGGCTTTGCGGCGGTGCGCTTTAAAGTTGAAGGCAACCCTATTGTTGATCAGATCAACGGTCTGCTACCGCAAACGCAATGTGGCCAGTGCAGCTATCCCGGTTGCAAACCTTACGCAGAAGCCATTGTTGGCGGCGAAAAAATCAATAAATGCCCACCCGGTGGCGAAAGCACCATTCAAGCCTTAGCCGATCTTCTTGGTGTTGATCCAGAGCCACTTGACGCTGAACACGGTGCTGAAAAAGCGGTGCCGACTGTGGCCTACATCCGTGAAGACGAATGCATCGGCTGTACTAAATGTATTCAGGCTTGCCCTGTCGATGCCATTTTAGGCGCCGCCAAACAGATGCATACCGTGATTATTGACGAGTGCACTGGCTGCGATCTTTGTGTTGAACCCTGCCCAGTAGACTGTATTGATATGGTGCCTGTCAGCGTCGATAAATCCAGCTGGTATTGGCAAGCGCCCACCTCAGGCGTTGAGTTGATCGCCACCGACCGCCGTAAACTCGCTGTTGGAGAGCACGCATGACCCACCAGATTCGTATTTTTGATTTCGACGGTGGCATTCATCCAGCCGAGAACAAAGCGCAATCCACCCAGCGCCCTATTCGCTTGGCTCCCATTCCAAACGAATTGGTATTACCACTACATCAACATATTGGTGCAGCCGCTAAACCCATCGTTGCTGTGGGCGAAAAAGTATTAAAAGGCCAACTAATCGCCGAAGCGGCAGGTTTTGTAAGCGTACCGCTGCACGCACCAACTTCCGGCGAAGTTATTGCCATTGAGCCACGTTTAGTACCCCATGCATCAGGACTAAGCGAAGACTGTATTGTTATTCGCCCTGATGGTGCTGATCGCTGGATTGAACGCCAGGGATTACTTGAGCAACTGGGCGTCGACGACGTTACCGACATTCCGGCCGCACAACTGGTAAACCACATCCGTGATTGTGGAATTGCAGGTATGGGCGGCGCAGGCTTCCCTACGGCAGTGAAACTGAATATTGGCCAACGCAACATCGGCACTCTTATTCTCAACGGTGCCGAGTGCGAACCTTATATCACCGCGGATGACATGCTGATGCGCGAACGCGCTCATGAAGTCGTACGCGGCGCGCAAATTTTGCTGCACATATTAAATGCCAGCCAATGTTTGATTGGTGTAGAAGATAACAAACCCAACGCCATTGCCGCGCTGAATGCCGCCTTAGTGGATTTACACGAAGAACATCATATTGATGTCGTAGTGATTCCAACTAAGTATCCAAGCGGTGGCGAAAAGCAGTTAATCCAAATTTTAACGGGTGAAGAAGTCCCTGCGGGAGGCATCCCTGCCGACCTTGGCATCGTTTGCCAAAACGTCGGCACCGCTAGCGCCATTGCTCGCGCAGTGGATCATGGCGAACCCCTCATTAGCCGTATCGCCACCGTTACCGGCGATGCCGTTCATTCCGCTGGTAACTGGGAAGTATTAATTGGTACACCGGTTGGCGAATTACTTGAGCTTGCCGACTATACGGTACAAAAACGCGAACGCGTGATCATGGGTGGACCAATGATGGGCTTTGCTTTGCCTTCATTAGATATTCCAGTAGTGAAAACCACCAACTGCCTGCTCGCCCCAACCGAAAAAGAACTGCCCACTAACAAAGCATCCATGGCCTGTATTCGCTGCGGTATGTGTGCAGATGCATGCCCTGCCGACCTGTTACCACAACAGTTGTACTGGTTTAGTAAGGCTGAAGAATTCAACAAGGCTGAGCAACACAACTTGTTCGACTGTATCGAATGCGGCGCGTGCTCCTATGTTTGCCCAAGTGAAATTCCGCTGGTGCAATACTATCGCTACGCCAAAGGCGCCGTGCGTGAAGAACGTGCAGCCCAAGCAAAAGCCGATCAAGCGCGTGAGCGCTTTGAACATCGCTTAGCTCGCCAAGAGCGCGAACAAGCAGAGAAAGAAGCCAAGCGTAAAGCACGGGCCGAAAAAGCCGCACAAGCACAAAGTGCCAAAGCCGATGCACCAGCCGTTACTGACGGTGTAGTTCCTGCTCCGAGTGCTGATTTAGAAAAGCTACAAAAGCAATTTGATGCAAGCCAAGCTGCCATTGCCAAAACCAAAGAAAAATTAGAAGCCGCGAAAAGCGATCCAGAGCAAGCCGATAAAGTGGCCTTGTTTGAAGCGGCCTTGCTTAAAACCCAAGACAAAATGAAAGACCTTGCTAAGCAATTGGCTGTCGCGAAAAAAGCAGCGAAAGCAGCCCCTGCCGCCGATAGCGATGCCGACAAGGGTGATCCGAATAGCCCTGAGCGTTTAAAGAAAAAATGGGATATGGCGCAAACCCGCTTAGATACCGCTGAAAAACGTTTAGCCGAAGCACGCGAACAAGGTGCTGATACAGTCGCCGCCTTGGAAACCGGTGTCGAAAAACAAAGAGCGCGCGTCGACGAAGCAAAAGCTGCCTACGAAGCCGCGTTAGCTGCTCCAGCAGCCAGCACTGAAAGCCAAGCGAAGACGGCAACGGCGGTAGATGCCGACGCCCTCGCGAAGAAAATTCTGGCCCAGACTGATCGCCTAGAGAAAGCCAAAGAACGTTTGGCGATGGCTCAGCAAGAAGGCCTAGACACCGTCGATGCATTAACAATGGCGGTTAATAAACAGCAAGACAAATTGACCCAGCTGCAACAGCAAGCTGAGTCTGCCTCGGAGAACCCATAACATGACGAGCACATCATGGCCTTGTTAACGCTGTCGTCCCCACATACCCACGGGCCAAATCGCACTGGGCGTTTAATGCTAACCGTTGCCCTTGCCACGCTGCCTGCACTCGCCGTAATGACGGTATTTTTTGGTTACGGCACACTGATCAACGTTGTTCTTGCTAGCCTTGTCGCTGTCGCCAGCGAAGCATTAATGCTGACCTTGCGTAAGCGTCCGGTGATGTTCTTTTTACGCGATAACACGGCGCTAGTAACGGGTGTACTGCTCGGTTTGGCCCTGCCACCATTTGCACCTTGGTGGATTACCGTATTAGCCACCGCCTTCTGCATCATCTTTGCTAAGCACTTATACGGCGGTATGGGGAACAATCCTTTCAATCCTGCCATGATCGGATATGCCTTAGTGCTCGTGTCATTTCCGGTGCAAATGACGACTAACTGGGCGCTGTCATTTCAAATGTCGGGGCACGATGTACTGCCATTTTTCGATACGTTAAAAACCATCTTTACTCACAGTGGTCTAGTCGATGGCTATAGTGGTGCCACCCCGTTAGACGATTACAAACACCTTATTAGTACCGAAACCGCCAATAGCTTACTGCAAAAAGCGACCTTTAATGGTTGGTTAAACGGTGGTTGGGAATGGGTAAACCTCGCCTTTATGGCCGGTGGTTTGTTCCTCATGTTTAAACGAATTATTACTTGGCACATCCCAGTATCACTATTGATCGCTCTCTCAACCTGCTCTCTCGTATTTGGTTGGGACGCGGACATGTACACACCGCTGTCGTTACATCTGCTTAGCGGTGCCACTATGCTCGGAGCCTTCTTCATTGCCACCGATCCAGTATCCGCATCAACGACACCGCGCGGAAAACTCATTTACGGCGCAGGCATTGGTATCTTGTTGTACGTGATCCGTACTTGGGGAGCATACCCAGATGCAGTGGCTTTTGCCGTATTGCTGATGAACTTCGCGGCGCCATTTATTGATGCATACACCCAGCCGCGAACCTACGGCCATAAAAAAGCCCGCCGCGGCTTAACGGCTAAGGACTAATTCGTATGAAAGAACTCTTCGCCTCAATTCGAAAAAATGCGATTGGCCTTGGGTTATTTGCCATCGTCACTGCGGGGGCCATCGCCGTAGCTCAAGTATTCACGGCAGATCGTATTGATCATAACCGCCGCGCAGCAGAAGCCCGTGCGCTAAACGATATCGTTGCGGTCGGTAGCTATGACAACGATTTACTTAACGATGTGATATCGGTCGACTCACGTTTTAATCAGCAACTGTTGGGCCCGCTGCCTGAAGATGCGCAAATTCATTTAGCGCGGCAGCAAGGTGAAGTGAAAACCGTTATTCTGCCAGTGATCGCGCCTGATGGTTATACCACCGAAATCGGTATTATCGTTGGTGTTAATCGCGACGGTACTATTGCTGGTGTACGTGTTGTTTCCCATCGCGAGACGCCCGGTTTAGGCGATAAAGTTGATATTCGTAAATCAAAATGGGTATTAGATTTCAATGGCAAATCACTGCTTAATCCTAAAGCAGATAGTTGGGCGGTGAAGAAAGATGGCGGTGAATTCGATCAATTTACTGGTGCCACTATTACCCCTCGTGCCGTTGTACGTGCCGTGAAGAAAGCATTGCTGTTTTTCAACATGCATAAAGAGCTGCTGTTAACCTCGCGCTTAGTAGAACCGACCAGCGCTGCTTCAACCTCCTTGAACAATAAAGAGAGAGATGCCAAATGAGCGAAAAATCGTTAAGCGATATTAGCCTCGACGGCCTATGGAACAACAACCCTGCTCTCGTTCAACTACTGGGTCTCTGCCCTTTGCTTGCGGTTACGGGCTCGGTGGTCAATGCGCTAGGGCTAGGCTTAGCCACTATGATGGTATTGGTAGGGTCAAACTTCTCTGTTTCGTTGATTCGTAATCACGTATCCGATGCTGTGCGTTTACCGGCATTCGTGATGATTATTGCGTCGTTCGTCACCGTTGCGGAATTGGTGATGCAAGCTTTCACCTACGAGCTGTATGAAGTACTGGGGATTTTTATTCCACTGATCGTTACTAACTGCGCCATCTTAGGACGAGCCGATGCCTTTGCCTGTAAAAACCCCATTTTACCCTCGGTCGTTGATGGTTTTATGATGGCCATGGGCTTCACGGTTGTTTTAGTCATATTAGGAGCAATGCGCGAAATCATCGGTCAAGGCGTCGTATTCAGCAATATGGATCTATTGTTCGGCCCAAGCGCTGCACATTGGAAGATTGAACTGATCTCTGGTTATCCCGACTTCCTTTTTGCGATATTGCCACCAGGCGCATTCGTTGCGATGGGCTTATTAATTGCCGGTAAGAACATCATTGATGCGCGAATCAAGCGCCGCGCAGAAGCCCAAAAAGTACCTGTGCAAGCGGGTGCAAAACGTGCTCGTGTGACTGGAAAAATCAGCTAAACCCGCAAAAAAAATCGCTCGTCCTGTTTAACCTAGGACGAGCGACTCTTTGATCTAACTATCTAATGATCAGCCGAGCTAAACCTAACCCCGCACGGCTGCGAATTGCGGCAAATTGGTCTGGGATAAACGCAATACGCTATCCACATCAGAAAAGAAACTCGATAACAACGGCTGAGCAAAACTCAGGCTACCGTTTAGAAGTATCGCACTGGTCGCAAACAAAAACAGCACTGCCATGGCGTTGATACGGTCACGACGCTGCGGGGATAAGCCTCCCGCGTACTTCTCCATACCTTTACCTAGCTTGTTTAGCGCTGGAATCATACGTTGCACGATAACGGCTTCTGCCGCTGGCGTTGCTTTGCCATAGATACATGCCCACATACGCCCATGACGGCATACGATTCGCTCAATATCGCCATCAACTGGCTGGCGGTAAAGGATATTCATGATTACTTGCTGTAAGTGTGGCTGGGCCGCTAACACCTGATGCATCGAATAGTTATCCGACACAACATATACCTGCTCATCGAACTCAGCATTACCTACCGTCGATTTACTACTAATACCAAGAATTCTGAACAACCGATCCATGCGTGTTTCACGCTTGATCACAAAATCGTATCCGAGGGGAGCTTCAACACCGAGCATTTCGAAAGAACTAGAGAATAGCGAAAACTTGAAAAGACTGAATTGATAACCGATGCCGTTATAACTGCCACTAGCACCGGTCCAACGTGCACTGTAACGATGGTATGCCACACCAAGTAAGAAACCCATCAAAGTGATCGAGCAAAGTGATATCCACATAGTAACCATCCTATCTTGGTATTTTAGAGTCCAAATTACGGATTCTTCGTCATCGCTATTGAATAAATACACGACAACCCAAGGCCTAACGTCTGCAAAATCAGGGTTTTACATCAACCACACGCCCGTTAGGCAACTTTATAAACACTAGTACATCTTCACCGGAAAAAAAGTTGACGCCAGAAATAAGTCGCAATATTGCTAACTTTGGCCGGATAGTCATATCCAACCTGCCCTAGCGGCTCTTCTTCTGTATAATCGCGCCCGCAAACTCAATGCTCTGCATTGAAATCACTACCGATAACGCACCGGATTTACGTTCCGGCCAGCGAGGAACTTATGACTGAACATACTCCATTCGTCGTCTGTGCGATGTATAAATTTGTAACATTAAACGATTTCGAACTGTTACAAAAACCCCTTCTTGATGAAATGTTACGTCTTGATGTCAAAGGCACGCTGCTACTGGCGAATGAAGGAATCAACGGCACGGTTGCCGGCAGCCGTGAAGGCATTGATGCCCTTCTTGATTACCTACGCCGTGATGAACGCCTTGCAGACGTGGGCACCAAAGAATCGTTCGACGACGAAATGCCGTTTTACCGCACCAAAGTAAAACTGAAGAAAGAAATCGTGACGATGGGCGTCGAAGGTATCGATCCTAAGCGTGTGGTTGGCACTTATGTGAAGCCAAAAGATTGGAATGCCTTGATCTCCGACCCAGATGTGATTCTGGTAGACACTCGCAACGACTATGAAGTTGGTATCGGTACTTTCAAGGGTGCCCTTGATCCAAACACCAAAACCTTCCGCGAATTCCCACAATACGTGAAAGAAAACCTCGATCCGCAAAAACACAAAAAAGTCGCCATGTTCTGCACCGGGGGGATTCGTTGTGAAAAATCGACAGCCTACTTAAAAGAACAAGGCTTCGACGAGGTTTACCACCTTGAAGGCGGTATTCTCAAGTACTTAGAAGAAGTGCCAAAAGAAGAGACGATGTGGGAAGGCGAATGTTTTGTGTTTGATAACCGCGTAACCGTCGATCACGACTTACAAAAAGGCCACTTCGATCAGTGTCACGCCTGCCGCCGCCCGATTACAGAAGACGACAAACAATCGGAACATTACGTCCAAGGCGTTAGTTGTCATCATTGCATCGACGAATACGATGAAGCCCAGCGTGAACGTTTCCGTCAGCGTGAACATCAAATGCAGCTAGCCAAAGCCCGTGGTGAAGATCACTTAGGTAACGATTTGGCCGCCATTATTGAAAAACGTCGTTTAGAAAAACTAGCGCTAAAAAATCAACAGCGTAAGCACGATGGTAAAGCCGACGCATAAATAACCGTAATAGAAGCTTGGTATATTAAAAAACCGCTGCTACTTCAGCGGTTTTTTTATATCCATCGCTTGTAGAATGATTAAAATTTGTTCATTACACTGCAACCATATTCGCTCGCATTACGTATAGGTATATAAGGACATTCTTTGTGGATAACGAAATGTTAATGAATTTAATAGCACGGTGTGCGCTGCGAGAGCAAAAAGCGCTAGAAGCCTTATATCAGGCTGCCGCTGCTTATCTTAACGGCGTGGCCTTTCGTATCCTTGGTTCTGCCGATAGCAGTAACGACGTACTGCAAGAATCTTTCGTACAAATTTGGAACAACGCATCGAGCTATACACCAGCGCAAGGAAATCCAACGACTTGGATGACCAGCATTGTGCGTTATCGCGCCATTGATAAACTGCGGCACGAAGCGCGCCATCAAAATCGTCCGCATCACGAAGCGGAAACTGAAATTCTACTAAACACCCCAACTGAAGAGACTCAAGAAGAGATCTACAGTCGCTTTCGCTTGAATGCACAATTAAAGAAATGTTTAGAGTCGATGAACGACAAGTTCAAACAAAGCCTTGAGCTGGCCTACCTGTACGGTTACTCACGCGAAGAACTCGCCGATGTCTTAGATACCAACATTAATACCGTCAAAACTTGGTTAAAACGCGGAGGCGCTAAACTAAAAGTATGCATGGAAGGCGAAAACGGTGGATCAAATAATGATTAATGCAGACGATAAAAACGCCCTCGCCCTTGAATATGTATTGGGTACTCTGCGCGGAGAAGAGCGCGAAGCTTTTGCCAAACAATTACGCTCGGATGACAGCTTGATGCAAGCGGTGCGTTACTGGGAACAATCCCTTATGCCCGCGCCTGAAAGCGTGCCTTCTCTAGCACCTAACCCTGACACTTTCGCCAAGATCCAAGCAAGAATTAATAACAACGAGCAATCAACGGCTCAAGAGAAATCAGTCACTTTCTGGGAAAAACTGCTGCCGTGGAAAATAGTCACTGGCGCTGCGTTTGCCATGTTACTGCTAATGAGTGGATTATTGCTCAACAACTCCATCAATCAGAACATCGGCCTCAATGCCGATTACGTCGCAGTACTGGTTGATAACAATGACGCGCCTATTTTAACGGCCCTCACCTCAAGCAATGGAAAAACGCTGTGGTTAAAGTGGGAAGATTGGCAGGCTCCGCAAGATCATAGCCTGCAACTTTGGGCTAAATCTCGTCGTGACGGACAAATCCGACCGTTACTGGTGTTTAATAACCGCGAGCAAAAGGAAGTACAAATCGACGAAGCAACATTGCGTTTAATTCGAGACTCTTCCGATTTAATTATTACCAAAGAAGAACAAGGTGGCTCGCCATTGGATGAGCCGAGCGACATAGTGATTGCCAAAGGGGTCTGCATTCGCCTTGCTGTCACGAAGGACAGCGCATGATCACTATTAACTATCGTCATGGGCTAAACCTGCTAGTGGCTTTCATATTGACTGGGATACATCCAGCCTATGCTGCGACATTTGACGTGCAAGACAGAGCACTACACGCTTGCTTGCAAGCACTTGCCGAAAACAATGGCTGGAGCAAACCCGAGGATGTCACTGAGATAAAATGTCACAGCAAAGACATTCGTTCTATGGTTGGCTTAGAGCAATTTACCCAGCTGCAATCACTCTCGCTATACAACAATAAGCTTGAACAACTGGATGTTGATCTGACATTACTTAAACAACTAAAAACCTTGAATTTGGCCCGTAATAATTTAAGTCAATTCAACCTTACCGATTTGCCTAATCTCAGTGAGCTTTACCTGTTCGATAACCAATTAGACACACTAACACTATCGAATTTAGTAAAACTTCAAACGCTCAAAACCAACAATAATAAAATTGAACACTTTACCTACTCAAATATGTCGCAACTAGAAAAGGTTTATATTTTCAATAATAAACTCGCTGCCATTGATATTTATAGTTTGCCCAAATTGCAATATATGGACTGTCGCCAAAACCCAATGCCAGACTCACTCTACGATGAAATGGATAAAAAAGATGATGTTACTTTCCTCCATGACGGTAATGCCGAAGATTGGTAAATCGATATTTTTTTCGACGATTTTAATAACTCTTTTAGCCGTTATCGCCGCAACCTCACAGCCCGTTGTCGCCCTAGAATACACGCTAGAAAACCACACATTTGAACTGGGCACCCGCGCGCGCCTAGCCCATGTCGATGCCGAAGAAAATGCCCGCGCCGCATCTCTGTTAATCCGTTTGCGAGCAACCAGTGAGTGGTCGCAACAGTTCTCAACCTTATTTGAACTTGATAGCGTCGCCTTAGGCTGGCAAGACGAATTCAGTAATGGCGAGCATTTTAATGGCCATCCTGTGATTCCTGATGTGGCGGGGACGGATCTAAATCAAGCCTTGTTGAGTTACTCCCCAACGAACACTTTGCAGCTCACACTCGGTCGAGAAGCTCTCAATCTAGGTAACCAACGTTTTGTCGGCACTAATAGTTTCTGGCAAAACGAACAAACATTAGACACCGCTGGTTTTAAACTTGAGTTTGGTTCGGCCTCCAACGTGATGTATCGCTATGTCGATAATGCAAACCGTATTAACGGCCAAGATGCGGGTAAAAAACTCAGTCCTACGGATAGTAACTACGCCGCTAACAATGGCATACGCCCGCCCCAATTCCTTGGCGATCATGATCACAATACCCACCTTGTATTTGCCCATTTTAAAGAGTGGGATTTATCCCAAATCGATGCCTACTACTTTGATATGGAAATCAAAGACGCCAAGGCGCTTTCCAATCAAACACTCGGCCTACGCTATGAGTACAAAGGACGCTGGAACGCTCTAAGGACATTAGCGCACGCTGAATTAGCATTACAAGAACGCACAGACATCCATAATGACGCCCTGCTTCAATTTTATGATATCGGTGGCGGCATTGGCTTTGATCATCATGAAATAACACTCAACGTTCAGCGCCTAGGTGAAAAAAATGGAGTTAGCTTTGTTACCCCACTAGCATCGTTACACGATCACAATGGTTGGGCTGACAAGTTTTTACTGACCCCAAACTCAGGTCTGCGTGACTACTCTCTACAGTACATCTGGCGTAAGAGCCCGATAAAAATAGATGCTCGCTATCACCTATTTAATACAGATGATGACAACTCACGTATTGGAAAGGAATTCGATATCGACGTCGGCTATAAAATTAACACAATAAATAGTGTCCTACTTCGCTTTGCTGATTTCACCGCCACTGCTGACGGTTTTGAACATGAACAGAGAGTATTTTTAATGTTTACACACAACCTGTAGGCCCTTATCTGCCTCCATTCACGCCATCATGTGCGCGTTGTAAACATCTTCATTCTATTTTGAAACTTTATCGAATATCGCTCCGTATACCTACATAACCTTAACTAGAGTTATACGGAGTCTATCGTGAAGAATCTAATTGCCCCAATAAAATGCTGCTCTATCACCATATTATTTGCCACTTTAACCGCTTGCGGAGGCGGAAGTGGAGGTAGCAGCAATACAGCACCGATTGTCAATGATCCAGTAACTGAAGCGCCAAGTGTGATTGATGCTGATGGTGATGGTATTCCTGACGCCGACGACGCCTTCCCGCTTGATGCCGCAGAGAGCATCGACACCGATGGCGATGGCATTGGCAATAACTCCGACAGCGATGATGACAACGATGGGATTGCCGACACTAACGATGCCTTCCCACTTGATACCTTAGAGAGCGTCGACACCGATGGCGATGGCATTGGCAATAACGCCGATGAAGACGATGATAACGACCTCGTGCTCGATACAGACGATATTGACGACAACAATAATGGGCTCATTGAAATCAGCAGCCTAGAACAGCTAGATTTCATCCGTCATCACCTCGATGGCAGCGCATTAGGTGACGGCATTGAAAGCAGTACTCTTGGCTGCTTCATAGATACCGGCTGTATTGGCTATGAATTGACACAAAATTTGGATTTCGACATCAATAGTGATGGCGTTATAGATTCTAACGACGCTCCTTTCTTCGATTACGATACAGATGGCGAAAACAATGGTTGGTTACCCATTGGCGATAACACAACCCCATTTACCGCCCAATTTAACGGCAATGGGTTTGAAATTCGAAACCTATTCATCAACCGTCTTTCAGCCGATGATGCAACCAGCGGCAAAAACATTGGACTATTTGGAGTCGTCTCCGCAGGTACGTTAAAAAATATTGGTCTCGGTGGTGCCGTAATGACAATAACAGGAGAAACCAGCGTCGGCAGTTTAGTGGGACGTTTAATTGATGGCTCGAAACTCAGTTCAAGCTATTCGACCGGCAATGTCACCGGAAAGAATAATTCGATCGGCGGACTCGCAGGAAATATCGCCAACTCACACCTTAATACCTGCTATGCAACCGGCGCAGTCAACGGCAGAAGTAATGTTGGGGGCTTAATCGGTGCGGCATCCAGCTCCAGCACGGTCAAAAGTAGCTTCAGTACGGGTGCCGTAACCGGTAGTGAAAACCAAGTTGGAGGCTTAATCGGGTTAATCGATAATTCCGATCTAAGCACTAGTTACGCAATGAATTCAGTGACAGCAAACACCAATATATTTCTTGGCGGCCTAGTAGGCAAACTGCAAAACTCGGCCACCATCACCACTAGCTATTGGGCAACCGATATTTCTGGCTTGTCACACAGCATCCATAGTGATGGGAACCGACCAGGCGTGCTAGGCGTCACATTAGAAGAATTACAATGTCCTACCGCCGCAAACGATACAACGTGCATTAACACCGGAACCCTGTATGAGGGTTGGGATGCGATTGACGAAGACAACGACGTCAACACGCCCTCTATTGCCCCCTGGGATTTTGGAACCAACACTAGCTTGCCTGTTTTCAAATAACCCACAAAATCCCAAGAGCAGGTTACACCAACTCTTGGGGTTTTCTATTGTTCGATCTTAGTATACAGCTATGTGAATACAGGCCCATTAAACAAAAGCCGCTGATTATTCAGCGGTTTTTTTATACCCCTTATTTACAGCTCGTCGCCTGATCACGCAGTTATTGACCAATCGTTCCAATATAAATATAGTGACACTCAGCCGAGGAGAAAATAATGGCAAGACCTCTACAATTCGAACGCCAAAAAGCGATAGATGCCGCTATGCGAGTTTTTTGGCAGCAAGGATATTCAGCCAGCTCCTTGCAGCAACTACTCAATGCCATGCAGATTAATCGAGGCAGCCTTTATGCCGCCTTTGGTGATAAAGCTGGATTATTCACAGAGGTAATCGACAACTATCAGAACCGAATACAAGCCGTTGTTATTGGTTTATTGAGTAACGAACTAGATCCAGCGAAAGGCATAAAAGATGTCTTCGAGTTAACACTATTGGCATTAACGAAAGATTCATTAGCGCTGGGCTGCTTGCTCGTTAATACCATTAATGAGCTATCCCCTATTGATTCTGATCTCGCTAACCATGCAGCCAAGAAATTAGACGCCGTGGAGCAAGCTTTTATAACTGCATGTAAGCGCGCCCAAACACTCAATCAGATGACCACAGAAATAACGCCAGAAAGTGCAGGAAAGATGCTAATGACCAGCATGATTGGCTTGCGAGTACAAAGTCGTCGCGGCGTTGAAATATCTGACTTACGACAAAGCATTACGCCGTTACTCAATATGCTGATGCCGACGTTAGATAAACGCTAATGAAAACACTTAGGAATTAATAAACAATGAATCGCTTAAAATCTTTGTTCCTTTCAACATGGATCACACTGCTTGCTATCGGCGTTATTCGTGGCCTTTGGGTGCTAACCCAAGAAACCGAAGCGACCGTTTGGTATTGGGCAGTATTTGCATTAGCGTCTCCACTGATATTCTTTGCGTGGATTTTTTTGACGCATGTCGCCCGTACTGCGATGGCTAGCAAGGCTACCTTTGCAATAACACTTTTCGCTTTTATCGGTGCGTTGGCCACCTCAATATCGACCTCGGAACCACTGATCTGGATCTTAGTGGTAGCCGTGATAGGAAGTGCTTTATACGAATGGTGGTATTCAAGATTTAGAGATAGAAGCAGCGCTATCTTAACTGTTGGAAAATTACTCCCCAATTTAGAATTGATGAATACCGAAGGCGCGGTAATTAAAACCAATGAATTAAATAAACCATTATTACTGATTTTCTACCGCGGTAACTGGTGCCCATTGTGCATGGCGCAGATTAAAGAAGTAGCTACTCAGTATCGCGAATTGGCCGAAAAAGGCGTTGAAATCATGCTTATTAGCCCACAACCGCAAGGGCATACCGCCTCGCTTGCCGAACGCTTTGATGCGCCTATGAGCTTTTTAGTGGATCACGACAATGCCATGGCCAAACGATTGGGAATAGCCGCATCAAACGGCCTGCCAGTAGGATTAGAAGCCTTGGGTTACGACAGCGATACCGTTATGCCAACCGTAATAATGACCGACGCAAACGGTAAAATATTATTCGCTGATCTTACCGATAACTATCGAGTAAGACCTGAACCTGATGTGTTTTTAAACGTGTTTACTGAAGCGGGTATTTAAACCAACACTTGCCGCGTATTGGCAATGTAATGATGAATCTGATTTTCAGTCTTGGTATCAATCATCACTTCAGGACGACGTCCATTAGGACAAGGCATACGCGGTGTTGTACCAAACAAGCGGCAAATCAGCGGGCGTTCGTCGTACACAGTGCAGCCATTAGGGCCCAAGTGAACGCAATTAAGATGTTCCCATGCCGCTTCATGTTCAGCATCGGTTTTAACTGGTAGGCGTGACATCTCTTCTGAAGAGGTGGTCACAGGGCCACAACAATCATGACACCCTTCAACGCACTCGAATGTGGGAATGCGTTCGCGCAAGCGCGCAATGATATTTCGATTAGTGTCCATTGATATATCCAAGGATTTGTCGTGCAATCATAACCAAGGGAAGCGATTATGCTCAATCAAACAACTGTATTATTTTAGTAAGAAGTGCATTGATCGGTTCAACAATTGATGGTCAGTAGAATTAGAAATTAACACAAACGAAAAAGGACGTTCCTCGAGATCATTTTAAACCATGATTTTCGATCTTAGAGGAAAGTCCGTCCAGTATTACCTGCGCTCTTTTGCAGTAAATTTTTAAAAAAAATCAGAAATTGTATGCTCGGACAAGTCGACAAATTCGCCCGCATCGAAGAAACGTCCATAGCAAGTGGGACAAACTTCAAACCAAATATGTGGCTGCTTAACATCAACCATGTTCAAAATTTTACTATTAGGACACACGGGACACTTTAGATCCCACACCTCGTTGTATTTTTTACCGACTTCTGGATCACCAATATCTATACCAGAAGCAATTTCTTTAAGGTCTTCATGCTCAAGCATATCGAGCCATAAACCCTTACAATTTAAACAATGCTCTACATCACCAAATGGCGTGTGTAATTGCTCAAAGTTTGACTCGCATTTAGGACATTTCATTCGTTTTTCGATACAAATAAAGATACAAGACTAAATCTATCCGGGCCACTCTGTCCATTCAATCGGACAGTTATCATAAGAAGAATGCCTGATTACTCAGAAACTTCAATACCACTGGTTTGAAAACACAAGAAAGGAACTCATATTACTCGAAGCCACACCTTATTATCAGTCCCTTACGCGCTGTGTAAGGCATGCTTTTCTATGCTGAAAAGTTAGCGATGATCGTAGTTTTGAACACAGGCGCGGCTGGATCGAGTATCAGATGATTTATGCGTCAATCAAATGAAGCGATTGCGCGTCAGGCTACTGACAATTACCGCCCTATATGCTGATTTAGCCCAAAAAGCCCGTATTGTTAAATTCTAAGGCAATAGACTCACTCAATATTTTTATAACTAACAGATATCTGGCGCATTTAGCCTCTTGTTGACTAAGTGACAAGAAGGCATGTTTAACGCGTGAGTACATAGAGTAGGTAACGATTGGTCTGTATTTATCGGTGTAATTGATAATAGCAACAGGCTAATAACGTTCAGGTTTATACCGCTTAAGATTTGCGCTCACGGTAACGCTCTGGCGATTCATCCTGATGATCTTAGTACATGACAATAAAATTACTGGAACAATGGAAATTAGGGAAGAAATGTTATGCTTTTAAAAATAAAAAAGTACTTTACGTGTGCTGCACTCATTGGTATTACAGCATTTTTTGGTGGTTGTGGCGGACTAGAAGATCCGGCGGAGTCCTTGATTAAATGGAAAATCGAAGGCCGGTATGACCTAAAATATATGACGAAGCAAGGTGTGACATACAGCGTCACATCTCCAGATAGTGTTAATTTTTCGCTAAATCGAATATCACCTACGGGTGAAGTTGATTGGGTGAAAAACTTAGACCTAATTAACACCAAAGACGAAGTCGGTTTGGCAACTTTATATCTTCAAACAGGAGATGACGGTACAAACCGGCTAGTGGTGTACACATCTGATTTTAAGCCTTCAACCACCCTAAAACCGGCAAGTACGGATTATCATATCTTGGTACTTGATGAAAATGGTGATGTAAGAAATGAAATTCTTACTGAAGGGGAAACTTTTCCAGGTGGAAATTATAACTACAGCATCGATACTGAGATTCCTGGACTGATTATTCGCTACAAAAATCATGACCTTGAATTAATCTCTGAAAGCAGCACCATCACCGTCGCAATGCCAGTGAGCGTCTCAGATTATAGTATCCGCAGTGTATACCATACCGTAGGCGGTGTTGTGGCCTTTATGGATCATGATAGCGTCGACACACTAGCAGACAAAATCGCCTATATCAGCCTATCTGGAGAAATTAAATGGATTGAAGATGCTCCCGAAATGGTCACTGTCGGTTCTCAGCCACAGAAATCAACCTACTTGAGAACTAAAGTCGAAAATGGCATTTGCGAATATACTTTGCAACCATTTGATGACACTGGCTTGCAAACGCTTTCGACCTTTTCTTGTCCAGAATCACAAGGATATACATTTTCCGAAATTGAAATCATGGGAGATGATATTCATTTTGCTAAAATTTTCGAAGGATTAAACTACACTCGACGAGATTTAAATACCGGTGAAATTCAAGCAAGCTATGAAAACCCCGTTGATACGAGTGGCGCACATGTTTCATCTGCAAATATTGGTGCAAAATACCGAATTAGCGAAGAAGGTCAGATTTCACTACCTTACCTTGTCACTACAGAGCATGACGCTGTCGATTTAATACTGAACGCTGGTGTTCACCAATCATACCGTTCAGGGGTTGTGATTTTAAATAACGATATGTCGATATTTGCAGAAATCGAGTTTCCTGAATATCACGTCTATTCATGGCTGTTTCGTTGCTATAGCTGGTGTAGTGACAACGGCGATGTTCGCTCTGGATACGACCTTCAAGATATTAAGATAGTCGATGATGAGATCTATGCATCGCTTCGCTACAAAGAATACGACAAGGTTAGTGGTACTTACACTTATTACTATTACCTTGCCGCGCTAAATTAAGTAATCGATGTTTCCACAAGGATGTGGTTATCATGCAGTAAGGGCCAAGAAAAACGATTAATCTCAACCAAACAACCGCATTATTTGTAGTAAATCAGACTTGATTTGACAGTTACCCTTTCGCCCTATATCGCTTGCCAGGAGCGTATTCGCACCACTACTGCATACGCTCTCCATAGACATTTTTCTAAGTTTATTGATTGCATCAGGGCCGCCCAGCTTTCCAGTAAAAAAGTCACCGCTAAACTCTATAACTCCTAGTTCTTTGTATGCGACTCCCGGATTAGTAGCGTAAATAGCGAAACCATATTCTATCCCACGAGATTCTGCTTTATAGCTTCCGGCCTTATTGAAGCTGGCCGTACTACAAGCAACTACTAAAATGCCTAAACCTATACTGACTAATATCTTAACTAACTTCATACTTCCTCTTTGTTTTTGGTATAACAATTTATTCATGCGCATGCGCGTATACACACCAAACCGTCTTTACAATTTGCGCGTTATCACTCAAGCCGCTCTTGTAACCAATTGATTGATCAGTAGATTTCTTAGATAAGAAAAACAAAACGCGCACTCTAAAAGTTGGATTGGCGATTAAACGCGTAACAGATCCAATATTGGCTTATAGCAGTCAGTCGGGTACTCTCGAACGCTGTTTCAGCTCAATGACAATAATAAGGAGCCAATAGTGACTACAGAATGGGCCTATCACAGTGCCACTCAGCTTTTAGATGCCATGAATAAGGGCGAACTCACTAGCCGTGCGCTGGTTGAGTATTACCAACAGCGCTTTGTTAAGGTGAATCCTGATGTTAATGCCGTTGTAGCCACTAACTTTGATGCGGCTCTCTCCCGCGCCGATGAGGCTGATCAGGCACGCAAAGACGGTATCAGTTGGGGGCCGCTGCATGGTCTGCCAATGACGATTAAAGATACCTTTGAAGTCGTCGGTATGCCTTGCACCGCTGGCGCTCCGGCACTTAAAGCTCATACTCCTAAAAAGAACGCTCACGCTGTCGAACAGCTGTTAGATGCAGGGGCGATTATCTTTGGTAAAACCAATACGCCTTTATATGCGAGCGATATCCAGAGTTATAACAAGATCTATGGTACAACGAATAATCCTTGGAATTTGACACTAACGCCGGGCGGCTCTTCTGGCGGCGCTGCTGCGGCTCTGGCCTCCGGTATGACACCGATAGAGCTTGGCTCTGACATTGGTGGCTCTATTCGAACTCCTTCTCATTTTTGTGGGGTGTACGGCCATAAAGTTACTTACGGCATTATTTCTTGTCGTGGGCATATTCCTGGTCCACCGGGAATGCTAAGCGAGCCTGATCTTTCGGTGGCCGGCCCTATGGCTCGGTCGGCTGATGATTTGAAGATGATGTTGGATATTATCTCTGGGCCAACGCCTCTGATGACGGATGCGTGGCAGCTGAACTTACCAGAACCTAAGCAAAAAAATCTGTCAGATTTCAAAGTATTAATGTGGCTAGATGATCCACTGTGCCCTATTGATGATGAATTACGGCCTGCCTATCTGAAGCTCAAGTCACATCTGGAGGCCCAAGGTGCTCAAGTGACATTGGGCGAACCTGATGGTCTAACGCTAAATTCATTTTTCCCAACGTATATGAGCTTGCTTGGAGCTGTTCTGGGTTCATCTCTAAAAGGTAAACAGCGCATTGCGACCAAGGTATTTGGCACTTTGGCTAAGTATTTCGGTAAATATATAGGTGCTAGTGCTTCAGGAGAGGATTTCTTGCTGGGTATGGTACAGCCTCACGCTGATTGGATTCGTAGCAATGAAAAGCGTCATCATCTGGCACAGGCTTTTGAAAAACTCTACGAAAAATACGACGTTATTCTTACTCCGGTAACGATGACCGCGGCATTTGAACACCAACAAGTTGGGCCGGTGCATCTGCGTAAGTTGGATGTTAATGGCGAGCAACGTAATTACTCCGATATGTTTATGTGGATTGCGCCTGCCACCTTGCTAGGTTTACCAGCCACTAGTGCGCCTGTAGGCCAAACCTCTGGCGGCTTACCGGTAAATATTCAGATTATTGGTAATGCCTACAAAGATAAAACCACATTGCATTTTGCGAGTTTGTTAGAGAAGTCGATGGGCGGCTTTAAAAATCCACCCAAATATAACGTGTAATTCGAACAAAAAAACCGGCAATTGCCGGTTTTTTTAATGCTAGATTCTAACTCTATTATTCTTTATTGGCTGACAATGAGTGCAAAAACTCCAACTGATATTGCAAATTCTGAGAAAGCACAGGTTCGAAATATGGTTCAAAGTGATTAGCATCAATCATTTTAGTTTGAACGTAGTCTTTGTTTCTATTTTCAATATTCATTCGATTAAATGGTGCAACCGAATCGCGAGATGCGCCAATCAATAACGTAGGTATTTTAATCTTGGCTAAACGCTTGATCGGACGATACATGCCAATCGTTAAAACTGAGCGAGCAGCAACTCGGTTATCGTATTGAATACCGGCAATCTCAATTCCACGATTCATAGCATCTTCAGCCCCATCGCGATCCATTGAACCAAATTCACCCGGTGCTGAAACGACCGGAATGTAGATTGGGCGTCGACCCATAAAACAATCAGTGATGCCGTAAGCACCAAAGCGCAACAAACTTAGCAGCGGAATCGCTTTCACTGCATCTTGGCCATCAAGCATAGGAACCTGAGCGATAGCACCCAAAAGTTCAGGGTGTTGCGCGGCGGTATCCACTACATGACCGCCGCCAAACGATGTGCCCCAAAGCACAATTTTCTTCTCGTTGACCACTGACTGTTGCTTCAAATGGGTAAGCGCCGATTCAACGTTACCGACACGTTTTATTGGATTAATGCAGTTTCGCGGCAAGCCCTCACTGCTTCCCCAGCCAGGGTAATCGAACGTCATGACCGCGTAGCCTGCGGCGATGAATGCAGCAATAAATGGCCCTGTGAGTGCGCCCTGAACACCGCCCCAGCCATGCACCATAAGGATTGCAGGTAAACCATCACTTGTTTCAGCTCCGGCCTCCGGAAGGAAGAGTGACGCCGCGCATTGCACGCCGTCGGAGTAGAAAACCGATTTCACCTCTAACGGTTTGCTATCTGTATTCGTAACAACTGCTTTTGGACTCGTCATCGCTAATTTCCTCATCAAGCGCTGGAAACACCCAGACCTAGGATGCACGCTTCGATGCGAAGCCTATTTGTCTTGAATGCCATTCAAGACGTAATATTAGCGTCATCCTTGTATACTGGTCAAGCAATCTTCAAACGAGAACTAGCCCTCTTATGGCCAAGAACAAACGACATGTAGACAAAGAACAGAAAGCTGAAGAGATCGAACTGGCGGCAATGGAACTCTTCATTGACGTAGGTTTCGATGCCAGCTCTATGTCGATGATTGCTAAAGCGGCGAACGTCGCTCCCAATACTCTGTATTGGTATTTTAAGAACAAAGATGACCTGCTCATTGCAGTTTTGAACCGACTCGTTAACGCCAGTATGAAGCTATACCCCAGCATGATGACGAAACCTTTAACCGAGCAAACCATCTGGTTATTGAATCAGTTCAAACAAACAAAAGGGCTAATTTCAACCGTACACACTCGTATAGTGCATTCACCTAGCATTGCGACGTGGCATGATAATTTTCATCGAATGATTGAAATGTTACTAACCGCACAATTGACGTTAAATGGGATTCCTAAAGACAAAATTCCATTTGTAGCAAGTGCGTTAACCTTCGTGGTTGAGGGTCTTCTTTCGCATGAACACAACCAAGAAGAAGAACAAGAAATGATCAACTGGGTACTGCGTACTCAGTGATGATATTTAACTGAGACTTACGGACATATTCCAGCGCCTCCATCTGTTAGATCTGATGTCCGTTAAAGCGGTTTAATCATCATAAATATAGCGAGGCAAATAACGATAAGTGATATTGTTAGGCGCGGTGATTTTCACAACCCCTTAGTAGAAAAAGGTTAATGCTAGTGCTTAAACGTCTTGATCAAACCCTGAGTAATTTGGGTTATTGCTCGCGCCGCGAAGTGCGTTATTTGATAAAGAATAAACGGCTGCGTATCGACGGCGAATTAGCCACCAACGCCGCGCAAAAAGTTGATCCCAATGCAGTGAGTATTGATGGGCAACCGCTGGAGCATATCGGTAATATACTCGTTATGTTGCACAAACCCCTTGGTTACGTGTGTAGCCATGACAGCAGTGAAGGACCGCGCATATACGACTTATTACCCACCATTTGGCAAGCCAGAAACCCTCAAGTTGTCAGTATCGGCCGCTTGGATAAAGAGACCAGTGGGTTGATTTTAGTCACCGATCAATCAGCGCTAGTACAACAACTCACGTCACCTAAACATCATGTAGATAAAGTCTATGTCGTTACGGTAGACCAAGTCTTAAATAGCGATATTATCGAACAATTTGCCCAAGGCATTGCGCTAGAAAGTGAAACTACCCCCTGTTTACCAGCCACGCTTGAGATTGTTGACCCATACACGGCCAAAGTAACCCTCAATGAAGGTAAATACCATCAAGTTCGGCGCATGTTTGCCGCTTGTGGATACCATGTTACAGCCTTACACCGTGAAAAGTTTGGCGAGTATATCTTGGGTGATTTGCCAATAGGAGAATGGCGCGACTTGCTTTAAAAATAGCTCCCATCGAGATGGGAGCCATGCGCTTGCATTTACATCAAAAGCTATGCCGTTATTTGTTCTCGCAACGCTTGCGCAGCGCGAACCATAGACTTTAATGCTGGCGTCACTTCCTCCCAACGTCGGGTTTTTAATCCGCAATCTGGATTGACCCAAAGATTGTACGCAGGCACAACGTTCAACGAATCTTCGAGAATTTCGCTCATTGCGGAAACATCCGGCACATTAGGACTGTGAATATCATAAACACCAGGGCCGATGCCATTGTGATACGGCTCGCGCTTGAGTGTTTGTAATAATTTATTCGCCGAGCGGGCCGTTTCTAATGTAATAACGTCAGCGTCCATCGCTTGAATTGCAGTCAAAATATCATCGAAATCGGCATAACACATATGGGTATGAATTTGAGTTTCTGCGGCTACACCGGCATAGGTATAACGGAAGCTATTAACGGCCCAATTTAGATACGTTTGATGCTGATCTCTACGTAAAGGTAACGCCTCTCGCAGTGCGGGTTCATCTATTTGAATAATACTAATACCGGCACATTCTAAATCGAGCACTTCATCTTGAAGAACAGCAGCGAGCTGATAAGCCGTGCTTTCCCAAGATTGATCATCGCGCACAAATGCCCACTTCAATAAGGTAATTGGCCCAGTTAACATTCCTTTTACCGGTTTAGCGCTGAGGCTTTGCGCATACTGACTCCAACGTACTGTCATCGCTTGTAAGCGTTCAATATCACCGTAAATAATCGGCGGTTTAACACAGCGTGAACCATAACTTTGCACCCAACCATTAGCCGACACAGCAATGCCTTCTAATAGTTCGCCAAAGTATTCGACCATGTCGTTACGTTCGGCTTCGCCATGCACAAGCACATCTAAACCAATATTTTCTTGGGCTTTAATGCAATATTCAATTTCCAGCTTTAAGCCGCACTCGTAATCTTCAAGGGTAATATCGCCTTTTTTAAAGCGTTTACGCAGGCTACGAATGGCATCGGTTTGCGGAAAAGAACCTATCGTTGTAGTGGGGAAGTCAGGTAAATTTAATTGCGCTTGTTGGCGTGCCAAACGTTGTGCATAGGGTAATTCACGCTGCCATTGGCGTGACGCAGCCTCAATTGCTCGCGCTTTAACAGCGGCTTTATGTACACGTTTTGATTGCTGACGGCTGATGACTCGTTCGGCTTGCGCTAACCAATCACGACCTAACAGTACCTTAGCGTCATCAAGTGCATTGGTTAATAAGCGTCCTTCTGCGAGTTTTTCTTCGGCAAACGCCAACCAATGGTCAGCACCATCGGCTAAATTCGTTTCGGATTTTGCAGAATAAGGAACATGCAATAAAGAACAGGATGTCGCAATCCACAAGCGTTCTTTTAATTGAGAGGCCAGCGGTGCCAATAACTGATAGCTTGCGGTTAAATCGCTGCGCCAAATATTACGCCCGTTAATAATCCCTAACGACAATACTTGCGTCGGTTTTAGCAGCGCTAAACTTGGGGCTAATTGTTCCGGTGCGGAAACAATATCAAGGTGCACACCTTGCACTGGCAACTCAAACACCCTACTTAAATTATTCTCTAAACCACCAAAATAGGTTGCGATTAAGATATTTAGATGAGCCGTTGCTAAACTCTGATAGGTCGATTCAAAAGCGTTAAGCCAAGCTTCCGGCAGATCCAAAACCAATATGGGTTCATCAATTTGTACCCACTCAACGCCTTCGGCTTTGATGGTTGCTAATAACTCTTCATACACAGCGAGTAATGGCGCGAGTAATTCAAGGCGATCACAACCGTCGACACTGCGAGCCAAATACAAATAACTTAACGGCCCTAAAATAACCGGTTTAACCTGTTTGGTTTGCTCCAGCCCTGCTCGAATTTCTTCTAGTAAGAGTTCAGGATTAAGATTGAAGGTGTCGTTGGCATGACACTCAGGTACTAGATAGTGATAGTTGGTATCAAACCACTTGCTCATTTCACAGGCCTTGGTTGGTGTACCACTGGGGGCGCGACCACGAGCCGCTAAAAAAAGCTGATCGATTGTATTGTTAGTTGTGTTCGTCCGTTGCGGTAAATGTCCGAGTAAAAAACTGGCATTCAGTACGTGATCATAAAGACAAAAATCGCCTACAGTTAAAACATCACATCCGGCTTCTAATTGCGTTTGCCAGTTGTTATGTCGTACTGCGTGAGCACGAGAAATTAATGTCGCTTGATCGATTTCACCGCGCCAATAAGATTCGAGTGCCCATTTAAGTTCGCGTTGAGGTCCTACTCGGGGAAAACCGAGGGTATGAAAAGTAGTCATGATAATTCCTGATCTTCATGCGTATTATTAAAGTACGCTTAGAGTGTCAGGAATCAATCATGAATAAAAACGATGTTTTTTAATGATAAATTGAATTTTTTTAATGTTAGTCCGCAGGGATGCATTGAGTAGAGTCATCGACTTTACGCATGACCAATAATATTTGGCCAACGTGTAAGCCGAATTTACTCATCTTAGTTTCATTAACCACAACGCCGTCGGCCACCTCAAACATCCAGTCATCCATATTTAAATCAATGGTGTCACCGGGTTCACCGTAACGCAGTGTGTAAGCCATATGAATTGCATTACCAGCAAACTCCATGTGCGTTGGCTCGGGCACATCGGAGGCTTGGGCGATGTAATGATCGCCTTCTGGGGTCAATGTCCAAATACGCGTTTCACGCTTTGGTTCTGCGCCCGCCTCATCCGTAAAATAAAAAACTTCATCTAACGTACCCACGCCCTTGTCATCCCAACTGCCAAGAATTTGCGCATTAAACTGGCGAATTTGTGCGCCAGAGCGATCACGTACGACACCATCGGCGCAAATTTTTCCGTTGAAGTAATTCTCAGGGGTTAACGTCGGGCTTCGTCCAGCGGCATGATCGACGCCTAAGCTTGAGCATCCCGATAGACTGATAGACGCCCCAACAAATAAGATTGCTGACGCGAAGACGGAGAGTTTTGACTGGGATAGAGACGTAATAAGCTGCATAAGAATTCCTAACTTGCGATGCAAAAGTTATTCAATAGTTGTACAGCCTACCACAAAAACAATCCGTTTCTAGGGGCGTTTAAACCCCATACAGATTCATTAGCCAACCAATTAGCAATACTTGAGGCACAGTAACCAGCGGTAAAAAGAGTGCGATTTTCCAGCTCTTGGTGGTGTCTTTAAGCACCATAACCTCGGTGTAATCGGTCGCGGCACCGGCCATCAAGAAGGTAAAAGCGTTACCCGGTGCTGCAGCACGCGTTAACAAATCGGCAGCAATCGGGCTTGAACCCTCAGAGCATACTTCGATAACACTGGCGGCCAACAAGGTCAGCAATAAGCCGCCTGCCGTTGCGCCGAACCAAACACTGAAAATATCTTCTGGTACAAAGGCACGAATCAAGGCCACTAGCACCACGCCAAAAACGACCCAGCGTAATACCATTTTCGATTCTTTCAGGCCGCCCCAAAACATCTTCGCCAGCGCAGGCAATGACCAATCATTAGAGGCCCAAGTTGCTTTCAAGGTCGGCCAAACATCGACTTTCTCAAAATCTTGGCTATTTGGATTAGCGGGTAAGGTACCGCGCTCAACCAAGATATCAAAGATCCACCCACTCACCCAGGCAATAACGAGCGAACCGGCAATAAAGGCTAATGTCCATGGCAGGCCGATTAATCCAATCAGAATTAATGTCAGGGTTAATGAATTCCACGGGCTGGCGATTAAAAATGCCATCACTTGGCCGATGCTCGCGCCTCGTTCATATAGCTTCATCGCCACCATTAGGATGCCGTGATTGCACAAATCAAGCAGTAAACCTGCAATCGTCGCGCGCAACACGCCAGTCTTACTGCCGCCTCGGCCAAGCACAGACATAATGAGTTCGCGGGGAATCCTGCCCAGTAGCCCAACGAAGAAAGCCGCCGATAAAATACCCCACCACATGGCATTTACCATCTCGTAAGAGGTATGCAACATGCTGTTTACCCAGGGAATCTCGATGCTGTGCCCAAAGACTAAAAAGCCGATATATCCGAGTAATACCGCAGGCGCACAGGTCCATAAAATCCAGTCAATTGAGCCCTTATCAGCAGGTGCACAACAACCGCCATCGGCGTCGTTACTTGTATCTTGGCTGTTTGGCGTTCCACAACAAGAGGCTGCGATGGCTGGTTTAGCTGGCGCAGTACCACAACAAGAGGAGGTTGCTGCTGGCTTTTCCATTTCAGTATTGCCGCCACAGCAGGATTCTTCTTTCTTCGGCTTTTCTGAGCCACAACAGGAGTCTGAATTGCTCATAACTTCTCCTAAACCTTCTTAATAATACTGATCTCAATCGAGATGAAGCTCAGCTTAAACCTATGAGCGACTCACAGGTCAAGCGCCATGATGATGCCCCTCGATAAGATGACAAATATGTTCACCGCAGGGTTCGCAATCAGGAATATTCTTCCACGCACTGGTCGCTTGCTCCATGCGCTCAACTAAGGCCGCTAAGGACGCGAGCTTTTCTTTCGCTTGCTGCAAGCGTAACTCGATCATTTCGCGGGCATGGGGGCAAGGCGACTCACCCTGCTCGGCATCCAGTAAAAGCTGCTGGATATCCTCAAGGGTAAAACCTAATTCGCGAGCATTGAGAATAAAGCCTAAGCGCTGTTGCTGAGTGGCATTGAATCTATGGTAGCCGCTATCGTCTTTAGGCGGATTCAGTAAACCAATGCGCACGTAATGACGCACCGTGTTGGCATTGATATCAAAGTGGCGGGCAACTTCATTCACCCGTAACGAGGTGTTCATAAGCGCGGCTCCTAATATGAGACTGCGCTTACAATAAACCTGCGAGTTGCTCACAGGTCAAGAGTGGCGATGACGTTTTTAATCGTCGGAATACACTAAGGTATCATACGGAGCGCCAATTCCATGTTGCTGATAGTCGCTCCCACCTTCATTAATCGCTGGATTACTGCCTTCAATATCTAATTGTATATGCACCAATCCCGACGTCTGCAGTTGCGTACAGTACAAACCATAGTCGCTATACAAAACTCGATGCGCCCAACTGTACTGAGTAGGAAAAACAAAACTGACTTCACTGGTAATGGCTAATGTCTGGGGATTTAAAGTGACATCAAACACTGCATTAGGCTGGTTGATATCCGCGTCTTTGGTAATGTCGGACGACAAGATATAGACGCGATAATCGTCACCATCGGTATAGGGTGCAAACGTTAGATGTAAAAGACCAGCCGTTGATCCGAGCGAACCACCCAAGGTGACAAACTCAAGCGTTGCATCAGATAAGATTCGACCAAATGTCCCTGTGCCAGCCCCGCTACCCCCTAACAACACAAACCAAATATTGTTATCTGGCCCAGCACACATACCAACGACGGTTGAACCTTGCGTAGAGGGAATATCAATGACCTCAGGCGTTTGAATATTCGTGCCGGAGTAATCGCCCTCGCTCGGTGTACACCTCACGATTTTGCTATCGGTATCAATAGAGGCATATACCTCACCCGTCAGCGGATGCTTAATCACAAAGACCGGTGATTGAGGCACAGTCCATAAGGTGTAGTTAGATGGGTCTTCTTTATTCACACGACAAACATAATATTCTCCCGTGTCGTCACTCGGATTCTTGCATGAACACCACAAATCATCACCGTATTCAGACACACAGTGTGGCCCCATGCCTGGCCTAGGCACATCAATTGTTGCTTGCAGTGTCGGAGCTTCGGATGCCACGGCACCCGGTGTTAAGCGCAATAGCTGAGAGTCATTTTGCAAGGTAACCCAAACATCGCCCGCATAGCTTGAGGAAGCCGTTACACCATGAAGCTCGGATGTCGAATTACCAATTTGATAGCTATAAGCATTGATAGGACAGCCCGAGTCATCTAAATCCAATTGGATTAGCGTGCTGTCATCCATCTGCGATAACACGATCATTTTCCCGTTATTCACGAGCGCTAATTCGTGCGTCATCATTGCCGCAGGTAATGGATATTCGTTAATACGCTTAGTATAGGCCGTACCTTGAGTCGCGGTCTTAGGTGTGATGCTCGGTATCATGATGTCCCATCCAATGGTGTTATTATTTAATATTTTTAGCGACTGGCATTACAACGCATGAATACGTTGTAATATTTCGCCATAGGCTTCCTGCTTATCTGGTGCGGCGATCATGGCTTTGAGTGTCATACATATAGCGGCCATTTTGACCACTGCCATTGACTCATTTAACTGATTTTTCCCGAGCGCCGCCAGTGCATCAGTGAACGCTGTCATAACAGTAATCACGCTATGACCATATTCATCCGCAGACCCTAAAACACTCTCCAGTACAAATTTTATTGCCGCTTCGATTTCTTCATTAATCGCTACATTCGATTCTTCTTTATGCCCATTTAAAGCGACATTTGACTGATCGACCTGCTCGGCCATTTCAGCGAGATTCGTCTTAGCACTTTTATCGAAGGAGGCGCTTATAGAAGCCGTCAAAGCTTCAGCTGCGTCCTCAGTCGCAACACTAGGCTTTGCACCAAGTTTAGTTTTTTCGTTCCCTATAGGGGGTGTAGCAGCCGTATCAATACTATAGATCTGCATAACACCTTGAGTTGTTGCTGCTTGCATTAAAACAGCAAGTTGTTGTTGTGCATTCACAGCGTTATGCGCTGCATTGGATAAAGCCTGCGCCGTTGCCTGATATAAGTTACTCATAGCCATAGCGGGCGCCTCAGCAAGAACTTTAACGTTCGCTTGGGTCACGGCATCGGTGATTTGGTTATTAACAGCCATAGTAGTTCTTCCCTTAACATCAGTGGTGATCAGACAGTCGAGGAATCTACCATATTAGCCATAGCTCTATAGATCAATCAAAATAGTTATCTAGAATTGGTAATTTATCTCTAGTAAGAATTACCAGTGAGGAAAAATAAAAAAGGAGCCTAAGCTCCTCTTTTATTTTATTAACGCGTAATAGTCATATATGTTGAAAATTTTAGTGCCGCTCAAAGATACGGACATGACGGATTACTTTTGATTTGCTAGCTGAATGATTAGCTGAAACGACGCTTTCAGTGCTTCCAGTGGTTCGCCACCGGGTGCCGCTTTTTTCGTACACTCGTTAATCAACACTACGTAATCCGTTACTAACGGCTTTTGCGGATAACGTTGAGAAAGTTGAGTCACTAACGTCGCTCGATAATCATTAATCTGCTTTTGCAGACTAGCGACCTTATTTTTATCGTTTGCCACCGTAGCGGCAATGCTCGGCGTAATAATTTCATTTTGAATATACGAATTATAAGCATCGAGTCCCTTTTTAATGGCGCTAACATCATTCTTAGAATAAAGGTCAGACGCTTGACTTACTTTAACGTTAACGAAATCTAGAATACCTTGGCATCCTTGCATCTGATTCACTAATGGCGCAGCGATAGCCAATTTTGCCACTGTGCTTAATACTATGATCGATAATAATTTTACTAGTGTCATATTATTTAACTTCCTTAGTTTAATAATTACAGAGTAACTTTAATGTCGGCAATAATAGCGTTCGCAATATCACGTGCAGTATTCACATCATCAGCGCGCGCTAAAGCCACACCTAAACGACGCTTGCCACTCACTTCGGGTTTACCAAATAAACGAATCTGGGTATTTGGACGCGCTAATGCGGTACTTAAATTTCCAAATTGCATTTGATTAGAATCGCCAGCCACCAGCAATACCGAAGAAGCCGACGCGCGGTGCAATTCAATGTTAGGAATCGGCAGACCTAAAATCGCGCGTGCATGCAAGGCAAACTCGGATAAATCCTGAGAAATTAACGTGACTAAGCCAGTATCATGCGGGCGTGGTGATACCTCACTGAAGATGACGTCATCACCTTTTACAAACAACTCAACGCCAAATAAACCGCGACCACCGAGATTATCGGTTACCGCTTTTGCCACCTCTTTCGCGCGCGTCAAAGCAGCATTTGTCATTGCTTGTGGCTGCCATGATTCTTGATAATCGCCATCTGCTTGGCGGTGGCCAATCGGTTCACAAAAGCTAGTGGTGATATTGCCAGCTTCATCGTTGTGACGAATCGTGAGCAAGGTAATTTCAAAATCAAAATCAACAAAACCTTCAACAATCACTTTGCCTTTACCAGCACGGCCACCTTCTTGTGCATAGGCCCAAGCGTGATCAATTTGGCTTTCGTCACGCACTAAGCTTTGTCCTTTGCCCGATGAGCTCATAATTGGCTTCACTAAGCATGGAATACCGATCTCAGTGATCGCGGCGCGGAATTCTTCTTCGCTACCTGCAAAGCGATAGGTCGATGTCGGCAGACCAAGCGTCTCGGCGGCTAAACGACGAATACCCTCACGATTCATAGTCAACTGAGTCGCACGTGCCGTTGGAATAATATTCACGCCCTCTTGCTCTAGGGCAGCCAGAGTATCGGTTGCAATGGCTTCAATTTCCGGCACCACTAAATCCGGCTTTTCTAACTCAATAACAGCACGCAGTGCATCGCCGTCTAGCATGCTAATTACATGACTACGATCCGCTACTTGCATTGCCGGTGCATTGGCATAACGATCAACAGCGATCACTTCACAGCCCAAGCGCTGTAGTTCAATGGCAACTTCTTTGCCGAGTTCGCCCGCACCACACAATAAAACGCGAGTTGCCGTTACAGAAAATGGTGTACCAATAGTCGTCATGGAAAATTCACTTTATAAATCGGTTAGAAATGAGTGACAACGAAAGCTAGTCGTTTACCGGAATAAAATTCATAGCACTGCGCTCACGCTCACCTACTTTTTGCAGTACTTGGCGACGCTCGTCATTACTGTATGCGCCCCAGCGAGTAATCTCTTCGCCGGTGCGATAGCAACCAACGCACAGATCATTTTCATCAAGAGCGCAAATACTCACGCAAGGGGAACGCACAGGCGTTGTCATACTCGTTTACCTTCTACTGGCGCTGAGCACCTTATAATTCAATTTCTTCAAGCTGCTCGATATAACGCTTAGCGTTTTGCACATAATGAGCTGCGCTACCTTCGAGCATTTTTTTCTGAAATTCGTTCAATTCACGTTTAATCACAGCGGGCGACCCCACCACTAACGAACCATCGGGAATTTCCATTCCTTCTGGAACCAGTGCATTTGCACCAATGATGCAGTGCTTACCAATTTTCGCGCCGTTTAAAATCACAGCATGAATACCGATTAATGAATAATCACCCACTGCACAGCCGTGTAGCATAGCTTGGTGCCCAACGGTTACACCTTTGCCCAACGTCAATTTCACGCCTGGGTCAGTGTGCAATACCGCACCATCTTGTACGTTGGAATTCTCGCCGATGGTGATGACGTCGTTATCACCACGCAAAATAGCACCAAACCAAATGCTGCTTTGATCTTCTAATACGACACTACCAATCACTTTTGCGTCATCGGCAACGAAAACGTCTTTGCCTCGGGTTGGGCAACGTTCACCCAGCTTATAAAACATGCTGTGCTCCTATTTTAGACATGAGAACCGCCATTTAAAGTTCAGCTGACATAGCGATATCACTATCCCATAAATTATTCATCATTTCGGCGATCATCATGGCTGTTAAACCCCAGATGTAAAATCCTTCGAAGTCGTAACTGGGTATGCGTATGTTACCCATTTCAAAATAGCGACTTGGGGGCTGTTTAAAATGTGCCAGCGGTACTTTGAATACCGCATCAAGTTCATCAAGGTTAGGCACTAAGGTTACTCCGGCTGGAATTAACGCCAGCACAGGCGTGACCAGATAGCCAAACCGGGATACAACCTGATCTAGCTCACCTAGCACTATGACGTCACTGGGATTCAAGGCGACTTCTTCTTGCGCCTCACGCAGGGCCGTAACCACAATATTCTCGTCTTCAGGGTCGCGCTTGCCACCTGGAAACGCAACTTCTCCCTTATGTGACGACAAGTGAGTTGCACGCCGAGTCAGAATAACGTGAGGTTCGGCCTCCATGGTTATTGCAACCAATACTCCTGCCTCCGCGAGATCCGGTTGAGAAACGCGTCGAGGCGCATGAAGGGCTAGCCGCTCAGTTAAATAGGCTTGGAGATCTAAGGTCGTCATGCCTCTATTGTAAGGTCTGACTGAGAGTCGGGCTAGCGTCAAAATACAAACGTTTTCTCATCCTTATTTGGCGACATATGACTATTACTTATACAAGTTTAATCTTTAAAGAGTACCAATCATAACAAACCAATCTTAAAAATCCCTCATGCCTTTTCCTGAACAATTGGTTAACTTTATGTTTTTAAACGACTTTCCCCACTTACACACTGTTACATGGTAATTTTTTCCTATGATTATCAGTCAGTTAGACAGGTTAAACAATTTAGGGGGCGGATGTTTACTAACCAATCATTGGGGTAGACTAAATCCAGAAATTTGCAAATCCCTAGCGCTAAACTGCTCAAAACATCGAGTGCGCTTCTGACCTGAGGTATTGAATGTGGAAATGCCAACTTTTGATGAAATGGTGCGTTTAGCCAAGACAGATCCAGAGACATTAGAAAACATCCGTCGTGTATTAATCGAAGACTTAATTGCGGATGCTCCAGAATCTTATCAGCGCCGTTTACGTGGATTGCAATTCCAAATCGACATGGAACGCCGTAAAGCCGGAAATCCTATGGGCGCTTGTGTTGCTATATCAAAGATGATGCACGACAGCCTATTCAAACTACGTGAAACCATGAACGGCTTTACTGGCAAGAGCGAATTTGTTGAGCCAGAGCCAAGTTATAACACTAGCGCTGAAGTATTACGCTTCCCCCTACTGGCGAACCGTTAATCCTTTAGCAGCCATTAGCCGAGCATTGCATTTCGCTATATTGGCTAACCGGTAATATAATTGCCCCGCAGACATTTAACTGACGGGGCGACTTATGAAATATTGCAGCCAGTGCAAAACTGGTATCGAGTGGAAAATCCCCGCGGGCGACAATCGCCATCGTTATGTTTGCCCTGCCTGCGACATCATTTTTTACGACAATCCGCGCATCGTTGCTGGCACTATTGCTGAACATGCTGGCAAAATTTTATTGTGCCGCCGCGCCATTGAGCCGCGTAAAGGTTACTGGACTTTACCCGCTGGATTTATGGAAAACGGTGAGAGTACTGAAGAAGCCGCATTACGTGAAACCCGCGAAGAAGCTAATGCTGAAGTTATTATTACTTCATTATTCAGCATGATCACAGTGCCGCACATTGCCCAAGTTCATATCTTTTTTGCCGCCGAATTACCTAAGCCTGAGTTCAGTTCAGGAGAAGAAAGCTTAGAGGTTGAGCTGTTTGCACCGGAAGATATTCCTTGGGATGAACTCGCATTTCCAACAGTTAACCGCAGCTTAAAACTCTATCTGGAGAACCCCACCCCAAGGCATGCACACGTGTTTGATATTTTGCCGCATCAAGCTCTGTCGGTAGAAGAAGCATCGCCAAAGAGCTAAGCAATAGTGAAGGGTTCTAACGATCGCTAGAACTCTTCAATTTTGGTTACATCGTACGCTGGGGTTTCATAAGGGTGTGCCAGCTTCAAGGCGGCAACGGCGCCGGCAATTTGACCGTCAGAACAAACCAATTCAATACGATATTCTGGCACCTGCTCCAGAGTACCTTCAGCGCCAATAAATGGCTTCGCGCCTTTTAACGGACGAAATTGCCCCATACCAAGTACCTGCCAACAACATTGATCGTAATCGCCAATCGTACCTGCGCCGCCAGCAAATACGGCTTCTTTAACGGTTTCTGAATGTGATTCGGGAACGTAGAACACGAGTTTATACATGCATGCTATCTCCGTGACATTTAAATGGTCGGATTATCGCGTGATATCTTCTAATTCAATCAGTTGTTGCAGCGCAAATTCGTTGCTATCACCGCAGATAGAGTGCTCCGCGGTGAACGCTGAGCAGACAGCAGGACGTTCCGGAGATCCGAAGATATCGCACAGGTTATCGTCGTTTAACTGGATGCAACGGACGCCCGCTGGTTTCCCATGCGGCATGCCCGGAATGGCAGATGTAATAGATGGTGCGATACAACAAGCACCACAACCTAAACGACATTCCAAGTAATACTCCCAGATGAACCTAATAGCGGTAGCGCATTGTATCGCTTCGGCGCTTTTCCTTCAGTAACTTCAACGTCATTAGGTTGTAGCGGTTGGCATATTGACGCAGGCGCAATAATGCGGTGCGATCTTCTTCGATATTGGCGAAACTTTGCCAACGAGTATTGAGAGGCTCGACCGGTTGAGTACTCCAAACTTCGACTTCTCGTGCAGTTACTCCAGGAGTTTCGAGGGTGTCGTGTAATTGAATTCCAACAAATGCGTATTGCTCGCGCTTAAAGGCCTCCTTCGCATCTTGAACCGGGTAAGCGAACTGACTCAGATCAGTAACGGGACTGTCAGTCACCACTTTATCGGCAACGGCATTCAGGCTATTCATTAGCATCATGCATACTAACGCTCTGAGTAATTTTATCGTCGATGTTTGCATCAATCACACCTTGTGCACATTGTCGTCAAATGATCAGTCTAGCAGTTGTGCGTCATTCGACTTGGCAGTGCCTTGACTGGGCTGACGTCTCCGCTGACATTTAGCACGCTTGCCAATACCTACCCCCTAGGATAGCCTTGGCGCCTGCATTTTTTAGACCTCGGGGCCAAGATGATGAATACCCTGCTACGTACCGCATTCAGCCTACTGTGCGCAGCGCCTTTGCTCGCTGCTCCTGTTCAGGCAGAACCAACCAACTTTCGAGTTGGTCTTGGCATGCTGCGCTATGACGTTCATCCGGCGGCCGATTATATGCCCGATTTTCGCAACACTGGGTTCACGTTTTCGGCAGAATTCCCACAGGATAATTATGTTGGCTCACGCTTTATTATCTATCGCGAAGACGATGATGATGTCTCACTTTGGGGGTATGAAACCCAATTAATGTGGGGCTATGGCTTGGCTCAACCGGGTTTCCGTATTTACACCGGCCCAGCATGGCATCGCGAAGTTATTCGCAGTCAAGCGAATGGTTCGCGCCAGCAACGAGTATTCAATGGTTGGGGTTGGCAGCTTGGTACAGGCTGGCAGATTGGTGCCATTACTCTGGATGTGGCAGCAACTTATCGCGATCCGAAAGACTATCGTGACGAGAACAAACGTGCCGGTAATAACGTTATCCCAGACCCTATTTTGAGTAATGTACTGGTAAGCTATCGCTTTTAAGGCTGAGCTAGCCAGAGTCGCAAGCGCGACTCATGTGTACCTTATTGCACTCTAGAAATTCCGAAATCGAAAGGAACGAGTTATGACGAATCCCGTCACCGTTAAATACATGTCTCGCGCCGAGATCGAGCGTCTGATGTACAGCCTCACCGCAGAACAAGGCAATGCCCAAGCAGAACTATTTGAAGCGCTGGTACGCCGCCTGCTTGAGATTATGGAACAAGACGCCCGCTAGTACTTGTATAGACCTAATGTCCCATTAGATGCGCCCCTGCAATTGGGGCAACTTCGTCCACACTCATCTCGACGACCCGCTCAACTCCCTCCTTGTATTCGTCTTACCTGTGCTAGATCAAAAATTTAAACGTCATTACCTATACTCTGTGTAATCAAACTCTTACCTTGCGTTTTCTATATTAGTATATTCTAATACAGTAATATTAATTTGATCGCTAACGTCTACTAAGGAGAGGTTTCCTGTATGCGCCCTTCATCAACATGGTTATCCATCATTGCCGCTGGTCTGTTCTCTAGCGCACTGCATGCCGACACCGCCCCTAGCAGGGTTATGGCAGTAGAATTAACCCGCATTCCTGTGGTTGAAACCTTAGACGCTGCCTTAGAGGCGGTGTATCAAGGGACTATTTCGGCACAAACCAGCGGTGTAATTAAGGCCATACATGCCGATGTTAACGATCAAGTCGCAAAAGGTACTTTGTTAGTTGAAATAGTAGATACCCAACAACAAGCTGGCGTTGCTCAGGCGAAGGCATCGCTGGCGCAAGCCGAAGCGATGAATGAAGATGCACAAACCTTGTTGCGCCGAAACAGCCGCTTGCAAAAGCAAGGCACACTATCGGAAGGAGAATACGACCGCACCCTTGCTCAAGCAAAAAGCACAGCAGCAGCAGTGCAAGCAGCCAAAGCCATGTTGGATCAAGCGCAAGAGCAATTGTCTTATACTCGGGTTATCGCGCCCTACTCTGGTATTGTCAGCGCTCGCTACATAGAACCTGGTGAACTGGTTAATCCGGGGCAAGCGTTAATGAGTGGTTTAGCTCAAGGAGAATTGCGTGCCGTTACCGATGTGCCGCAACGCGTAGCACAGCGCTACAATGCCCAAACGAATAAGAAAGTCGATGTAATAGTGAATGGCATTGTCATTGCGCCTACCAAGATCACCTTATATCCGGTTGCCGACAGCCGCCACCACAGTGTGCGCATGCGTGCTGATTTACCGCCGCAAACCGATTTAAATGCCTTTCCGGGTATGTGGGCCAGCGTACAAATTAGCACCGGCGAACGCGAAGCCATTTTTGTGCCCAATACTGCCGTGTTAAATCGCTCAGAATTAAATGCTGTATACATTAAAAATGCGACGGGCATTCATTTACGCCAAGTACGCGTGGGCAACGCCTATGGTGATCAAATTGAAATTTTGTCGGGCTTAGAAGTCGGAGACCAAGTAATGGTCGATGCCTTAGCACAACTTGCGACGCCCGATTTATCTAGCAACGCGCCGAAAGGAGAATAACCATGTCGGAGAACACCACGACATTAGGCATCTCTGGAAAAACCGCAAAAGCCTTCCAAAATTCGGCCATTACTCCGTTGTTGGCTTTGCTCGGATTATTGCTTGGTTTTTTCGCGATAATGGTAACGCCGAAAGAAGAAGAGCCACAAATTGATGTGACGTTCGCTAACGTATTTATTGGATTTCCCGGTGCTTCTGCACGTGAGGTCGAACAATTAGTCGCGATTCCTGCCGAGCAAATATTATCAGAAATTAAAGGCGTGGATGACATTTTTTCGATTAGCCAGCCTGGGCAAGCGATTTTAACAGTAGCATTTACCGTCGGCGTTCCGCGTCAAGAAGCCATCCTGAATTTATACAATCAGGTTTATAGCAATAACGACTGGTTCCCACAGAATTTAGGGGTACAAGCTCCAATCATAAAACCTATGGGCATTGATGATGTGCCGATTATGAGCATTACTCTGCGTTCTGATGACGCAACCGTAACCGCTGCTCAACTTACCCATGTAGCCCATGCATTAGAAACCGATTTAAAACAGGTTGCCGGTACGCGCGATATTTATAGTATTGGTACACAGCCAGCGGTGGTTGAAGTAAAGCTCGACCCAGTACGCATGAATGGCCACGGCCTCGCATTTGATGATGTGCGTAATGCATTGGCCAGTGCCAATGTTGGCGGCAACCCAACCTCATTGGTGCAAGACAACCGCGTTATTCAAATTCAAGCCGGTAGTTTTTTAGAAAATACCGATGCCCTCGGCCAGCTGATCGTTGGTATTTATGCCGGTGGCGTTGTCTATTTAGCCGATGTTGCCGATATTTCGCTGCAAGCGGACACTCCAGAACAGCACGTTTTTTATCGAACGCTAGGGCAATCAGCGAGCCAACCAGCGGTAACATTAGCCATTGCTAAACAGCCGGGTACCAACGCTGTTGACATTACCCAAGCCATTGAGGCGCGCCTAGAAAGTCAAAAAGACCGTTTAATTCCAACCAACGTTAGTGCAGAAATCACCCGCGATTATGGTTTAACGGCGGCAGATAAATCCGATAAATTAATCGCTAAATTACTCTTTGCCACAGCGGCGGTTGTAGTATTGGTTTTGGCGACCATGGGCTGGCGCGAAGCCATTATTGTTGGCAGCGCCATTATTATTACCCTCGCCATTACCCTATTTGCGAGCTGGGTTTGGGGCTTTACCCTAAACCGCGTATCGCTGTTCGCGTTGATTTTCTCTATTGGTATTTTGGTCGACGATGCGATTGTGGTGGTGGAAAATATTCACCGTCATATGCACCAAGGCGGGAAAAAATTATTAGAGGTTATTCCAACCGCGGTAGATGAAGTTGGTGGCCCGACCATTTTAGCGACCTTCACTGTGATTGCCGCATTAATGCCGATGGCATTTGTATCAGGACTGATGGGCCCCTATATGAGCCCTATTCCAATCAATGCTTCTACGGGTATGTTGATTTCTCTCATTGTTGCCTTTGTGGTAACACCTTGGTTGTCGTACAAATTACTGCAGCGCCAAGCTTTACAGTTCGAGAACACAACGGTAAATCATGACGACAGCGAAGTAAAAGAAGACGGTTTATACCGCTTTTTTAATAAAGTTATGCGCCCCTTTATTGAAGGCCCACAAGCGGGTAAAAAGCGCATTTTGTTGTTCGTCGGTATTACTGGGCTAATTTTCCTCGCGGTATTGCTGCCAGTATTTAAATTAGTCGTCATGAAAATGCTGCCATTTGACAATAAATCTGAGTTTCAGATTGTGGTCGACATGCCCGAAGGCACACCACTAGAACAAACCTTAGTAGTGTTAGAAGCATTAACCGATGAACTCATGACAGTGCCAGAAATTCGCGACGTTCAGTTGTATGCGGGTACGGCGGCACCGATTAATTTTAATGGTTTAGTGCGCCAATACTATTTGCGCAGCCTGCCTAATCAAGGCGATGTGCAAGTTAACTTGGTCGATAAACACCATCGCGAACGCCAAAGTCACGATATTGCAGCCTCGGTTCGCGAGCCACTGCAGATTATTGGCGCTCGTTATAATGCCAACGTAAAAATCGTTGAAGTACCACCTGGTCCACCAGTAATGGCGCCTATCGTGGCTGAAATTTATGGCCCCGAATATGGTCGCCAAATCGACGCCGCAAAAGCTCTAAGTGCGCAATTTTCTGCCACTGCCGATATTGTTGATGTGGACACTATGGTCGAAGCCGATCAAGAAAAATGGACGATTCGAATTGATCGCCAGCGCGCTGCGCACTTAGGTGTTGCTCAAGCAAGTATTGTGCAAGCCATCAATACAGCCGTAGGCGGTGAAGATGTTAGCTATTTGCACACAGGTGACCACAAATATCCTCTGCCTATTCGGTTAGAGCTGAGCGAAGGCGATAAAGTCAATCTGACCAATGTACTGACCATGAAGGTACGCGCAGCGGATGGCACCTTTGTATCGCTTGCCGATCTCGCTAGCATTGAACGCGGCATAACCGACAAGAGCATTTACCACAAGAACTTAAAGCCGGTCGTTTTTGTAACGGCGGATATGGCCGGCGAACTGGATAGCCCACTTTATGGCTTGTTCGATATTGCCCTCAATTTAAGTGATGCCGGATTAAACTGGAATCAGTCGTATATTGCGGCACCAGAGCTAGCCAACGATATTGAGCTGAAATGGGATGGTGAGTGGCAAATCACTTACGAAACCTTCCGTGACATGGGCATCGCTTATGGCGTGGGTATGATTTTGATCTATCTACTCGTCGTTGCTCAGTTCCGCTCCTACCTAGTGCCGCTGGTGATTATGGCCCCTATTCCACTCACTGTGATTGGGGTTATGCCGGGCCACGCACTATTTGGTGCGCAGTTCACGGCAACCTCGATGATCGGCATGATTGCCTTGGCAGGCATCATAGTGCGCAACTCCATCCTACTGGTCGACTTTATTAATCAGAAGTTTGAAGAAGGTATGCGCTTTGAAGATGCAGTGGTTACATCTGCTGCTGTGCGCGCACGTCCGATTGTATTAACCGGCTTAGCAGCCATGATAGGTGCCTTCTTCATTTTGGATGATCCGATTTTTAATGGCTTGGCCATTGCCTTGATTTTCGGAATTTTGGTGTCCACCATGCTGACGTTGGTTCTTATCCCACTGCTGTACTACACTGCTATGAAGTCTCGATTTAAGCGCTAATCAAAGCAATGCCATCACCCAATGGGCCAGCGGGCCTATTGGGCTTTCTGCCGAGTGCCGATTTCAGGTAGAATCCGCGCTTAAACATGGAGTTCTTACTTCAAGGAATGCCGCATCGCGGCAGTTAATGGCAGGAGTTACACGTGTCCACCCGATCAGGAAATCTGGTAGATTCCATCAGGCGATCAATTGTTCGTCGTGTCTCTCTATCAATTATCGTTACCGTGTTAGCCATTGGCACGGTCGCTATGGCGGCAATTATTTGCTGGCACTATCAGCGTCAATATGATGACTTCGAAAGTAGTACGAGTAATGTTACAAACGCCTATAGCAGTGCTATTGCTGGCGCTATGTGGCACCTCGACACCAGCCAGCTAAACCTACTCGCGGACGGGATTCAACAACAAGAGTCTGTATCTTATGTGCGTATTAATGACCGTGGTGCGTTAAACATCGAGCGCGGCATTCGCCCTTATCATCGAGATATCCAAACCAGCGACCTGCTCTACAACGGTACGCCCATTGGTCAATTAGAAATAGCTTTCAATCGTGAAAGCGTTTTCTCGACCACCATACAGACTATCTTGCCTAGCCTAATTGCGCTGCTCGTAGGCTTATCGCTGTTTGGAATTATTCTGGTTGTGATACTACAAAGGGTCGTTAGTAGCCGCATTCAATCGCTGGCCCTTGAAGTCCGTGATCGTTTAGAAAACAATCGTTTTGAACCGCTATCGCTACAGCCGTCATCCTCTCATGATGAAATCGATTCTCTGATTCGCACCTTTAATAAACTGAGCGAACGTATTCTTGATGAATTACAACAAAAAACAGTAGCTCAGCAACAGCTGTCCGTCGTCAACCTAGAACTAGAAGACAGAGTGAAGCTGCGCACTTACCATTTACAAGAGACCGTTACCCAGCTCAACCAAACCTTGATTGATTTAAACACAACTCAAAGCAAGTTAATTGAAGCCGAAAAGCTGTCGGCTCTGGGCGGCATGATAGCGGCTATTGGCCACGAAATTGAAACGCCACTGGGTTTATGTTTAACCGTTCAATCCTGTTTAAAAAACGATGTCATCGCCCTCAAACGCGCAATGCCAAGCGGTGCTATTAATCAAACGCAAGATGCCATGGCCGCGGTAGATGAAAGCCTAGCCATGCTCGACCGCAATTTAAAGCGTTCGGCAGAGTTAATGAAAGGCTTTAAAGAGGTTTCTGCTGGCCAAATTGGCGATGATAGACAACGAATTTCGTTACTTGAAACCATTCAGGAAGTTGTCGCGGTATTAACGCCAAAGCTACGTCAAACCAAGCATACTATTAACATTGATTGCGCCAGCAACTTAATGCTCCAAGGCTCTGCAACGGCGATTAGCCAAGTGCTAACCAATTTAATAATGAATTCTCTTACGCATGGTTTTCATAATATCGACGAAGGCGAAATCCGCATTCAAGCCGGTGAAAATCACGAATGGATTATTCTGCGCTACAGCGACAACGGCGTCGGCATGAGCGACGAAACCAAACAAAAGATATTTGAACCTCTATACACCACACTGCGTGGTAAAGGCGGAACAGGCCTAGGAATGCACTTGGTTTACAATATTATTCGGCAACGTTTAAAAGGCGATATTACGTTAGAAGAATCCGATGTCGGCGTTGTGTTTAGGATGCAAATCCCAAAACAAAAACGCCGCCAAGCGAGTTAAGTTTAAACGCTCGAAAGATTGCGTTTTAAACTGCCCAATCCCCGCTGAACTTGATCCAACAATTGATACAAGGTTGGCAATACTAACAAGCAAACGAACGTTGTAAATAAGATACCAAACCCTAAAGATACAGCCATTGGGGTAATAAATTGTGCCTGTCTGGATGTCTCGAAGACCATGGGGGCCAAGCCACCAAAAGTCGTAAGAGTCGTTAACAAAATAGGACGAAAACGACGAACACCCGCCTCAACAATGGCTTGATGCGCGCTCAAGCGTTGCTCTCGCCGTATACGGTTGGCGTAATCAACTAAAATTAAACTATCGTTAACAACGACACCCGCTAAAGCGACAATTCCCATGATGCTCATGATACTTAAACCATAACCCAGCATTATGTGCCCAAGTATTGCTCCTGCCGCTCCAAAAGGAATAACCAGCATAACCAATAAAGGTTGGGAATAACTTTTAAAAGGCACCGCCAATAACATATAGATTAGTAATAACGAAAATGATCCATACAGGGTCATACTACTCATACTTTTTTGCGTATCCGCTTGGCGGCCACGAAAATCGAAATCAACGCTCGGATACTTAGAACGTAAATCGGCGAATACCTCTTGTTGCAGCAATGTCATTACCGCAGGAACTTGTTCTCGCGGTTCGACTTCGGCAGTTACCTTCACAATCTTGCGTCCATCACGACGCGATATCGTTGCTGGCGATAGTGATTTTTTCAGCTCAGCAATATCCATTAGCGGCACATACCCGCCCGCGGGCGTTAATATCTGCAAGCGTTCGATATCCGCACTACGATTACGCTCGGCTTCAGGCAAGCGCACTAATACGGTTACCTCGTTACGTTCTCGTTGTTGGCGTAGTGCCCGCGAACCATATAAGGCTGCACGAATTTGACTGGCGACATCGTTAGCCTGTAGACCTAAACTACGCCCAAATGCATTGAGCTCAACATCCCATTCAGGTTTACCACTGGTAAAACTACTGGCAACGTCGGTGACACCACCAATACTGGCCATTGCATCCGCCAACTCAGCGCTTGCCTGTTCTAGTACGTCAATACGGCTTCCGCGCAGCTCTACCGTCAAACCGGCACCACCTGACGGGCCACCGCCACGTTCAGCATCAAACGTGACACTGCGTACACCCGCAATTTCACCGATAGCCTCACGCCAGCGCTTTACCAGTTCATTGGACGTCACTGGGCGTACCTCAGAATCGACTAAGCGGCCTTCAATCTCAACTGACGTACCATCGATATCACCTTGAACACTCAACAGTAAAGGCTTACCTTTGGCTTCAATCGGCGCAACGACTTCGCGCAAACGCTTCTCGACTAATTCCCTAACTTCCAACGCCTGACTGAACGGGGCATTGGACGGTAATTCGATTGTTGCAACAACAAAACTACCCTCTAAACGCGGGAACATACTAAAACCCATGCGCCCACTTGCAGCCCAAGCCAGTACCATGCACATCAGCATTAATGCAATAGAGATGGTTACCAAGGGTGCAGCGAGACAGCGCTCTAATGCTGGGCGATAAATTGTATTAATAAAACGATGTAAATTTTTATCGGTGCGGCGTTGCAAGCGCTCAATCCAATTTAATTTGCGATCACGATCTCGCGCTTTTAAATGGGCTAAATGAGTTGGCAAAATAAATAGTGCTTCAATCCAAGATATTAAGAAGCAGCTGATAACGACAATTGGAATAGCGATAAATAGCTTACCCATCATGCCGGGCAGGGCTAACAGCGGTAAAAAAGCGGCGATATTGGTCAAGATAGCAAAGGCCAAAGGCATCGCTACTTCATGGGCCCCTTTAACCGCTGCATCACCAAAGGGCATACCGCTTTGCATATGCTCATAAATATTTTCACCCGCAATAATGGCATCATCGACGACGATCCCTAGCGCCACAATAAAGGCAAACATAGAAATCATATTGATCGACACATCCCAAAATGGCAGTAACAATAACGCGCCCAAGAATGCGGTCGGAATCCCCATTGTCACCCAGAATGCCAGACGATATTCCAAAAATAGACTGAGCAATACCATGACCAAAATTAAGCCAATGGCAGCGTTTTTCATCAATAAACCAACACGCTGATTGTAGGTTTCCCCATCGTCATCGGTAACCAGCAATTCCACGCCCGGTGGTAGCTGGGGAATGATAGTTGCTAATTCTTTATGGACTGCTTTAGCAACGGTCAACGGCGTTTGCTCTTCAGCACGATAGATATCAAAGCGCATCGAGGTTTGGCCGTTGTATGTCACTAGGCGATTGCTATCGCTAAATCCTTCTTGCACGGTCGCAATATCACCCAAGCGCAAGAGAACGCCAGAGGCATCACTGATAAGCGGCAACTGCTGAAATTCTTCCGCCCAATAAAGACGATTATCTAAGGTCACTAAGATATCGCCGCCGTCGGTGCGCACGGTACCCGCGCTTTGTTCTAGGGCATTATTACTAATTAACTTAGCGACGTCGGCTAGCGATAGGCCATAGCGCTGCAATGCCGCTTGTTGAATTTCGACATGAATTTCATGTTCTGGTGTACCTTTTAACTCAATCTTTGAGATATCCGGTGAATTCAATAATTGATCTTTAATATCTTCCGCTAGACGTTTAAGCGCAAATTGATCCATCGGCCCAAACAGCGCTAGCTCCACAACTTCACGCGAGTGGCTAGCAATACTGACTACCGGCCTCTCGATACCATCAGGAAAAGTCGATATGTTATTCACTGCTTGCTGAATATCTTGGTAGGCTTGCTGACGATCGGTTTCGTTATCAAGCTCGACCATTACCGTCGCCGAACCTTGTGCTGCAGACGACGTAATTTCTGCAAATCCATCAAGGCCAGACAATTCATTTTCAATAGGCAGAAGGACACCTTGCTCCATTTCTGACGGTGTCGCTCCCGGATAAGCCACATTGACAATAATCATGTCTACGTCTGTCGCGGGTATAAACTCTTTACGAATCGTCAGCGACATTAAAAAACCGCCAATGATTAAAAAAGCCATCAACAGATTAGGGGCAACGCCATGGCGAGACATCCATGCGACTGGACCGCGAGAATGTTTTTCGCTCATGGTTTATCTCCCTGCGCTTGCACACGTAAAGGTAAACCTATGACTGGCGTATCTAACTGGCTCATCAGTAATTGATCACCCGCCTCAAAGCCGCTCTTAATCCAGACACGTTCGCGCCCACGATAAATAACATCAAGCTGACGCTTTACCAGCTTGCTCGTATTTACTGCCCAAGTACTGTCATCATCATTTAATCGACGACGATCCATAACAATGGCATCAATAATTTCGCGACCGTATAAAACACAATCAATGTAGTCGTTAAGCAACACAGGCGGAACATCACTATCTGGCGAACTTAATGGATTATCCAAAGCCAATACAACTTTAACCTGGCGGTCGGCACTATCGACATCGGGTAATACGTTAAGAATGCGCGCCTGTCGTGTTTTACCTGCCCAATGTTGCTGAGATAACGTGACCGCATGTTGATTATCAAGCCAAGGTAAAAAAGCACGCGGCATTTTCACTTCAATCCAAAAGGTATCGGTTGCCACTAAATCAAATAAGGTACTGGCGCTACCAACCTGACTACCGGGGCTCACTTTACGACTCATTATTTGACCATCGAACGGCATACGAATTTCAGTTCGAGCTAAGTCGAGTTTCGCTTGTTCAACCGCAGCTTTGGCACTGGCAACTGCCGCGCGAGCTGCTGCTAACTGTGGTTCGCGCATCACTAAAGCACGATCACTGGCGCTTAATTTAGCCGCCGACAGTTGAAATTCTTCTGCCGCTAAATCAGCCTGACCTTGCTCAACCGCAAGATCTGCCTCTACTTGAGCCAGTGCCGCTTGTTTTTGTTTTACGGCAAAATCGAAATCAGCACTTTCTAAGCGCGCGAGTAATGTTCCTTTTGAAAGGCGCGCACCAGGAATTGCCTCTGGAGAAATCCATTCAACTCGGGCGCTTACTTGTGCCGCTAGCGATACCTCATCGGACGCATTTACGGTACCGCCCGCCGGCCACGTTGGGCGGGTAGTTTCGCGTTCTAATTCTCGCGCTTCGACCAAACGGGCAACGACCTCAGGCGCTTTACGCTCGGGTTTTGGGTTGCTATTTTTTATCCACATAGTGGCCGATACACCGCCAGCTAAAATGGCGATGGTGATTAAAAGCTGCGCTGTGCGGCTCATTGCGATGCACCTTCTTCTGTAAACTGGCCGTGACTAACCGACTTATAAAGTTGAATTCGAGCTAAGACTTGCGCCCATGTAGCATCGAGTAAACGAGTTTCTAGATTTAACACATCTTGCTGAACGCTCAGCAATTCCAGAAAGCCTGTGACACCACGACGATAGCTGGAGTTTTGAACTTCTTGGGTTTGCTTAGAGAGCGTTAATTGGCGAGTTAAGCTTTCTACTAGAGCAGCAGATTGCTGTTCGGTAATCAGTGCTTCTTGTACCTCTTGCGCCGCTTCAAGCAAGGTTTGCTGATAATTGGCGACGGCTTCTGTTTCAAGCGCTTGCTGGCGCTGAACTTCAGCGCGACGCTGACCGCCATCAATCAAGGGCAGCACTAAAGAGCCCGCAAGCGATGCCACCCAATTATCTAAAACGTTACTAAAACGTTCATCTTGGCCTTGATAGCTCGCGCTAAGAGTAAAGCGAGGGTAGCGGTTGGCCACCGCTGCTGCCACTCCAGCACCAGCAGCCTGAAGATTATAAAAAGCGGTTTCGACATCGGGACGCTTTTTTAGCGCTGCAGAACTGACACGGCCATCCAACGGACTCAATGTAGGAAGCGGAGCCAAAGCGTTGATTTGTTCATCGGTCAGCGCAGCATCACCAACTCCAGCCCATAAGGCCAATTGCTGACGATAAATACTGCGCTGTCCTTCAGAAGTAATAATGTCGGCGTGAATGGATTCTAATAACTGCTCTTGCTGCCATACGTCGGTAACGCTGGTTTGACCACGCTGATAACGCCCCTGCACAACCTTCAATGCCGACTCAATGCGCTGCTGTTGGCTATTTAATAACACCAACATTTGCGTCTCTTTACGCAGCCCTAACCAAGCCGTTGCAACCTGCCCGGCCACCGTATTGGCCAATGTACGAATACTGGCTTCGCGGCTATAGCTGGTGAATTCGCTTTGGCTATTAACGGCCCCAATCGCCCCCCACAAATCGACTTCGTAGCTGGTCGATAAACCGGCACTCCACTGATTATTCGTGCTTTGCGAAACGGCCGAATCAGTCCACGTGCGGGAGCGGCCTAGACTTGCATCTAAAGTAGGATAGTTATCGCTACGAGATGAACGCCAACTTGCCATGCTCTGCTCTAACCGCGCACGGGCAGCTTGCAAGCTATAGTTTTGTTCAAGACCAGTCGTTATCCAATGGGATAACTCGGCATCATCAAATGCCTGCCACCAAGCATTTTCACCTTGAATAAGACGATCATTTTGAGACACCGAAAAAACCGGGGCCAACTCAATAGGATCAGGTTGTTTTGTACTTACAGAGCTGCAAGCACTCAAGAAAATGACTAGGCAGGGTATGGTCCGACGTAGGGTTACTGTCAAAACCACATCTCCACGACACCAAATAAAAAAATAAGAGCTCACATGATAATGAGCTTAGAGAGAAGCAAACAAGTGCTTTACCCATCTTTACCGAAAGTCATTCTCATTTACGTCAAAACACAAGAATTTCCAGGTATTAATAGAGATGCCAGCGCCTAATAAGGGCCGGCATCAGCACAAGTATCGAGTAGTCGTTAATAATAGAAGTTCAGTGCCACTTCGACAAAATCGTCACGGCGCAATGTATACAAAAGATCATCTTGAGTATCAGCACCCAATAAGAATGCGTTCACATCTATCGTCATATTGCTTCGTAAGCGTGTACTTGCCTCCAAGAAAAACGACCACGATCCTGCATTGTCTAAATCTTGAGTGACACCGGCTAATACCTCGCTAGAAGCAGCATCGTTAAAAGCAAAGCGCATACCCGCAAAGATATCGTTTTGCGATGTCGTTAGGCTGGCATCACGTTCGTCATATTGGTATTCCAGTAACAAGCCTAGATCCATTGAGCTATCGAAAGGGCCAACAAGGGTATATTCAAAACCCGATACCGCAGCACTATAATCCTCTAATGTTGGATCATTGTACTCACGACGCAATAATTCGGTTTTTAACAACCACCCTTCTAGCGAATATTGCACCGTCGCCGCCGCTTGATTTTGAATTGCATAGTATGGAGTTAACGCGGTCACCACTGGCGTGGCTCCTATCAACTCAATGTCAGGTAAGTAAGCCGGATCTCTTGATGTGCCACGAAATAGCGACACACTCAAATCTAACGGATACTCCATCAGCTCTATCGAGCGGCTCCAACGCAGCGCTAAATCCGTATGACGCTGCTCGGCATTTGCTTGATAAATAGCGTCGTCGTTGACCACATACGGAGCACGCAAGCGCCCCTCTTCTCCGGCAAAGGTACGTTCGCGAAATCCTGGTAAAACGAAAGCTTCAAACGTACCACTGTCGCTTAACCAAATTCCATGCACCATCGGCTGACCCAGTTTTTCATCACCGTCGGCAGCATCTACGCTATCGGTTTGGTTAATAACATCGACCAAATGCAACGATTCGGTTACTCCCCAGAAAACCTTGCCAATACCCGCTCGGATTTCCCAAGGCCCCTGCCAATGCATCCACATTAGTTCGCGAATATCACCGTGACTACGTTCGTCATCAGCGGCGTCATAGCGGTAATAAGGTACAAAGCTAACCCGTTGCGAATTATCGGCATCATCCCAAACAAATTCAGGTTTAATAAAGGTCGATAACTGATTACTTGTTTGCTGCGAATAAGCGGCATCTTCAAAAAAATGCCGCCCTTCTACTCCGACATTTAAGCTAACGTCAATCGCATAGGCCGAAGGGACGATTGCGCTAGTCGTTGCCAGTATCGCGGCACTGAATATCTGCAAGCCCTTCATCATTAGCGTGCTCGCTGTAATGTTGCTTGACTAAAATCGTCTTCTTTTAGCCCAATATTAAAATTCAATTCTGAAGTAATTAAACGTGTGCTTTTTCCGTTTTGATGATTTTGCATATCAAGAATGGCTGCGCGCCAGTAACGGTCGCTATAAACATGCCACTCGCTCATTTCTAGCGTTTTCAACAAGGCATCTTTACGATCATAGTACTCGGTTTTTACTGGGCGTAGATGTTCAGTATCAAGCCAGGTAATTTGTTTTGTGTAACCTGAATTTTCATCCACTGGAATGCTTTCCAGTACATGACACGTCCATTCACCACACGGCTCGTCGCGCAAGTAATTAAACTTATATTTCTCGGGCTCGTAAGAACTCATATCTTCATAGGCAAATTCGCTACCCATAAATGGGCCGGATTTATTTCGCGAAGATATACGTTTAACACGTTTCAGCGCTGGCAGGTACAACCACTGGTCATCTGACTTATCGACGTGCGAGAAGTTTAAAAAGGCAGTGCCTTTTACATCTTTTGGCTCATCAAAAATCGTTAAGCCTTTATCGCCATCGTCGTTAATCTCAAAAGACTGAAACCGCATCTTGCGAATGCTCTCTTCACCTTGAGCATTGCGTAAAATCATCGTCATATGAGCTTCAGAATCACCCCAGCCGGTGTCGCGAGCTTTGCGGTCAGTTGCAATTTCTAAACCACGGGCTTCATCTGCAATCGAGGGTTGAGCTAATAGACATAGGCCCGTTAGTACCGTTACTAATAATTTCATGCAATTTCTCCTTTCGTTTCAGCAATGTCAGCTTCGAGGAGCTTTTCAGCACCCTTGCTCTGATTTTTTATTGTCGATTTATCCGTTTCATCTCGATCAAGCCACAATAACAAGGGTGGCAAGAAGAAGAAATCAATGACCAAGGCAATAGCAATAATCATCGACGTTGCCATCCCCATATCCGAATTTAAGCGGAATGATGAGAACGACAATATGTAGAAACCCATCACCAATACCACGGTGGTAATAATTAAGGCGCGACCAACACTGATAAAGGCGTAACGAATAGCGGCTTCAGTATCTAAACCATCCTTACGCGCTCGTTGATATTTGCTCAAAAAGTGGACGGTATCGTCGACGATGATTCCCAAAGTCATAGAAGTAACAATGGATAACCCTAAGTTAATTTCGCCCGACATAACGCCCCACACACCAAAACCGACAACGGCGGGAGCAAGGTTAGGAATCAAACTAATTGCGCCTAAACGAACTGACCGTAACGCAAATACTAAGATGGCAGAAATCAGCACCATAGCAACTGCCATACTAATAATCATGCTGTGCATGTTCGCTTCACCAATATGCGCAAACATTAAGCCTGGGCTGGCACCAGCCATGCGAACATTAGGCGCATGTTCTGCGATCCACGCTTGCGCACGTTGTTCTAGATCAACAATTTCGCGACTACCTAAATTCTTTAAAGTACTGGTAACACGAGTAGATGACTTGTCGATATTTATTTGGTTGTTAAGATCCAGACCATATGGCAACGACATTTCGTATAGCAGTAAATATTGCGCCGCCAATTCACGTTCTTCAGGAATTCGATACCACTCGCTATCGTCACCATGCATATTCAAATTTAAGCGTTTGAAAGTATCACTAATGGTCGATACATGATCCACCTCTGGCTGAGCACGAAGCCACTCAGAGAATCCGCGTACGGTTTCAATAAATTCAGGCTCGCTGACACCACCTTCAATACCGGAATATAAGGCCCAATCAATACTTTGCGAGCCAGATAACGTATCTTCTTGTTTATTCACCGACTGACGGAATTCAGTTGCATCTGAAAAATAAGCAGTAGCTACGTCATTAATTTGATTTTTAGTAATCAAAGAACCAACAGCCACAATTAAAATCGCACCACCCACCAGCAAAGCGCGTTGACGAGCAACAATAAAATCAGCTAAGCGCGCCATTCCCTTCGAATCGTTAGTCGCTTTACCAACCTTAATGGGTAGCAGCATTAAAATTGCTGGGAACAAGGTTACCGATAACAAATAGGCAGTCATGACGCCCATCGCGCTCAAAATACCGAAATCGGCAAAAACTGGGGACTCAGAAAACGCCAGCGTCATAAAACCAATGGCCGTGGTGGCACTGGTAATAAATACCGGCATCCAATTTAAATCAACGCTGTATTGAACCGCCTGCGCTCTGGTTTTACCTTGGCGCATGGCAAATTGCATTGTAGCAATCATATGCACGCAGTCGGCAACCGCGATTGTTAGTACGACAATTGGAACGTTAATAGTGCCCGTCGATAAGAAAAAGCCTGTCCAGCCTCCCAACCCCATGGTGGCCGCAACACTTAATACCAAAACAATAATAGTGGCCAACATAGCCAATATACTGCGAAGTAATACGGCGAGTAGCACGATAATTAATAGCAGCATGGCAGGAATCAGGGTCGACATATCCTTCTGCCCTTCCGTTGCGAAGCTGCTGTTCATTGGCAACACCCCAGTATGGAAAAACTCCACACTTGGATACTGCTCAGCAAATGTCTTACTTAATGCTTTAACACTTGCCATCACCTCAGCAACATAGGCGGTATTATCCGTTGCACTCGGTAGTTGTAATGTAACGTTTACTAATGCCACCTCACCAGATGCCGACACCATACGTCCTTTTAACGCCGGTTCGGCCAAAGCGATACTGCGTATACGCGTTAAGTCGTCCGCCGTTAAAGATTCTGGGTCTAGCACTAAATCTTCAACAATCATGTCGTCTTCTTCAGACCACGTATGCTGGAAGTTAGTTAATGAGTCCACACGACTTGAATACGGCGTCTGCCAAGCAGCTTCAGTGTAATCTTTAACTAAAGTAAGAAATTCTGGAGTAAAAACCTCGCCATCCTTAGGCACCATTAATACTGCAATATTATCGTTTTTATTAAAGATTCCCTGCATTTCTTCAAAATCATTTAACGGCGCATAACCTTCTTCGAAATAGATTTTGTAATCACCGCGAAATGTTAAATTTTTACCACCCGCTGCAGCCAACACGCTTAACACTAAAAATAACACTAAGAGTATGACCGGATGATCAACAATCCAGCGTTGCATGATTGCTTTCATTTTACTGTTCTCCTTGAGGTGCCACTTCTGGCCGCTGATTGTGCAAAAGCATAGTTAATTCAGGCGCAAAGACTTCTTGTGCAATTCGGTCCCATGTTTCGGTGTAGTCATATTCTTTCGAGGAAGGCGTAACGCCCATGCCGTCCATAATCAAATTGGCGGCAATCAGCGGCAAATTTCGCTGGCTAATTTCACGGCTAGATTCAGTATCAAAGCCTGTCGTTGTTAACGCACAAACGCCGAAGGATGTCGACCAGTTAAGAAAGGTTAAAGCGATTTCATCGAAATTATCATCGGCGGGAAGAGCACCTTCGTCTCTTGCTTTGCGTAATGCCTCTCCCGCCAATCCAAATAAATATTGATCCATTTCAATAATCTTAGCCGCGCGTTCAGGCGCAACCTTTTCCTGAAACCCTGGCGTCCTACAAGTAACAACCGATAAAAACATGGTTGGATTGACGCGCGAATATAGTGAATATGCAAAATGAAATGCCAATAACCGTTCGCGCGCGTGGCCATCAAAGGCATAAGCACGAGTCATTAATTCGCCAACGTAGTGCATGCCGCGTAAACACAAAGCGGCTTGGCAATCTTCTTTACCACTAAAGTGGTTATAAACCGTGCCTTTAGAGAAGTTGCAATTACGAATTAATTTCTCCATGGAGAATTCAGCAAAACCCTCTTGCTCTAATAAATGCAACGCAATATCGAGCAATTCGTTTTCCCGCTCTGCCCATTTTTCTTCACGCGAAAGGCGGGGTTTAGGCGCAAAGAAGGAAGTACGATGGCCGAGAATACATAGGCCCGACTTATCGTTGTCCTTACTATTGGTCGAACACATAACACCTTCAGGCTGAGCATTCGCAGCAGCGGCGTGCTTCCAACAGTGACGCTGAAGATATTCTTCATGCGCCTTTTTTAAGTTTTCGTACTGCTGATACAACCAAGCGAGACTAATCATATTTGACGATCCGTCGATTTTTGACGAACCGTCATATTATGGAGTTGAGCAGACTTTGCAAGGATTTATTGCGGAGTGATTAATGCTAAAACAGAGGGAAATGAAGATAACGGTATAAAATCTATTACAGGAGAGCTTCGCGGCAAGTGAACCGAACGTAATATCTATATCACGCTAGCCGCTCGACGCAATTTACTGCCAATGGCGACTTCTATGAAGAATGGACCGGCTTTGGTGGTAAACGGAATAACAATCACTGGAGCGCTAATAGAGTGCTCGATGTCCTTATCGCCGGCAATTAAGCTTGGCTTTGCCATTTCAAAGTTGTAGCCCTTTTCCCATAACAACTTGCGCGCCCCACCCGACAACATATTGGTTAGCTCACCGGTAAGGTCATGGCAGGTTTCATCCACCTCGGCAATTTCTTCGCCCAACATCTTGCTGCTAATGCACACGATAGCACCGGCAGAAAAACTAATCGCAAGAGAACCGTGGACGGAATCACCATCCATAGGGATAACACCGGTCACAACACCTAAAGGACCAACACCCTCTTTGATGTAGGCTTTACCATGTTCGCAGGTCATGGAAGCCATCGTCGCCAGTATGTTGTCTATTGTTTCGATGAAGGGATTTATAAAATCTACGTTCATAGAATCTGCCACCTCTTTCCATCAGTGTAGTTTAGGCTGGCCGTTGTCGAGTGCTATTTTTGGGAAAAGAAGTCGGTATTTATAGACAAAAAAAGACGCCATTTGGCGTCTTTAAAGATCAATAATTCATAATCAACATTAATTGATCTGTTTTTAGGGGGTTAAGAAAGCGAAAAACTACAGGCCTTTAACCGCATAGATACCATCGGCATTACGCCAAAAACTGCGGTAATCCATGCCATAGCCAAATACGTAACGGTCTTCGACATCACAGCCGACGAAATCGACAGCTAGATCTGGATTTTTACGATTGTGAACCTTGTTCACGAGCACCGCGGTTAACACCTCTTTGGCACCTTGCGCAAAGCACGATTTAACCACTTCGGCTAAGGTGTGGCCTTCATCAAATATGTCATCCAAGATGAGCACTGTACGGCCATCCATCGGAATCGACGGTGGCGCCTGCCATTGCAGATCCGTTTGCCCAGTAAACTCGCCGCGATAGCGAGTAGCATGCAAATAGCCTTGTTCTAAAGGAAAGTTCAAACGCGTTAATAGCTGCCCAGCCATCACTAGGCCGCCATTCATAATGGCGTAAACAACTGGCATGGTATCACTCAATTGTGCGGTGATTTCACCGGCCATACGGTCCAATGCCGCTTCTACTTCTTCTCGACTCTTCAGTAAATCGGCCTCAGCCATTACAGTTTGGAGTTCTTCGCGGGTCAAGGACTGACTCATTCTATCTACCTTAAATTAATATCGAGGCACAAAAACAGCTGCACCATCACAAAGCGGTGTATGTTAGCACTGCGAGCGATCATCGCAACGCTTGCCGACTTTCTTTGTTGTTAAAAGCCGCAAGGAACCAGTTGCGACAATGGATAGTCATACACTGCAGTTACTAGGATTATTATTATGAAGCTTAATTTTACGAAACCCGTTCTCCTCTCTGTATTGGCTTTAACACTCGGGGCATGTGCTAGCTACCCCAAGAGTGTCGCGGTAGATACCCCTGATAATCTGCCGACACTGTCACAATTACAGCAAAACCCTGAAGCCTATGTTGGCAGCCAAGTCGTTTTAGGTGGACGCATTGTCGCCGTAACCAACTATGCCGACAGCAGTACCGTAGAGCTTTTGCAATTACCGCTGTATACCAGTGGACGTCCTAAAAATGATGTTCGCTCGACTTCAGGGCGTATTCGTGTGCACTTCGAGCAGCTGCTTGATCCAGAAGTTTATGCCAAGGGCCAGCTACTCACCGTACGTGGCATCATTTTGGGTAAAGAAGACAGCACCATCGGTGAACATCCCTATTCGTTCGTCAGTATTGATGGCAACGGCATATACCTATGGCCGGAGCGCGATGATCCTGAGGTGATCTACATCATGGGTGTGCAAAATGGATTATTCCCATACTATCGCGAACCACGCTACGTGCCCGTGCGCAGCACTAAACCGACCACTGCTGAGTAGCCTTGTCCTATGTTATGATCGCGGCTTTACGCGTTTTCATCAGGATTTAGCATGACTCCAACTCTGCAATTGGCCTCCGATTTAATTGCCCGTCGTTCAGTTACCCCAGACGACGATGGCTGTCAGCAACTTATGATGGAACGCCTCGGCGCTGCTGGTTTTAATAACGAGCCACTGCGCTTTGGCGACGTCGATAATTTTTGGTCACGCCGTGGTACAGAGAAACCTGTATTCTGCTTTGCAGGTCATACCGATGTGGTTCCTACTGGCCCAGAAACTAAGTGGGAACACGCCCCCTTCGAACCACTGATAAAAGACGGCATGCTCTACGGTCGTGGTGCCGCCGACATGAAAGGCTCTTTGGCCTGCATGATCATTGCGGTGGAACGCTTTGTAGCGAAACACCCAAATCATAAAGGCTCTATCGCATTTTTAATCACCAGCGATGAAGAAGGCCCGGCGCATAACGGCACGGTAAAAGTGGTCGAAACGCTTGAAGCCCGCAATGAAAAAATTGATATGTGCCTAGTTGGCGAGCCGTCGTCTACCAATCTCGTGGGCGACGTGATTAAAAATGGCCGTCGTGGTTCATTGGGCGCAGTGCTAAAAGTAAAAGGGATTCAGGGTCATGTGGCCTACCCTCACTTAGCTAAAAACCCTATCCATGTTGCGGCTCCGGCATTGGCTGAACTCGCAGCAGAAAAGTGGGACAACGGTAACGACTTCTTCCCCGCCACCAGCTTTCAAATCTCCAATATCAATGGCGGAACCGGTGCCACCAACGTGATTCCTGGTGAATTAGAAGTGGTGTTTAACTTCCGCTTTTCTACCGAATTAACCGCCGACATTCTGAAAGAACGCACTGAAGCGATTTTGGATAAACACGGCCTAGATTACGAAATCCAATGGAACCTCAGCGGTCAGCCGTTCTTAACCGCAGCAGGCGCTTTAGTCGAAGCCAGCGTGGATGCTATTCGCGCTATTACTGGCCGCGAAACAGAACTGTCTACCGCCGGTGGCACCTCCGATGGTCGCTTTATTGCACCGACTGGGGCACAAGTTTTGGAATTAGGGCCGTGCAATGACACCATCCATAAAGTAGATGAGTGTATTAAAGCCGAAGACCTGAATGTATTAACGGATATCTACGAACGCTTGCTCGAGAACTTGCTGGCCTAATGACTTCGTTACCTACCATGTCTCTGCCAGCCTCTCTCCTCGTTTGCCCTGTGTGTAGCAACACGCTCGAGCAATACGACAAACGCTGGCAGTGCCGCAATAACCACAGCTTTGATGAAGCCCGCCAAGGCTATTTAAATCTGCTATTGGCGCAGCATAAAAATTCGAAAGCCCCCGGCGACGACCTAGCGATGGCCGATGCTCGCGCTCGCCTGCTCGATTCGGGAGTTTATGAGCCGGTATCGAACCTGCTTAATTCCAATGTACAAGGCTTGCCACAACGTATTCTTGATATTGGGTGTGGTGAGGGCTATTACACCGCGCGCTTGAAACAACACTTGGCGAACCAAGGTTGCGCGGCGCAGATAGTAGGATTGGATATATCCAAAGACACCATCCGCCGAGCCGTACGCCGCGATCGCGATATCCAATGGATTGTCGCCAGTGGTGCTCGCCCTCCGGTCGCTAACCACAGTATGGACTTAGTGATTAGCTTGTTTACACCGCTCATGCCGCAGGGCTTAGAGGGTATTATTCATAGCGATACTGACATCATTTTGGTGAACACAGGCCCGCAGCATTTAATTGAACTGCGCCATATTATTTATGATGAAGTGCGCTTAGATACCTTCTCGCCTATTGCTAAAATGGCCGCAGCGGGTTTTGAATGCGTTGGCGAAGATGCGGTACAACAAACCATTCATCTAACCAGCTCGCAACACATTAGCGACCTACTCATGATGACACCTCACCATTGGCGCGTGACACAGGCCGCGCGGGAGCGTTTACTGGCACATACCAAGTTAGATGTCAGTATTGATGTGGTGTTGCATCGTTTTCGGTTAAGCAAAAATAAAATCGCTATCGCGGGAACTGAATCCAAATGACTCAGTCGGACTTCTATTTGCTGAAAGAACAAACCATTGAAGATCAGTGGTTATTCGCCTGCCGCTTGGTGGACCAATTGGTGACCAAAGAAGGCAGACAAGTACTAGTACAGCTAGATGATCGTCAGCAGGCAGCCGCTTTTGATGACCTACTTTGGACCTACCGAGCAGACTCTTTTGTGCCTCATGCACTGCTAGATGCTCAAGATGCACCGATAGATTGCCAAGTAAGCATTGGCTGGCTCGATGATCCAGGGCATCAACATGATGTGCTAATCAACTTAAGCCAAGTTTTACCGAATTTTTTCAGTCGCTTTCAACGATTATGCGAAGTGGTTGTTCAACATGACCAAGTGTTGGAATACACTCGTAATCACTTTCGCTTTTTGAAAGATCGTGGCTATCCTCTGCAACACCGCGATATGCCACTACAACACTTAGACAAGAGAGCGCGCTGATGAACAACAAGGATGAATCGCGAAATTTACTCAGTGAACTGGAAAATCTACAACGGGTTCTAGACGGCGCCGATGCCGGAACACTAGAAGACGATCATATGGATATTCCAGTACTGGACGATTTATTTGACGGCGACGATATCCAAGCAGCCATCGAACAAGCGAGCTCTGCAGAGTCTGCTCAACTTGCGAACGCAAAATTCTCCTCGCCGCTCGTGTCTAGCAACCCCTTTTTGCCGCAAGCCACCATCGACCGCCTTGCCCACGAGCGCAAAGCAACGATTGAAGACGTCACCAAAATGTCGGCTGCGCCAGCGCCGAAACAAGCAAGCACTAGCCGCTTTACTCCCAATCCTAGTAGCCAAGGTCAGACCTCGACAGCAAAAGAGCGCGCTGAAAAAGCCGCCAGCGTTGAACACAGCATGAATGAAACCAGTTCAGCATTGCTCTCGCTCCTGCAGCGCGAGCGTCTAATCGACGAACTGGTTGACGATATAATGCCGCTATTGAAAGGCCGATTGCGCAATCGCATTCGCCAGCTAATCGAATCTGGCCAATAAACCCAAATTGCACCACCAGAGCCTTACCCTAGGCTCTGCCCTCCGCGCTCGAATTCCGCTATAATCTCCGCCATTTTTAATACTTCATATTTCTGGGCTGGCCCATGCTGCCAGCCCGTATCGACTTGAGTAGCAGCAACGACTATGGATAAGACCTATAAGCCCGGCGCAATCGAACAAACTTGGTACAAAGAGTGGGAAGAAAAAGGCTACTTTAAGCCTTATCAAGACGGCTTAACCGGCGAAGGTTATTCCATCATGATCCCACCACCAAACGTCACCGGCTCGCTGCACATGGGTCATGCGTTTCAGCACACGTTGCAAGATGCACTGGCGCGCTACAAGCGTATGCAAGGTCAAAAAACCTTATGGCAAGTCGGTACCGACCACGCCGGCATCGCTACGCAAATGGTAGTAGAACGTAAACTGGCGGTAGAAAACCAACCGGATCGTCACGCCCTTGGTCGCGAAAAATTCTTGGATAAAGTCTGGGAATGGAAAGAACAATCTGGCGGCACCATCACTAGCCAAATGCGCCGTTTAGGTAACTCAGTAGACTGGGAAACCGAGCGCTTCACTATGGACGATGGTTTTTATAAAGCCGTACAAGAAGTGTTTATTCGTCTGCATAAAGACGGCCTAATTTACCGTGGCAAACGCCTAGTAAACTGGGACCCGAAACTGCACACCGCCATTTCTGACTTAGAAGTTGAGAACAAAGAATCGAAAGGTTCGATGTGGCACCTGCGCTACCCGTTAGCCGATGGTTTAAAAACCAGCGAAGGAAAAGACTACATCGTCGTTGCCACTACTCGCCCTGAAACCATGCTGGGCGATACCGGCGTTGCGGTAAACCCAGAAGATCCGCGCTACAAAGATCTCATCGGTAAACATATCGTACTGCCACTCACTGGCCGTTTAATTCCGATTGTGGGCGACGAACACGCCGACATGGACAAAGGCACCGGCGCGGTAAAAATCACCCCAGCGCACGACTTTAACGACTATGAAGTTGGTAAGCGTTGCGGCCTACCAATGATCAACATCCTTACCTTTAACGCCGACATCCGTGATCAGGCCCAAGCCTTTAACACCGACGGCAGCGTTAACGACACCATCGACACCACCATTCCAGAAAAATATCGTGGCATGGAACGCTTTGCCGCGCGCAAAGCCATTGTTGCTGACATGGATGACCTAGGCCTGCTCGACGCCATTAAAGATCACGATTTAACCGTTCCCTACGGCGATCGTGGCGGCGTTGTGATCGAGCCAATGCTCACCGACCAATGGTATGTCGATGCCAAAACCATGGCTAAGCCCGCAATCGAAGCCGTTGAAAATGGCAACATTCAGTTTGTGCCTAAATCCTACGAGAACATGTACTTCTCGTGGATGCGCGACATTCAAGATTGGTGTATCTCGCGTCAGCTTTGGTGGGGTCACCGCATTCCAGCGTGGTATGACAACGAAGGCAATGTCTACGTTGCTCACGACGAAGCCGAAGTACGTGCACAAAACAACCTAGGTGCCGACGTAGAACTGCGCCAAGATAACGACGTATTGGATACTTGGTTCTCCTCTGCCCTATGGACCTTCGGCACCTTAGGCTGGCCTAACATCGACGACCCAGAAGTTGCCAAACGACTGGCTGACTTCCACCCAACCGACGTATTGGTAACGGGTTTCGACATCATCTTCTTCTGGGTTGCACGCATGATCATGATGACCATGCACTTCTGCAAAGACGAAAACGATAAGCCACAAGTACCGTTTAAAACCGTCTACGTGACCGGTTTAATCCGTGACGAAGTGGGCCAAAAAATGTCGAAGTCTAAGGGCAACGTGCTCGACCCACTCGACATGATCGACGGCATCAGTCTCGATGATTTAATGGACAAGCGCACCGGCAACATGATGCAGCCACAGCTGGCAGAAAAAATCGGTAAGCGCACGAAAAAAGAATTCCCAGAAGGCATCGCCCCACACGGCACTGACGCCCTGCGCTTTACTCTTGCCGCCATGGCCTCAACTGGTCGCGACATCAACTGGGACATGAAGCGCCTAGAAGGCTACCGTAACTTCTGTAATAAATTATGGAACGCCTCACGCTACGTGATGTTGTCTATCGCCGGTGAAGAAGCCGTAGAAGCAGCCGCAGCGAACGGTACTAACATCGCCATTACTGATGCTATGAAAGCAGCCTGTGGTGCAAATGGCGAACCGGGGGCTTTATCACTGGCCGATCGCTGGATTATTTCTCGCCTGCAAACCGCAGAAAAAGAAGTACGCCGCCACATGGACCAATATCGCTTCGATATGGCTGCGCAAACCCTGTATGAATTCATCTGGAATGAATACTGCGATTGGTACTTAGAATTATCTAAGCCTGTACTCTGGGATGCCAACGCTAGCGCAGAAGCCAAACGCGGCACCTTAGGCACACTCGTACGCGTGTTAGAGGCTACCTTACGCTTAGCGCACCCGATTATTCCGTTTATTACCGAATCGATCTGGCAGCAAGTGAAAGACTTGGCGGGTAAACAAGGCGACACCATCATGCTGGCCGCTTACCCTGAGCCACAAGATGCCTTTATCGATCTCGAAGCCGAAGCCGACGTCGAATGGCTAAAAGGCGTGATCACCGCCGTGCGTAACATCCGCGCCGAAATGAACATAGGCCCAAGCAAAGAACTGGAAATCTTGTTAAAAGACGGCGACGACGAAGACTTCCGTCGCGCTGACGACAACCAAGGCTTCTTAATGAAGCTGGCCAAGCTCAGCAAGATTACCTGGCTGAACGAAGGCGACGACATTCCAATGGCAACCACACAACTGGTTGGCCAAATGGAAGTGCTCGTACCTATGGCTGGCCTAATTGATAAAGACAAAGAAATCGCCCGATTGACCAAAGAGATTGAAAAACTCGACAAAGAAATCGGCCGAATCGCTGGCAAGCTAAACAGCGCAGGTTTTGTTGATAAAGCCCCAGAAGACGTCATCGCCAAAGAACGCGAGAAACTGGCGGGTTATGAACGCGACCAAGGCAAGCTGCGCGAGCAGATTGTCGCGATAGCGGCGCTTTGAGAGCGGCCCAGTAAAAGAAGCGCTCTCTTCCTAGCTCGAAATAAAAACCGCCCTATTGGGCGGTTTTTTTGTTTTACGAACCGATAACGGAGAGCCCCTAATTAGTAATTTGTTCAGCCTTGCAAACCATAACACTTAGTCCTATGATCTATTGTAACAAGCAAAGGAATGCTTATGCGTATATTCAAAACTAGTCATTTTAGTAAATGGGCTAATAAAGAAGGTCTGAGCGACGAGACACTACTTCTAGCAGTCTCGGAAATAGAATCCGGACTGGTAGATGCCGACCTTGGCGGAAACGTATACAAAAAGCGCGTGGCAACCAACAATCGTGGTAAAAGCGGTGGAAGCAGAACCCTACTGGCGTACAAAGCAGGCAATAAAGCTTTCTTTGTATATGGATTTGCCAAGAATGCGAGATCGAATGTTACCCAGATAGAGCTTAAAGCCCTGAAAGCATTAGCAAAAGAACTGCTTATCTACAGCAACAAAGAATTAGTCAACGCCATAACCTATGGCGAAATCGTAGAGGTATTGCAAAATGACTGACTCTATTCTCGACAGCATCCACAAAACAGCGTTAGGCCTGCACAACGCCGGTGTAATGAAAGACACCACCCTTCGTGAGTTTGATGCCCTCTGCCTGCCTCCGGTAAAAGAATATTCTGCATCACAAATCAGGAGCATCCGTACCCAAAACCACGCAAGCCAAAGTGTTTTTGCGGCTTACTTGAATACCAGCGTATCAACCGTGCAAAAATGGGAACAAGGCATAAAAAAACCAAATGGCCCATCTTTGAAATTGCTGAACATCGTGGAAAAGAATGGTTTGCAAGTATTGGTGTAGTGCTGCTCCCCAATATCTCATAAAATCGGAAGATAAATTCGTAGGTTGGATTAGCGCGAAGTACGTAACCCAACAAAAGACTTCAAGGATTAGTGAAAATGAATGGATACACTGAGTCAAAAAAAGAAACATTTTTGAGTAAAAGTAATTTTATAGACTTATTCTTTGCAATATTGCTTCTGATAGTATTTTGGACTTTTTATTTTGGCATCCCACTAATACCGGCATCATTTCATGAAATGGCAGCAGCCTTCGGGCAAAGCGGTCCTAAGGCAACGGAGCTTTTTTATGAGTATTATATTTACATACCTGTATTATATTTTTTAGTCCAAGCATCTTATATTGGTTATTTCATAAAGGTCATGATCTCGGGTAGAGACAAAAAGTTATTTAAACGTATCACAATCATTAACATTCTGGCATGTGTACTTATATTTATCGTCACTATGGTGTGCGTTTATCTGCCATTAGCTTCTGAATCGACCCTGGCTTTCTAGACACTAATTTAAAAAATAGCTCTTTCCATAGCCCCTTAAGTTTGACTATACAAAGATGGGAGTTATTAGCATTAAGGTTTTACGTGATTTATCTTAGAAGGCTAAAAACCGGATCAGGAACCTGTGCTGCTTGCACCAAAAAAATTAGAGAGCAAACTAAGAAATAAATGCTCTGACGCGCTTGAATCAGGATGAATCGAAAAAATGTTTAAAATACTTCTATTAATTTTTGCAGGTATCGTTGCAATAGGCCTACTAGTGATCATATTCTTTATAGGATCACTTATTTACTCAGCCTTTGGAATGGGCTATGACAAAATCAACAAAAGTCTTAGTGATCTATATTACTCGAAAGACAATAAAGTATACTTCGTCAGAGGCGGAAATTTTTTTGAGCTAGGCCCTACATTAATAGAGGATGCAGACTTAGCGTCGCTAAAAGTACTTTCAGCCAATTATGCACTTGATATGAACAATGTTTATTTTCAAAGTGAGAAGTTGCCCTTTGCAGACACATCGTCTTTTTCAGCCCTAGATAGCTACTATGCCAAAGATAATAACCATGTATATTATTTTGGAAAACCGATATCAGACATAGACCCTAATACTTTTGAACTTATCGGCACCTCATATTTTTCGAAAGACAAGAATAACGTCTTATATTTAGGGAATAAGATTAACAATGCAATACTGAATCGCCCCTAGTTTCCTAGACACCCATTTGCTTCAAAAAATAATTCTTTTCATAGTCCCTTGGCGACAAGTCATTATTATTACCATGACGACGTGTGGAATTATAAAACAGCTCAATATAATTAAATATATCCGCTTTTCCTTCTTCTCTTGTGCGATAAATTTTACGGCGAATACGTTCTCGCTTTAGCAAGGCAAAGAAGCTTTCCGCACAGGCATTATCATGACAGTTCCCTCTACGGCTCATACTGACGGTTAAGTTATTGGCTTTTAACATGCTTTGCCAGTCGTAACTTGTGTATTGGCAACCTTGATCGGAATGCACGATCACCTCACCTTTTGGCTTCCTTCGCCAGCACGCCATCGTGATTGCATTCAGTACCAAATCGGTATTAATACGTTCACTCATCGACCAGCCAACGACCTGCCGTGAGAATAAATCAATGATTACCGCTAGAAACAGCCAGCCCTCATAGGTACGAATGTAGGTAATATCGGTGACCCATACGGTATTCGGTTTGGATACATCAAATTCACGATTCAGTAGGTTAGGGGCAACGGTGGATAACTCGCCGCTGTCATAGCGTGTTTTTCGGTTGTAGCCCCGCTCTGCCTGTATTTGTGCCTGCTGCATCAGTCGATGAACACGATTTTTTCCACAGTGTTCTCCTGCATGCTTTAGATCTTTATGGATTTTTCGATAGCCATAAACGCAACCACTCTCAAGCCAGAATTGCTTAATAAACCCGAGTAGATACTCATCAACTTTCTGCCGTGTACTTTCGGGGTTCGCTAACCAGGCATAAAACCCACTGGGATGAACTTCAAGTGTTCGACACAGGGTACGAACGGAGTAGCGATCTGTTCGAGATTTTATGAACGTGTATTTTTCTTTGACTCGGCAGCAAAGAACACGGCGGCCTCCTTTAATATGTCACGCTCCTCTGTGACACGTTTTAGCTCCGCTTTAAGCTTACGCAGCTCTTCATGACTGGATTGCTTCTCGTGGTAGGCTTGCGCATTCTCGCCGTAACGATCACGCCAGTTGTACAAGCTCTTAGTTGTAATGCCTAAACGCTGAGCAACATCAGCAATGGAGTAACCATGTTCGGTCACTTGCTTTACTGCTGCGATCTTGAATTCTTCGTTATATCGTTCACCAGCCATCTCGGCCTCCTCTTTAAATACATTGTAACTTTAAAGAGTGTCTAGGAAACTAGGGGCGATTCAATCCGAATTAAAGAAGCATAAACTAGCACTTCTACTAATTAGTGAGCGGCCCTCTGGTTGGGATAGTATTATTGGAAATCACATCAAAGAATTAAATAAAAATTCTTTTTACCTATTTGACGTTTTCCATACCCTTAAGCATGAATACCAATTTGGAAGAAATAATGACAAAAACCTAAAAACTATCGCGACACTAATAAAAATGTCGATAGCAAAACATGAAAAAGGGATTGAGTCACCTGGCGCCAAGGTTATCAACAAAGTTTCTGATGATGTTTTGCCTAAAAGGATGCCTGCAGAGTAACCTTAAGAAACAGCCACCAAAAGGTGGCTGTTTCTCATTTATCTATTAACTCCCTCCTCCTCTTCAGTTCCTAGTTCAATGGGGGCAGAGTTGTCGATATTTAAAGCGTTACGTCGTGGACAGGAACGTAAGTATTAGCCACAACGCTTAACCAGTGCTTCGCCAATGATGCCTTTAAACCAAGGTGATTTGGCAACGCCAATCAATAGGATGATTGGTATGACCCAAAGCAGCGGTTTGAATATTTCTAGTAGGTCTAGCTGAAGCATTACTCAGTACTCCTTTAGGTCGATACATCCATATTGCGAACTCGCTATTAATTATCTAGTTCATCCATAGCAACAAGTTCACTTAGCTAAAAACTTCTCAAACTCAACGCCTGTCGGCTTATACTTGTTAATAACATCCAACATATTCTGAGATACAAAAATACCTGTATGGTTATCTTCTGCTATCTTAAAGAATCCAACCGTTGGTACTTTGCTTGAATCAAAAACAACCGAGCTTACGCCACCAAAGCTATTAAATTCGGAGTTTTCCTTATCAAGGCAATCAGCTACCGACAGTACATTCACTAACCACATGCGAATACCTGACCACTGAAGCGGTATAAATTGACAAGTATCTTCAGCCGCTTCTTTTAAGTGCTCGTACAAATCTTGAGTAATAACGAAAGATCCAATATTGAGCATGGATATATCAGCAAGTGGCATTCCAGTATCTTCTTCGTCGACCACAATATTAATAGGCGTGTCGATATTCAGTGGCTTACCTTTACACCTAATGACTTCGGAACCTTCTGGTACGAAGCTTTTAAAATTCTCGTAATCTACTTCGATTGATACGACAACATCAGAAAGCACCATTACTAACCTCCATTACTTCCTTTCTCTTTAATCGTCGATCTATTGGAAACGTGCCAACGATTATACCCTGTGCAATACGTCGTAGTATCACCCTTGCATGGGCTGAACTCATAGCCTGCTCTAAACATGAGGTTATGTTTAGATAATATATCTTTCTGTGCAGTGGTCTATGGGCATAATTGAAATCAGGGTAGCCAGATAGATTTTTTTTAAAATTAGGAAGCCAAACTCCATTGGTTGGGTCGTCTATTCTTAATTGATATTGAGCTAAAATCTCTCTTGCAGCAATTGCACGTGCGTGACCACCACTGACAATTGCATGAGCTTCAAAATTTGAATCGGGGCGGACATATTGAACGGTTTCGAGAAACCTACCTAGTCTTTCTGACTTATGCTCTTCAGCCATTAACTCACTTTGAGTCATGTGAACGCCTTGCCCAACATACTGTGAGAGCGCCTCCTTCATAGCCCTTACTTTAGTTTCAGTAATAACCTCGGCTATTAATCTATTAGTTTCTTGATCAAGACGGCCATTCACAGTAAGAAGCTGCGTTAGACCAAGTCGGAAGTCTAATTCATCTACTTCTAAATATTCGGGATCACGCATGACTTGCTCCATTTATTGTTACTCCAACCTCTTCCCTTTGCTTCAACCACGGCGATTTGGCGACGCCAATCAATAAGATGATTGGAATGACCCATAGCAGCGGTTTGAATATTTGAAGTAGATCTAGCGGGAGCATTGCTCATCCCTATTGAGCCCTAATCATCCGATAGTAACCAAATATTGTCTTCTGTGCTAATTCGTCTAACGATTATTTGATAGCGGGTACTTCAACGGTGCGTATTGCCCTATTCCTGATCAATTCATATGGCAATGAATCTACCGTGCTGGTTGACGTTCCAAGCAACACACACGGTAGGGATATGGTGAAAGATTGCATGAGATTGCGATCCCCCTTATTACTATTTAGGTGTATTGGGTAATTTTGCCAATTCTAGTTTTAATGAGGGGTTTCGAACGCTGGATGTCAGGCAATTGACCGCTTGAATCACTCCGTATATCAAACCAAATGCGATGCCTCCTATTAGAATAATCGGTGATAAAGCCACTAATACTATTATTTTTGCGATGTTCATAATGCCTACCTCAACTTGATGTGTAGGGCCATTATGGTCGGTGGACGTTAACCGAAACTTAAAAAATATGTACTTGCTTACCTATGCTCCCTTTGCTCTCCATAATAAGAAAGTTGCCTGATTGTTCTATTCGTTCCTACCGACTAGCTTCCTATTAACAACCAATATGGGCTGAGAGGGTTACGGGTTGAATAATAGTTTCGACACATCGTACCAAAGATGGTACATTCCTTGATGGCTGTACATAGCAGAAAAATGATTACGGCTGTTTTCTATCGTTCTGACAATGGCAATGAGCCCGTTCGAGATTGGTTGTTGGAGTTATCTAAGGATGATCGAAAGGCCGTCGGCACTGATATTAAAACCGTTGAGTTTGGCTGGCCGATAGGAATGCCAGTATGTCGCCCTATGAAGGACGGCTTATATGAAGTCAGAACGAATCTCTCAGACAGACGAATTTCACGAGTACTATTCTGCTTCCGCAGCGAAAAAATGGTTCTACTACATGGTTTTATTAAAAAATCGCAGCAAACTCCCAAGCCTGATTTAGATTTGGCAAAGAGACGAAAAAGAGAGGTAGGTAATGGCTAAACGTAATCAGCATTTAGGATCATCCTTCGACGAACTACTCGAAGAAACCGGTGAACTTGCTGAAGTTAATACTGTATCTATAAAGCGTGTAATTGCTTGGGAAATTACTCAAAAAATGGCAACCGAGAGGCTGTCTAAAACCAAGATGGCGGAGCTAATGCATACTAGCCGTTCAGCCCTAGATCGCCTGCTTGATCCTGAAAACACCTCGGTAACTCTCAATACATTAGACAATGCTGCTCGTGCGATTGGTAAAACTCTGCGCATTGAGTTGGCTTAAACGATCACACCGCTTCCGGCAGATGCCCTACTTTAACGTAGATTAGTGCTCCGTCTTCTTTGGTAAATGGCGTGTGCTGGCTTAGGTGTGGGCTACGCAGCCAGCTGCCTTTAGGATAGCTGCCGTGCTCGTCGTGAAACGTGCCTTCAATAACAAATATCTCTTCGCCGCCCCAATGCCTATGCGGATTAAATTGAGTATTGGGTGCCCATTTTACCAGTGCAACATTCTCGCCTAGATATGAATGCAGGCTCATCACGGTTAAGCCGTCGACCAGCCCTTGTCGCCACGGTTGAGCGTTGGTATCTACTGCACACTGGCGTTGGTCGGCGCTATCGAACTGATGCAGTTTGACGAAAATGATGGCGCCTTCGGGGCCGACATGTGGCGAATGCGATGACCCAATAGGATTGCGCAGGTATGAGCCTTTGGGATACTCGCCGTGTTCATCAGCAAAGATGCCTTCAAGAACGAATATTTCTTCACCACCGCCATGTGTATGCGCCGGAAAGCGGCTATTAGGTGCATAGCGTACCAGCGACGTGGCTCTCGCGACTTCATCACCAATGCGATCCAGCATCATACGTTCAACACCGGCGGTTGGGCTGTCGACCCAGTTGTAGTCGTTGGGGGTTATGACCACTCGTTGACTAAAATCATCGTTTAGGTGCATGTGTTTAGGCTTCCGGCTTGTAGGCTTGCTGTGCGAATAGGCTTCAGTTTAAGTGGCTCAAGCTGAAGAGTCATTACCAGCAATCACCGCTGCAAAAAAACGCCTTAGAGGTTATCCAAGAGTTTAACCCTAATGAATGGTAGAATCCCTGTACAAAGATTACACTGCCCGCCATTAGACCCCTTGCGCTACTCGGCTGCTTAGCCGTGTATCTCACCCTTGTAGGAACCCAATGAAAAGAACCTTTAAGTTAGACCACCCTAAAATCAAAGTGCCGCGTGTTGTTGACTCTATCAAGCACGACATAAAGAAGTTTTTGAAGAAAGAACGCCAAAAAGATCTACCTAAGGGTGCGACCTACTGGGATTTCGATTGCAAGCTTGGCCAGTCGGAAGAGTCGGCAGTTGAAGTACGCCTGCCAGCGTTAGCGAAAGGTATCGATGAGCTTGTTGCGAACAACATTATGACTATTTATGTTGAAATCACGGCAAAAGCTATTGAAGCCGGTGAAAGCCAGCCCGTGCAGGAGGACTAGTTATCAATACCAACGATATCCTGCGCCGTGTGCGCTATATGTTCGATTTTAACGACGAAACCATGCTGTCTATTTTCAAGCTGGGCGGCTACGACGCCACTAAGCCTGAATTACTGAGCTGGTTGGCTCGTGATGAAGCTCCTGAGTTTGCTGTGTGTGCCGATGAAAATCTTGCGCGCTTTTTAAATGGCCTGATTATTAAAAATCGCGGCCCTAAGGGTGACGAAGTACCTGAGCCTGAGCGTAAGCTGACCAATAATATCGTATTGCGTAAGTTGAAAATCGCGCTCAATCTACAAGCCGATGACTTGTTAGAGATGCTGAAGCTTAACGATTTTAATTTGGGCCAGCACGAATTAAGCGCCCTCTTTCGCCGCCCAGACCATAAAAATTATCGCGAGTGTTTAGATCAATTGCTGCGTAATTTTTTGGACGGCATGGAAAAGCACTACCGAAAGAAATAGGACTTTAGACGATTCCCTAAATTTAAAATTAAGAAATATTTAAAAATGGCCATTAGATTTTGGCCATTTTTTTGATTTTAAATTCGTAATTAAGCTCGTTTAATAAGCCGAATTAAAAAGAGTAAAATTACCGCTCCGAGTGTGGCTGTAATAATTGAACCAATGAGGCCCGCTACCGCAATACCAAGCACACCAAACACATAACCACCAACCACGGCGCCTAAGATGCCAATAACGATATCACCTAGCAACCCAAAACCACCGCCCTTTGTAATTACTCCAGCCAGCCAACCTGCAAGTGCACCAATCGCTAAAAATATGAGAAGCTCTGTCACGTCCATAATGTTCTGCCCTTGTTAAATGTATGACTTTAGAGTTGCGCCTCTGCTTTTAAGTTCACTTATTTTCGTTGCCATAAAAAAGCCCCGAATCTTCGGGGCTTTTTTATCTCTTAATAAATCCCCTATTTTCATAGAGGAAAAAGATTAAGGCGTTGTTGTTGTATCCGACGGTGGTGCAAGAATCGTCAAGAAGTCGAGGAATCCTTGTAATCCACCTAATGGGTCTGGGTTAGCGCTGGTATACGTCCGTTGCGAACCATCCATCAAGCTGATCATCAGACCATCTTGGCTGTTACCTAAGTGTGCCGTAGCCACTAAGGTTTCATCCGCATAGATATAACCCGCCGCACCCGATAGGAAGATACGCATTGCATTAGCTGTCGAGTTCTTCTGGCTAATATCAATGTATCCAGCTTGCTCCAAGGTCATGGTGTAAACACCGCCTCCTTCTGATATGTCATAGACCTGAGTACCGCCATAGACAAGATTAGCAGCCACTTCATCTTGAATTTCCTGCCATCTTTGTGCTGTAGGTGCGACAAACACTGCATTCGTATCAATTAGACTAAGTGCATAATCCTTCATCACATCAATGATCGGAGATAGCCCTTCAATAGTCACATTGCTAGATGACGTCACCGCAGGTAAACCAATTTTGTCTTCGACTTTCGCCGTGGTCATATAACTGGTGTCGTTGATCTCTAAGCGGAACAAATCTTGTCCGCTAATAGAATTCAAGGTTTCACCTGCAGGATTAGTTCGGCTCAACGAAGATACATACACATCGAATACCGGGCCTGTTTTAGTGCCCTTCAATACTAAGCGGTCAAAGACAAAACCAGCATCCAACTCATTCGTCTGGAAAACCAGACTATTGTCGGCGCTAACAATTTTCAAAGATCCACCTAATGAGCGTAAAGCAACACGCAGATTAATCACCTCAAGCAACGCGTTCAGCTCTGTTTCTACTTGAGTTGTATCGTTATATCCACTTTCCCCAAATAAGCCAACCGGGGGCTTATCTGCAAAAGGTGCCAAGGCTGTACTCGGACTGTCCGACACATCCAGATTGAAACAAACGTTAGTCAACACCAGCTTGGCCGTACTGTTGGTAATAGTGCCGTTGTAGCACATGTTTAATCCACCCTGAGGAGTATATCCGCCTCGACCACCGAGCAAATTACGTATATCCGGAATTACAGCCGTCACATTAAAGGTTTGCCCTTGTGCTGTTCCAGTTACCTTCAATTCACAAGAATTGCTAGAAGACAGTGAACAACGGTTACTAAATGCATTAGCCTTAGTAATCTTCGGTGAAACACCCGTAAAGTCAGCCGATGGAACTGGGTCATCACATGCCAAATAAGGGTATGTATTCGCTAGAGGCACACAGACCGACGTGCTAACACCGTAGCCAAGTAATTCTGAAAACGCAGCCAATAAGTTCGCAGTATTAGTCTGATCTTCCGTTGTGACATACAACCAATCCAAGCTACGGTTGGTCTGGTTGATGCCAGCCTCTGCCGCTGCAACTTGGGCATAGTAGTAGTCATAGACCTCCAACGGCGCAACTGCACGGTCGAAGTTAGCCACGTCGTAACCTGTCGCTTCCCCCAAGGTTGTGACGTTGCGGCATTCGGTGCGATCAACCAACGGATCGGTATCTAAACAAATACTTGGATCAGTCGCTTCTGGGCTCCAGCGAGTTACCAGTGCATCGAAGCCTGCAATCATGCTGTCGAGGGCTGAATCAACATTCACATAGTTAGCAACCGTCTTCGCACTGATAATGAAGGTATCGAAGCCAGTGTAATCAAGTGATGTCGTACCATCGCTAAGATTCAACGCGGTAACGTCAATCGTGCCCGACTTCAACGGCATCTGACCGCCAAGTACACCGAACATCAGACCCAGCCCATCAGAAATAGTGTTCACTGATAAACCCTTAACCGTCGCTGTTTCTTGCAAACTTGCAGCAAATACAGCATGGCGAACGCGATTCATATCTGTTGCTACAGCTTGGGATAACTCAAACGGCGAGGTGATATCAATAACGCGTTGCAGCATGTAGTTCTCATCACCGAAACCAAACAGCTCTGACAGGCGACGATGCGTTAACAAAATGTTGTTATCGTCAATCGCTTGTGGGAACTGCTGTAACCATACCGCCGCCATATTGGTTAATGGAGTCACCGCAATTGGGCCGTCGAAGTCGGCACCACTGACGATGGTATCGAGCGTTAGGCCAACTTCTGGGGCACCGGTTTCGCCATAAAGTGCGAAGGTCGATAGCACACAGCCACTTGGAGTATCACACACCATCGCACTGTTAGCGTCGGTAGTAACGCGCACACGTACTGGAGCAGATTGCGGGCCAAGATCGAAGCCGAAGTAACCCTGCGCATCCGTGGTAGTCGTGCCGATTAGATTCCAAACATGATCGCCGTTGCTATCCAAACCGCCGTAGGTTGCTGCTTCTACCGTTGCATTAGACAGCACACCTTTTACTGCGCGACCAGCCACTGCAGGCTCAGCCTGAACACTGATATCGAAAGTTTGAGTATCGGCATCTGATCCATCAGTCACGCTAACCACGACGGTTTCGGTACCTGTTGCCGATGGAATCCAGCGGATTTCACCGGTAGTAGAATCGATCGCCATACCGGAAGGGCTAGTGGTTAGCGAGTAACTAATGACATCGCCTTCAACATCACTGGCGGTGACGTTGTACGCATACACTTGATTCTCGATTGCCGTTGTTACGGCTGTAGAGGTAACCATAGGCGCGTCGTTAACCGCTGCGACATTCACTGTTACTGTGTTAGTCGCTGAGGCAACGCCATCGGTTACTTGCACGATGAAGCTATCACTGCCATTGAAATCAATGTTTGGCGCATAGCTAAACTGAGAGCCGTTCATGGTAACGATGCCGTGCAGCGCAGCCGCGTTAACAGACCAAGCTAAGCTATCGCCATCCGCATCCGTTGCACTGAAGGTCAGGCTACCAGTGTCGTCGTCTTCGTTAGTATTCAACACCGATGTGCTACCTTCGGTAATCACTGGTGCGTCGTTAACCGCGGTGATGGTTACTGTCACAGCAATCGTGTCAGTTAATTCACCGTCTGATACTTGAACACTAAAGGTATCAGTACCATTGGTATCCAACGACGGAACATAAGTCACCAAGCCAGTACCATCAACGGCAACACCACCTTGTGAAGCGCCAGAGCCAACAGGAATCGACCAAGTCAGAGTGTCACCATCCGCATCGGTCGCCGCCAATGACAATGTCGCTTGGGTATCTTCGTCAGTCGTCATGGTGGCGGTAGCGCCATTCGTGATCACTGGCGCTTCGTTGACAGCATTTACCGTCACGTTAACCGTAATGCTCACATTCGAGGTGCCATCACTCAGTTGCACAACAAAGCTATCGTTGCCGATGAAGTTTGCAGTCGGCGTGTAAGCAGCTGACACATTGGTGCCGCTACCACTGATACTCGCAACACCATCGGTTGCATCAGTAATCACGGTCCAGCTTAGGTTAGCTGCATCAGTGTCGATATCCACTGCCGTCAGCGCCACGCTTCCTGCTGTATTTTCATCAGTGATTAAGTTGATCGTGCTGCCCTGCGCAATTGCAGGTGCATCATCAACCGCATTCACAGTCACGTTAACCGTGATGGTATCGGTCAATTCGCCATCGCTGATTTGAACAACAAAGCTGTCGCTGCCATTAGTATTCACACTTGGCGCATACGTCACTAACATGCTAGCGCCGGTATTAACCGCGTTCACGCTGGCTGTGCCATTCGCTGCCTGAGTCAGAATCGTCCAGGTAATGCTGGCTGCAGCGGTATCAATATCCGTTGCATTGAGCGTTACGCTGCCAGAGACATCTTCATCGGTCACAATCGCTGCTGTGGTTTCAGTAATGGCAGGCGCATCGTTTGCTGCATCTACCGTTACATTCACAGTAATCGTGTCGGAGTCAGTGCCATCGGTTACGTTCACAATAAAGCTATCAGCACCGTTGTAATCTGCACTTGGCGTGTAATTCACAACTTTGCTTGTACCTGTACCAGAAACCGTTGCCGAACCATTAGCGGCCACACTGGCGATAGTCCAAGTCAATTCAGCTGCTGCGTTATCCGCATCCGTTGCATTAAGAACCAAGCTAAAGGCTTGCGGAGTTGCATCTTCCGACATAGTCACAGATACACTCTCACCTTCAGTGATGACTGGCGCATCGTTAACCGCCGTCACCGCAATAATGAAGTTCTGTTCTGAACGCAAGGTTTCATCCGATGCAAACAGTTGAATCGTAGCGGAGGTATCGCCGTTGATAGGCGTCCAAGACAGCTCACCCGTTGTTGGATTAACACTCATGGTCGCTGGTGCGCTAGCGCCTAGGCTCCAAGTCAGAGTATCGCCATCAACGTCCGTCGCTGCTGGTACATAGCTATATACCTGACCTTCTGTTGCGGTAGTAATCGCAGTAGAAGTAATCACTGGCATATCGTTCACAGCATTCACTGTCATAGTCACTGTGATGGTATCGGTTAAAGCACCATCAGAAACCTGTACTACGAAGCTGTCCGTACCATTGAAGTTGGTATTTGGCGTGTAGTTAACCGTGTTGCTCGCGCCGTTACCTGACACAGAGGCCGTACCGTTAGTCGCAGCCGAACCAATGGTCCAAGTAATCGTGCTGCCATCAACGTCGGTTGCATTCAAAGCAAAGGTCTTAGCCGTATCTTCATCGGTGCTTTGAGCTGACGTTTCGCCCTCAGTAATTACTGGTGCATCCGCAATCGGCGCAACGCTTACATTCACTGTAATCGTGTCTGATGCGCTGCCATCGCTAACGGTAACCACGAAGCTATCAGTACCATTGAAGTTGGCATTTGGCGTATAGCTAACGGTTTTGCTCAAACCGCTGCCAGTTACCGTTGCCGAACCATTGCTAGCCGCAGAAGAAACAGTCCAAGTGAGTATCGCTGAATCCGCATCGGTCGCGTTCAACGTCACAGAGCCAGCCGTATCTTCGTCAGTGCTCAGAGCTGCTGTCGCACCTTCGGTAATCACTGGCGCGTCGTTAACTGCACCAATGGTAATGGTGAAGCTTTGAGTTGTCGTCGCAACACTGTCGGTTACTTCAACAACGACGTTCTCGCTAATGGCACCATTGCCTGGCGTCCAAGTAATAACACCCGTAGCAGAGTCAATATTCATACCTGATGGTGCCGTCGTTAGGCTCCAAATCAGCGTATCGTTCTCAGCATCCGTCGCGGTGGCAGTGTAGGTATAAACCTCACCTTCTGTTGCTGACGTAATTGCAGTGGACGTAATCACTGGCGCGTCGTTGGCAGCATTCACCGTCACATCCACGGTGATGGTATCGGTCAACGAACCATCGGTGATGCTGACGATGAAGCTGTCGCTACCGTTGAAATTGGCGTTCGGCGCATAGCTCACCACTTGGCTTAAGCCAGCACCAGAGACTGTCGCAACACCGTTAGTGGCTGCTAAACCCACAGACCAGTTAATGGTATCGCCATCAATATCGGTTGCGTTCAGCGTTACCGTACCAGACGTATCTTCGTCCGTTGTAATAGCGGCCGTTGTTTCTGTAATGGCTGGTGCATCATTGGCAGCATTCACCGTCACATTCACAGTAATGGTATCGGTCAAGGAATCATCAGTGATTCTAACAACGAAGCTATCAGTACCGTTGAAATCAGCATTCGGGGCATAGCTCACAACTTGGCTTAAGCCAGTACCTGACACGGTTGCAACACCGTTAGCGGCTGCTGAATCCAAAGCCCAAGTGATGGTATCGCCATCAATATCGGTTGCGTTCAGAGTTACCGTGCCTGAGGTATCTTCATCCGTTGTAATCGCAGCTGTTGTTTCTGTAATGGTTGGTGCGTCGTTCACACCACCCACAGTCACGGTGAAGCTTTGCGTTGCATTCGCTTCGGCATCAGCCACTTGAACGGTGATATCTGCAGACGTCACGCCATTCGCTGGCGTCCAGCTGATCACACCGCTGTTGGCATCAATAGTCATGCCTTCAGGAGACTGAGTGAGGCTCCAAGTTAAGGTATCGCTTTCTACGTCAGAGGCCATTGCCGTGTAGGTATACAACACACCTTCTGTCGCATGCGTATTGGCGGCTGAATTAATAAAAGGCGCATCGTTCACAGCATTAACGGTGACATTCACTGTGATGGTGTCGGTCAACGCACCATCGGTGATGCTGACAGTAAAGCTATCGCTACCATTGAAATCTGCATTAGGTGAGTAACTGACTGTTTGGCTTAAGCCAGTTCCCGTAACGTTCGCGGTACCATTGCTCGCAGCAGAGGCAATAGACCAAGTGATATTGGCTGCGTCAGTGTCGGCATCAGTCGCGTTAAGAACGAGATTACCAACAACGTCTTCATCAGTAGTTAACGTTGCAGTTTCACCTTCGGTAATTACTGGTGCGTCGTTAACTGCGCCCACAATGACAACAAAGTCTTGAGTTGCAGTGGCAGCGCCATCGGTAACTTCGACAGTCACATTGGCATCAGTAGCACCATTCGCTGGGGTCCAGATGATCTCACCGCTATTTGCATCAATCGTCATACGATCTGGAAATTGCGTCAGACTCCAAGTGAGCGTGTCGTTTTCTGCATCAGTTGCAGTAACTGTGTAGCTGTATATTTCGCCTTCTGTGGCCACGGTAACTGGGCTAGAGGTGATTTCGGGGGCATCGTTTACTGCGACAACAGTAATGGTAAACGTTTGAGTCGCTGAGGCATCAGCATCAGCAACGACTAGCGTTACATTAGCGGTTTCAACTCCGTTCGCAGGTGTCCAGCTGATCACACCGCTGCTGGCATCAATAGCCATGCCCTCTGGGAACTCAGTTAAGCTCCAAGTTAAGGTATCACCGTCGATATCGCTGGCTGTTGCGGCATAGGTATAGGCTTCGTCTTCCGTAGCGTCTGTTACGGCAGCCGATGTCATAACCGGCGCATCGTTCACAGCATTTACGGTCACATTAACGGTAATGGTATCGCTTAGCTCACCATCGCTAACGGTAATAGCGAATTCATCACTACCATTGAAATCTGCATTCGGCGTATAGCTAACCGACTTACTGCTGCCAGTGCCCGTTACGCTTGCCACACCGTTAACCGCTACTGACGACACTGACCAGGTTAGGCTTGTTGCAGCCGTATCAATATCGGTGGCATTAAGACCTAGACTTGCCAACGTATCTTCTTCAACCGATAAGGTTGTTGTTGCGCCTTGGGTAATCTCAGGGGCATCGTTGACTGGCGTAACGGCGATAGTCCAACTTTGAGTCGCAGGTACTGAACCACTCTCACCGCCATCTCGCACAACAACAGTCACTGGCACGCTGACGTCGTCATTAGTAGGCGTCCATTCGATCAGACCCATGCTAGATACCGTCATGCCTGCTGGAGCGGTCGTCAATTCAAATGTCAGATCCGTACCGTTGTTGGCATCATCAGGGTCAGTGACTTGAACTGGGTACTGATAAACCATGCCTTCTGTTGCAGTAACAATCGCTACAGACGTGATTTCTGGCGAATCGTTAACGCTGCCAACCGTGATGGTCCAGCTTTGCACAGCGGCAACCGCACCGTCTTCACCACCATCAATAACTTCTAAGGTTACGTCGGCAGTCGTTACAGTACTTCCTGGCGTCCACTGAACAACACCGGTCGTTGATACCGTCATACCTTCTGGCGCTTGAGTTAGCGTAAAGGTTAAATCCGTGCCGTTATTGGCATCATCAGCATCAGAAACTTGCGCAGTGTATTGATACTGCGAAGCTTCAATCGCATTAGTCGACGGAGCGCTAATAAACACGGGGGCATCATTGACTGCCGCAACATTCACCGAAATTGCGATGGTATCGGCTAGCGAGCCATCCGACACAGCAACAACAAAACTGTCGGTACCACTAAAATCTGCATTTGGGGTGTAGTTAATGGTTTTGCTTAGTCCAGTACCTGATACGGACGCTGAACCATTATTTGCAACGGATACAACAGACCAAGTTAAAGTCGCTGAATCAGCGTCGGTAGCGTTAAGAGTAATGCTGCCAACGGTATCTTCGCTGGTATTGATTTGTGCAGTATCGCCTTCTGTAATCACTGGAGCGTCGTTAACGGCACCAATTTCAATAACGAAGGTTTGCGTAGAACTAGCGGCGCCATCCGATACTTGAATAACGACCGTTGGATTAGTAGCAGCATTACCCGGAGTCCAGTTAATAACTCCAGTATCGGCATCAATTTCCATGCCGGCTGGTGCTTCAGTCAGACTCCAAGTCAGCGTATCCCCTTCCACATCGGATGCAGTGACAGCGTAACTGTAGGCAACGGCTTCAGTGGCTGATGTATTGGGTACTGAAGTGATAGCAGGAGCATCATTCACTGAATTAACAGTCACCGATACGGTGATCATATCGCTTAGAACACCATCACTTACTGTGACTATAAAGCTGTCGTTACCCGAAAAATTGGCATTAGGTGTATAGGTAACGGTTTGAGTTAAACCAGAACCCGAAACACTCGCTTGACCATTAGTCGCGTCATTAGCAGACCAACTAAGGTTAGCGGCATCGGTATCTAAATCGGTGGCACTTAATACAGTTAGAACTAGGTTATCTTCGTTAGTTGTTAACGAAACGTTTTCACCTTCGGTGATAACTGGCGCGTCCCCCGCTTCGGTCACGGTGACATTAACAGTAATCGTAGCAACTAGCTCCCCGTCGCTGACTGCGACAACAAAGCTATCGCTACCGCTAAAGTTTGCAGTTGGCGTATAGGTAACAGTTTGACTTGCACCCGTACCACTGACAATCGCTGCACCATTGAGTGCATCAGTATCGATCGTCCAAATGAGGCTGGCAGAATCAGTATCAACGTCCGTTGCGTTTAGAGTTAGTGTCGTTGCCGTATCTTCATCAGTAACAAGCGCGGTCGCTTCACCTTCAGTGATGACAGGCGCATCGTTGACGGCAGTCACAGCCACAGTAAAGCTTTGGGTATCGTTAAACTCACCGTCAGAGACTTCGACAACAACAGCCTCGCTAGTCACAGTCTCAGCAGGTGTCCAAGTAATAACGCCAGTAGCCGAGTCGATAATCATTCCTTCAGGGGCAGTGGTTAAACTCCACTGCAGAACATCATTCTCTTCATCAGTAGCACTGACTTCGTAGCTATAGGTTTCGTCTTCTGTTGCCGTTACCACTGCTTCTGAAGTGATAACGGGGGCATCGTTAACTGCAGTAACAGCAATAGTGAAGTTCTGACTGGCGGGCTGTACGCCATTTTCACCACCATCGGCGACTTCAATGGTTACATCGACAGTGCCTTCGTGGCCCACTGGGGTCCATGCAATCGCGCCAGTTGCAGAAACAGTCATACCCTCTGGTGCAGTCACGAGGGTAAAGGTCAAATCGGTACCGTTATTGTCATCATCTGGATCGGCAACAACAAGTTGGTAGACATACGGCGAATCTTCAGTCGCCATTGTTGGGGCGACAGATGTAATAGTTGGTGCATCGTTTACAGCATCAACACTGATCGTCCAACTCAAGCTCGCTGTAGCTGCTCCGTTTTCACCACCATCAGCTACCATGGCTTCTACAGAAGCAGACGTTACATTAGCAGGCGCAGTCCAAGAGATAACACCCGTTGAAGAAATGGTCATACCAGCTGGAGCGCTGGTTAACGAGAAAGTTAAGTCTGTGCCGTTATTGGCATCATCTGGATCAGTAACTTGCAGCGCGTAGGTATAGGTAGAACCCTCAATCGCGGAGGTCGATGGCGAACCAATAAATGTAGGTGCATCGTTGACCGGAGTAACATTGATAGAAAATGACTGTGTTACTGGTTCTACGCCGTTCTCACCACCGTCAGCAACGGAAACTTCAACGCTCTCGCTATAAGCTGCCGCGCCATTTTCAGTAGGTGTCCACTGGATCAAACCAGTCGATGAAACCGTCATTCCCGCTGGGCTATTCAATAAGGCAAAAGTCAGGTCAGCGCCGTTATTATCATCTTCTGCATCAGACACGTCTAATTGGTAGCTATACGCCACATCTTCAGTGGCGACGGTCACAGGTGAAGATTTAATATCCGGTGCGGTGTTAGTAGTAACAACCTTCAAGTTCCACTTTTGGCTTGGTCTCGCTACAAAACCGTTTTTCCAATCTTCTTCGCCATCGGTAACGGTGACATTAATTCTAAGACCAGGATCCAACAAACCTATACCCGGATCGGTTGGAACTTGCCACTGCAATAAACCCGTTGGGGAAATCGTGACACCGTACTCTTCTGGTGACACCCCTAATAATTCAACAGACGGAAGCGAAACCGCAAAAATAAGGTCGGTACCATTATTGACATCATCAGGATCGTTAACTTCAAGTTGATAACTAAAAGTAGTGCCGGCGACGGTAGTCACTGGCGCAACAGAGGTAATTACCGGCTTGTCATTGATATGCTTAACAGGCAGAAGGAATGTCTGACTACGTGAAACCGTACCATTTTCATCGGAGTAGGTCGCTTCGATAGTGACGTTCACCGTGTCACCATGCTCATCCGTTGGAGTCCACTGAACCAAGCCATCAGGACTAATAGTCATGCCGCTAGGCCCGCTCACTAAGCGGAAAGACAGATTTTCTGCCAGCACAGCACTGGTTACGAGGGCATATTCCCAACGCTCGTCTTCCGTAGCTTGCGTTACCGGATCTGAAAATATATCCAGAAAGGCAGCGGCTTTATCCGGGTCAGTAATAACGATATCAACCGTTGTAGAACCACTATCCGAGGAACCACCGTCTGAAGAACAAGCAGACAGCACCAAAAACATGGACAACACGAGACCAAAGCGAACGTATGACAAGGAAGCACCTCTCCAAGACGCGAGCAATCATCGTTCTACTTGGTTCAGTAGCGGAGGTGAGATCCGAATGCGACGATTGTTATTTTTATAATTATTTGCTCACTGGCCGAACTATCTAAACCACTCGTGGCAGCGGACAAGTTCAGACAGATAAGGTTTTCTGCAGACCATACTAATGAAAAAGCATGGCTATATCTATGGAAACCGACGACATTGACAGACATTTTACCTAGTTTGACTGAGAAATGGCCCATACCAATTAACTAGCGATTACTCGACTTCGTCAGGCAAAATACAGTTATTCTGCTGGCCGTTCTGTAATGATGACCTCACTCCACTCAGGAGCTAAAGTAAGACTAAGAATGAGAATTAACCAAGTCATGAATATTCGCGGCGGTTAGATTCACTATAGTTTGGCGCGCCTCAGGACTGATCCAAGCATTATGGGGAGTAACAATAAGATTTAGCGGCACACAACTAACATCCAAAGCATCTAACAAGGGATGACCATTTAATGGTGGTTCAACCGGTAAGACATCAACCGCTAGACCGGCGATATTTTTCTGAACCAAAGCATTCAAAACAATTATTTCGTCAATTACGCCTCCGCGAGAGCAATTAACAACTAAACAATCTCGTTTTAATAAGTGAATATTTTCTTTATTAAGCAAGTGGTGCGTATCATCTGTCAGCGGACAATGAAAACTAATAATATCCGCCGTTTTTATTGCTTCATTAAATGAGGGGCGACGACTCTCGGCAGTCCCCGGCCGAGCTGTAAAAACAACACTCACTCCGAATGCTTCAGCTAATTTAGCGACCGCTTTACCAAGCGTCCCCTGCCCTACAATAACTAATTTCTTACCAAACAATTCACTCGTTGCGTGCGTCATCAAACAAAAATTCTTGCTTAAATTCCAGGCCCCTTTAGCAATGTCGCGCTGATACAAAGGCAACCGAGCAGCCAATGCAAGAATCAACATGAGCGTATGCTGAGCGACAGACTGAGTACCATAATTCGCAACATTAAACACGGGAATATTTCTTTGTCTTGCTTCAACAAGATCAATATTATTAGTGCCTGTTGCCAACACGAAAATCCCTTTAAGATTCGCCATAACCGCAGCAGAAATTACAACTTTATTGGTAATGACTAAATCAATATCTTTAACTCTATCTAGCAACTCAGCAGGTGACGTTCTATCGTAAATATTTAATGTCGTCACTGCATTAGCAATTGGCTCCCAATTAATATCTGAGCCCATCGTATCGGCATCCAGAATTACCGCCTTCATTGATCACCTCACCAAATAACAATAAATCACTGAAAAAGGCTGCTGTCCGCCTCTCGGGCAACCCAAATCCCACCCACCAACAGGCAACCTTCAAAAACTCGACTACACTTGAACCTATCACTTGGCTAACGATAGATGAGCTCGGCATAAAGCACAGCTCATTAGTTAGCAATATGGAGGAAGGTTTCCCATGGTAGGAACTATCGACAACGCTCAGACTAGCTTAACAGAGCAGATGGAGCAGATAGAAACGGACATACACCGCATATCAAACAAGCTAAATAACGATGGGTTTATGTCTAAAGCACCCGCCGCCTTCGTAGAAAAGGAGCGCGACAAGCTTACTGCACTGAAAAAAGAGCAAGCAAAAGTAAAAGCTCAATTGAACGCCGCAGACAAGTAACTCTTGATCAATGCAATATTTGCGGTGCCGAGCCTAAACGATTGTTACCCAAAGGCACCTCAAGCATGTTACTGCCCTGACGCATAGGTTGATTAATCATTTCGTCGTATGCACTCTGCTGACGCAACACCATTTGCTCGACCGGTAACGACTCAAATAACGCCTGCAATTCCAATATTTTAAAGCTACGTAGCAGCACACCCTTGTCGTCGGTCACGTAATGTTCCGCACCATCAAGTAAAACAGAAACTTGATAGAGACTCATATCAAGAGAGTGGATAATCACCTTAGAAATTATTGGCACGGCACGTAATTGCTTGATAGTTATCATCGCCACCTACCCGTAAGTTTTGCATAAGATATGTACAAGAAATACTGTACTGAGAATCCTGCGCTAAGCCAAGCCTTCTTTAGTCGTTTTGACGGGTGCGTTTTATGAAACGCGCATTACAGTCGACATCGACCAATGTAAAAATACTATAGCGCTTGGCTTTAACTTTAACGTAGCTGGCAACTTCTTTATGACGACTTGGATGATGAACTTTGAGCACCCGAGCAACATGAAAGATCTCACCCTGCTTACCGAAATAACTCAAGGCTTTGTCGTTGCTGGCAGAAATGGCATCACGATCAGAGCACACTGGCTCAGCACCAAGGAAAACCGAATATGGCAAAAGAAAAACCATAAGAAAGAGACGAGAAAGCTTCATCCTTAAAGCCTAGCCTAAACTCGGTCAATTTGACCAAATTTCAGACACAAAAAAGCCGCAAGCCATCCCGGACTTGCGGCAACCCTCTTTGAGCACAAAGAATTCTTACAATAGCCCCCTCAGGCTAAAATCAATCGTCTGAGCCCATCACACCCAGAATCTGCAATAAGCTCAGGAACAGGTTGTAGATCGATACATACAAGGTCACTGTTGCCGAAATGTAGTTAGTTTCACCACCATGTAAAATTGCACTTGTCTGGTAAGCAATCATGCCACTCATCAAGACAATGAACATGGCAGATACAGCTAGAGAGATCATCGGCAGACCAATAAAGATGTTCGCGATACCTAGGCCAAAGGCAACTAGGATACCAACCATTAAGGTCTTACCCATGTTACTGAGGTCTTTACCAGTTGATAGCACCCAACCGGACATAGCAACGAAGATCAAACCCGTTAGACCCAAAGCAGTTGCAATCGTCGCAGTACCACCTGGCAACTTAGCGTACATCGAAACAATAGGACCTAAAGTTAGACCCATGAATCCAGTCAGTGCGAAGGTAAGCACGATGCCCATTCCGCTATTTTTGGTTTTCTCAATCGCAAACAACAAGCCATAGAAACCAACCAAGGTAATGATGATTCCTGGATGCGGCAAATTAAACGCCATCGACAACGCCGCTGTTCCAGCGCTGAAAATCAAAGTCATGGCCAACAAGGCATAGGTGTTACGCAATACTTTTGCGCCATCAACCGCATACTCAGGGCGATTTACCTGCGTCTCTTGATAGGATTCCACCGGAGAAACGCTAGCCACTTGAGCGACACTCTGAGGTTTATCTGAATTTAAATAATCTGGGCGGTTCATAATCCACTCCTTTTGATGATATGACGTAGATTGTATTCAAGCACAATATAAAATAATATTCGAATTATCTTTAGGCTATCACTCGGTTTTTTCGAAGTATGAAACGTCTCAACTACAAGCATTTGCAGTATTTTCATACTGTAGCAGAGCTCGCTAGCGTTCAAGCCGCGGCTGAAAAATTGAACGTTACGCCACAAACCATAAGCGGACAACTGCGTACTCTAGAAGATGAGCTGGGCACACCGCTTTTTCAAAAATCTGGTCGAGGCCTAGAACTCACCGATACGGGACGCCTCGTACTTGATTACAGCCGCGACATTTTCCGTCTTGGAGATGAGCTGCAAGAGGTACTGCAACTCGGCGTCAGCCTTCGCCCGATGGAATTACGTGTAGGCATTGTCGATGCCCTGCCAAAATCCATCGCACATAAACTGTTGGCTCCAGTACTAGCATCCGCTGAGCCGATGCGTCTGATATGTCGCGAAGAGCAAATGACAGCACTGCTTGGGGAGCTGGCGGTACACAGACTCGACGTTGTTCTGGCTGATAGCCCAATGCCAGCTGGTATGAATGTAAAATGCTTCAATCATCTTCTAGGGCAAAGCTCTATTGCGTGCTTCGCAACCTCGAATCTTCATAACGGCAACCAGAGCTTTCCGGAATGCCTAAACAATTCACCCGTCCTTCTACCTACCGACTCATCATCCGCTTTGCGAACCAACTTACTTAGCTGGTTCCAACGCCGCGAACTCACCGTCAGAGTTGCGGGCGAGTTTGATGATTCCGCTCTAATGAAAGCTTTTGGTAGCCAAGGACACGGCTATTTCTTCGCACCTGCAGTGATTGCAGATGAAATTTGCCAGCGTTATAAAGTAATTAAAATCGGAATAATTGCCGAACTTAAACAAGAGTTCTACGCCATCGCGGCAGAAAGAAAGGTAACGCACAGTGCTGTTAGGGAAATGACGGAACGCGCTCAAAGCGGAAGATTGTGGAGTGATATCACTCCACAACCTGACTAATCACTACAGAAAGTTATTCTACCGGATTAGTACACTCATCGCGGCCCGGTGCAAACTTACAACGAATTTTACGCTCTAAACGTAACATCGCAGGATCATAAACGCCTTGATCACGCAACTTGAGACGAACATCGCGCAACATTATTTCTTGTTTTGCCTTATCCGCTTCATTCATGTCGATCCAGAAATTCTCAGGAATAATGGCCTGTTCTTTGTCCACGCGACGCGCGTAGTTTTCGAATTTAAACAGGAAGTCTTCTCGCAGAATCTGCGCTAAACCAGCAGGAAACTTATCCAAACGACCAATTAGCTGTACCGTTGACTGAGCAAGAGGCTCACGCAAAATACCAATGTTAGGACTCACCTGCCCGCTACCCATTACTAAGTAAGCAATAATTGATGAAATCATTGATGATGTTTCGCCATCGGCAAATGTCTGCACGGAAGCCATCATGCTACCCGGTACGGCATCCGCTCGAATTGAAGATGCGATAGCCGCCATTGCAGGGTCATCTTCCGAGATCGCTAATTTACGATTTTTCAGTGACATCAAACTACGTTGCGAGCGATCACCCATAAACGCATAAGTACCGCCGATAGTCGCCAAGCCCAAGAACACATACTCATCACCAGTTAGGCGATCAGCCATTTTAGGGCTGGCCAAAACCTGCATTAACAACTGAAGATGTTGACGTTCAGGCAACCCCCCCATTGATTCGATAGTGCCGGAAAAACGATTAAATTCGAGAGCACTGCCACCACTGATGAGTGCTGCGTCGCACACATCGCCAGAACGCAGTTCATCGACCAGCTTCTTCTCGTCTTGGTAAGCAATAATCGTTAGATCCATACCATAATGCAAAGAACGAAGCTTTTGATCATCTGCAGCAGAGGCGATTGGGCCTGACTTGCCGAGCGGATCCCAGATACAGAAAGTGCGATCAATCTTTCCGTTCACAAACTGATCAGAATATAACTTGCGTAACGCACGAATACGCTTTTCCAGCGGCAAATTAGGGTTCATTACCGTTGTTTCGAGTTTATCAAGGCGTTTACCGGCTAAATCGTCTGACGACGTAGCGGCGTACACTTGAGATACCCCCAACAAAGTACCCAGTAGTATGGTGAGAAATGTCTTGGCGCTCATTCCGTATCCTTTTTTATTGTCAATTCAGCATCAGCTACGTGTCTCTTGAATTCCCATGACACTGTGAATTCACTGCATCCTAACGCTAGCCTACCTAACCTACTCATTTGCAGATTTAAGGCAGGGACGCGGAGGATACCGCTTTCTGAATTGTTATAAAGTGTTAATAAACACAATGACCTATATTGTCATATTTTTTTATTTTTATTCATCACAGATTGCTTCAAGCAACTGATTTAAACGTTACCGACACACGTCGATTCTGCAACCGTAGTGATAACATTCAAATGCGCCAACGCGCAATCACTTTGGCGGCCACAGGCCGCTTATTCAGAAATAAACTTACCCAGTTCATTTCTAAGCTTAAACAGCCCAATAGACTTAAAGTTTTAATGCCTATTTACTTACTCCTGCACTAACACCTCGCTTCGCCATACTCCTTCTGCCGATAAAGTGCTGGCCAAATATGGTAATAGCTTATCCAGTTCGGCCTTTAGCGTCCAAGGTGGATTAATTACTATCATCCCAGAAGAAGTCATACCATGTTCTAACGTGTCAGAACCGATACCCAGTTCAAATAATTGGATATTACGTATGCCAGACTTTATCAAAGCCGCCTCCATACGATGCACTCGCTCCCGCTCGACCACTGGATACCAAAGCGCAAAAACACCTGTAGCGAAGCGCTTATGGGCCTTTACCAGAGTTGAAATAGCATTGTCGTAATCCGACTTCAACTCGTATGGAGGATCCATCAAAACCACGCCTCTGCGGCTTTGCGGCGGTAAGCGCGCAATCAGCCCTTGGAAGCCATCGCTTTGTTCCACGATAAAACGTCGATCTCGACCAAGATGATCATTAAGTAAATCGAAATCCGTTGGGTGCAGCTCATAGAGAAATCCCTTGTCATAAGGACGCATCCATTGACGGGCTATTTCTGGTGATCCTGGATAGTAGCCTTCACGGCTGGTTCGAATTTTATTTGCAGCCTCATCACACTGCACCACCGTTTGCAGATAATCATTCAACTCAGGTGTTTGATCCTCGCGCAGAGGGCCAATACCCGTATCGAACTCGCGATTTTTGGTCGCGTGTGTCGAACTCAATGCATAAACACCGGCGCCTGCGTGGGTATCAATGTACGCATAGGGCTTATCTTTCTGTCCCATATAACGCAACACATGAACCAACACCTGATGCTTCAGTACATCAGCAAAATTTCCTGCATGAAACGAATGGCGATAACTAAGCAAAGAACACCTTCACACTAATTCTGGCTATAAACTTCAGCCTATAAAACAACAAAGCCCGACAGCACTGACGCGCTATCGGGCATACTTAATCGCCGGACTTACGGGCGATCGTCTATTTCTTCTAACTCTGGAGGCATCAGATCTTCACGGCTAATGTTCATCGCCAGTAAAATATTCGCCGAAATGTAGATCGAAGAATAGGTACCAACAACCAAACCGATCATCATGGCCACTGAGAAGTTATGAATCATATCGCCGCCAAACAACATCAATGCCAACACCACAAGTGCGGTAGTTGCCGATGTCATCAGCGTTCGATCTAAGGTTTGCGTCAATGATTCATTGATGATGTAAGTTGAATCGCCTTCGCGCAGAATACGGAAATTCTCACGAATACGGTCATCAACAACGATCGTATCGTTCAAGGAATAACCAATAACAGCCAATAAAGCGGCCATTACCGTCAGGTCAAACTCCCACTGAAACAAGGCAAACATACCGATGATAATGATAACGTCGTGAAACAACGACATCACCGCACCGACCGAAAACTTAAACTGAAAGCGCGCTGCAACGTAAATCATGACGACAGCAAGTGCTAGCAATAAAGCCATACCGCCTTGGTCACGCAATTCTTCGCCGACGTTCGCACCCACAAATTCACTGCGCAAGAGCGTCAACTGATTGCCCGTACTGTCGGCTTGTAATAGCCCGAGCACTTCACCACCCAAATCATCACGAAATGATTCAGACATCCGCACCAACACATCCGTTTCAGAACCGAAGTTCTGCACGGTTACATCGCGATATCCTGCGTTATTCAGTACCGCAGAAATTCCTTCAATTGGCACAGGCGTTTCATACTGTACTTCCAGCAAGGTTCCACCGGTGAAATCCAAACCTAGATTCAAACCACGCATGGCAATAGCGGCTAAAGAAATAACCAGCAAGGTTAACGATAGAATAGTCGCGACGTGGCGAAACTTCATAAAGTTCATCGTTTTCATACTTTGCCTCCTATCGACAGTGACTCAACACGACGGCCACCATAGATCAGGTTAACAATCGCGCGAGTTACTACAATCGCTGTAAACATAGAGGTCAAAATACCGAACGATAAAGTAACCGCAAAACCTTTCACCGGACCCGTTCCCACGGCAAATAGAATCACCGCTACAATTAACGTGGTTAAGTTCGCATCAAAGATCGTTAAGAATGCACGATCATAACCTTCATGAATCGCTTGTTGAGGCGAGCGTCCGTTTTTCATTTCTTCTCGAATACGAGCAAAAATCAATACGTTCGCATCCACTGCCATACCGACAGTTAATACGATACCGGCAATACCAGGTAGCGTGAGTGTGGCACCAATAATCGACATCAACGCCACTAGAACTACAATATTCGCAAGCAAAGCAATATTGGCCACGATACCAAACACGCGATAGAAGACAGTCATAGCCAACAGCACTAGGCCCAAGCCGATAACTACCGACTGAACGCCCATTTGAATGTTTTCTTTACCTAAGCTCGGCCCCACAGTACGTTCTTCAACGAAGTACATTGGCGCAGCCAAGGCTCCAGCACGTAGCAACAAAGACAACTCTGACGCCTCACCCGATTCTAGGCCCGTAATGCGGAAGCTATTGCCCAAAGTACTTTGAATGGTGGCCAAGGAGATAATCGACTTTTCTGTAATTTGAATTGTTTTCGGCTGCTCTACACCGTCAACCAACTCGTACGTTGTTTTCGGCTTACGCTCGACGAACAACACGGCCATACGACGCTGAATCGCCTTAGCAGTTACCTGTGTCATCATCGCGCCGCCTTTAGCGTCGAGATCAATATTCACCTGTGGCATACCGTTTTCATCAAACGATGGCTTAGCATTCGTTACGCTATCACCGTTAGTGATGACCGTTTTCTCTAACTTAGCCGTACGATACTCATCCGCGCGGAATGGATATTCCTCTGTTTGAAAGCGACTCACACCTGGCAGAGCTTCCAAACGGAATTCAAGGTTGGCTGCCTTGCCTAAAATCTTTTTCGCTTCAGCTGTATCCTGTACACCCGGTAATTCAACCACGATGCGATTACGACCCTGACGCTGGACCAAAGGCTCAGCAACGCCCAACTCATTCACACGATTGCGGATAGTGGTTAAGTTTTGCTTCAATGCATAATCTTCAAACGACTTGATCTGCTGTTCATTAATGGTCAGCAATAAATCAAAGTATTGCCCTTCTTGCTCGTCCGTAATCACAAATTCACGATATGACTTAGCAATAAAGTTACGCGCATCGCCGCGCACTTCCGCCGCATCAAAACTCAAACGTAAGGTCTTGTCTTCAACCACGACGCGGCGATATTTGATATTTTCTTCACGCAAGCGAGTACGCAGTTCTTGGCGATAATTGTTAATCTTGCCAGTCACATATTCGTCCATATCCACTTCCATTAGAAAGTGAACACCACCACTCAAATCTAGACCTAGCGTCATTGGACCTGCGCCCAAATCAATCAGCCACTGAGGTGTCGTTGGCGCCAAGTTCAAAGCAACAATGAATTCATCACCAATGACACGCTGCACAGCGGATTTAGCGGGTAGTTGCGCATCAGAAGAGCGCAATCGCAACAGCGCAGTTTGGCCGTTTTGCTCTTCACCAAAAAACTCAATTCCGGCGTCGTCTAGTGACTTGTGAACACGCGATAAGGTTTCTTCAGTTAATTCAGCACCGGATCGCGACGGCGTAATTTGAATCGCTGGATCTGGCGGATATAGGTTTGGTGCGGCATAAATAACGGATAGAACCAACACCACCACTATCAGGAGGTTTTTCCACAACGGGTATTTATTGAGCATAGGACTGCCCTTATTCCTTCTAATACATACAAAGACGGCCTCCATTCGGAGACCGTCTTGGGATCAGGTTGGCGTTACGCCTTAACCTCTTTGATAGTGCCTTTTGGAAGCACTGCAGTTACTGCTACTTTTTGCACTGGGAACTGAATATTGGCAGCCACTTCGATGACGACATATTCTTCAGTTACCTTAATCACTTTACCCAGCATACCGCCAGCAGTAATGACTTCATCGCCAGCAGCCAAATTACCCATCAGATTTTTATGTTCTTTCTGACGCTTGCTTTGTGGACGCCACAACAAGAAGTAGAAAATAACTAAAAAACCACCGAGGAAAACCAACTGACCTGTCATACCCATAGGGTCTTGAGATACAGCCGGACCTTCTGCTAATGCTGCACCAGACGCCAACAGGGCCATTGCTGCCAAAATTACTTTCATGAAATATCTTCTCCCAATGTTTAAAACAAATTAAATCGAACAGTTTACTCAGCAGACTCTTGAAGTTGGTCGGTATGCTGATCCAAAGACGGCGTCGTTTTGCCGCGTTTGGCATAGAAGTCGTTAACAAACTCGGCAAATGTACCCTCTTCCAACGAGCGGCGCAAACCGGCCATCAAGGTCTGGTAGTAATGCAGGTTATGAATACTATTGAGCGTTGCACCTAATATCTCTCGACAACGATCTAGATGATGCAAATACGCGCGACTGTAGGACTTACAGGTGTAGCAATCGCATTCAGGATCGATTGGACCGGTATCAGAACGGTTGGCAGCATTACGTAACTTTACAACACCCGTGTGGGTAAACAGGTGTCCGTTGCGCGCATTACGAGTCGGCATCACGCAATCGAACATGTCGATACCGCGGCGAACCCCCTCAACCAAGTCTTCTGGCTTACCAACGCCCATCAAGTAACGTGGCTTATCTACTGGCATCTGAGGAGCAATATGACGCAGCACTCTCATCATATCGGGTTTCGGCTCACCGACACTAAGGCCACCAACCGCATAGCCATCGAAACCGATATCTAACAAGCCCGCCAGCGATTCATCACGTAGCGATTCGTACATACCACCTTGGATAATGCCAAATAACGCTGATGGATTGTCGCCATGTGCATCCTTCGAACGCTTTGCCCAACGGAGTGACAGGCGCATAGAATCTGCCGCTTCTTTTTCAGTCGCAGGATATGGCGTGCATTCATCAAAGATCATTACAACGTCAGAGCCAAGATCGCGCTGAACCTGCATTGAGCTTTCTGGGGTCATTAGTACCTTGTCGCCATTGACTGGGGAAGCAAAGGTAACGCCCTCTTCGGTAATCTTGCGCATGTCGCCCAAACTGAATACTTGAAAACCGCCGGAGTCGGTTAATATCGGTTTATCCCAACCAATAAAATCATGTAAGTCACCGTGTGCTTTAACGACTTCAGTACCAGGACGTAACATCAAATGAAAGGTATTACCAAGAATGATTTCGGCACCCAAATCCTCAACTTGATCTGGATTTAAGCCTTTGACCGAACCATAAGTTCCTACCGGCATAAACGCTGGTGTCTGCACTTCTCCACGCGGAAAACGCAAGGTGCCACGGCGAGCAAAGCTACCCTCTGTTTCCTGATGGTGTAAATCGAACTGCATAAAGCATTCGCGTGATGTATCTGTACTCATTGGGCATCCTGTTGGAATTCAGCCGGCACAGGTGCCGAGCAAGGCAAAAACATAGCATCGCCATAACTGTAAAAGCGGTATTTGTTGGCCACTGCGTGCGCATAGGCGCCCATAGTGTTATCACGGCCGGCAAACGCCGATACCAGCATAATCAGTGTTGATTCAGGCAAATGAAAATTGGTAATCATGGCATCAACGCTGCGGAAGCGATAACCCGGATAAATAAATATGCGACTGTCCGCCGCGTACGGCGCTATCTCGCCGTTCTGACTTGCGCTCTCTAAACTACGTACCGAAGTTGTACCTACGGCCACAACACGCTTTCCTGCCGCACGAGTCGCCTTAACGGCATCGACCACCTCCTGGGTCACTTCGATGTACTCAGCGTGCATTTCATGCTCAAGCACATTGTCTACTTTCACGGGCTGAAATGTCCCAGCACCTACGTGCAAAGTCACATAGGCAAACTGTACGCCCTTGTTACGCAAACGCTCTAACAATGGCTCATCAAAATGTAAGCCTGCCGTCGGTGCGGCAACTGCTCCCGGTGCCTTGGCATAGACGGTTTGATAACGCTCACGGTCTTCTTCCGTATCGGCTCGCTCCATGTAAGGCGGTAAAGGCATATGACCAACCGCATCTAAAATCTCGAACAGTGGACGATCATCAAGAAAACGTAGATGAAAAAGTGCACCTTCACGACCAACGATCTCAACTTTAACGCCGCCTAAAATAATAATTTGTCCGGGTTTCGGCGACCGCGACGAACGAACATGAGCTAACGCTTCGTGTTCATTTAGAACCCGTTCAATCAGCGCCTCTAACTTACCGCCACTGACTTTTTCGCCAAATAACCGAGCGGGAATCACGCGCGTGTTGTTGAATACCAACAAATCACTCGGATTCAACATCTGCTCAAGATCGCGAAAAATATAATCGCTACACTGCCCGTCCGTGGGATTGAGTACCAAGAGTCGCGAGGAACTGCGCTCGGGCATGGAGTATCTGGCAATCAGCTCGTCAGGCAGATCGAAATGGAAATCTCTGGTTTTCATAATTTAAAAAGTTAACCAATAACGTAGCTCTGTCGCCGCAGTAGACCTAATTGGGGTCTAACAGCCACTTATTCAATAGGTGCGCAAGATTACCGGAGATGAAGCACTAAGTTAAGGAAATCATTAGAAAAAAACTGTTGACACTTTTTCTTTTGGCAGTAATATACGCGGCCACTGACCGATGATGATTTGCCAGAGTGGCGAAATTGGTAGACGCAGGGGATTCAAAATCCCCCGCCTTTGCGGGTGTGCCGGTTCGAGTCCGGCCTCTGGTACCAAATTATTGTCGTGAAGTTACTTTCCGTTATTCGTTGCGCCTTGCAACAATAACGTAGGGCCCAAGTGGTGGAATTGGTAGACACGCAGTGTTCAGGTCGCTGTGAGCTATGCTCGTGAGAGTTCGAGTCTCTCCTTGGGCACCATTAGTGATAAGGTCAATTTCAACTCTCGCTCAAGATTTCTTAGACCACGGCAAAAATTTTACTAGTTCCCTCCCCCAGAAAAAATAAAAGTACCGCGTAGCCCATATTAACGTATCTACTGATAACGCCAGTTATGACAGTTAATTTTCGAAATCCAGTTCCATAAACTTGCTCCTCATCTTCTCCTTAGACTAATTGCTGTTCCCTTAGGGCCACCGTTGACTAAGCTTTAGGAATAATGCGACGGAGATTGATCAGCATGCTAAGACAACCAGTCAAATTGGCTACACCCATAGCGATCGTAAGTGTTATCGGCATTGTCACTACTCAGGTTTTACCTAAAGTCCCCATACCCGCCAGCCTATCAACCTTGTTTGTCGCATTACTAGCTGGACTTTGTGGCATTGGAGCGACCCTATGGGTCTTCGTACGACCGCTCGAACGCTTCAATCAAGACTTATTAGAAACCCTGAGCGGTGCTAAAAAGCAAATGAGCCCGCACCCTGCTCTCGGTAAAGACACTCAGCAAATAAATGACTACCTAAACGCTGTGCAATTAATGCAAACACAACTGTCAGAACACGGCGGTAAAATTGCGATTGCAGCGGCAGAAATGTCATTCGCTGCGGATCAACTAAAAGCAAAAGTTCACGACGATGTCATCGATACCCAGCGAATCGTCGCCAGCACTAATCAAATCACTACCAGTGTTGAGCAAATGGTTAACCAAACCAAAGAAGCAGCAAAAACAGCAGACGAAGCTAAATCAATTAATTTGACCGGAAAAGAAGCTGTTGCCAAAACCATTCCGCAAATGGAAGGCACGCGAGAACAAGTCAATACCAATGCGGAATAGATTTCTCAACTCGAAGCAAAATCCGAAGAGATTAAAACTGTTACGCGCATTATTAGTGACATTGCGGAGCAAACAAATCTACTTGCTTTAAATGCGGCCATTGAGGCAGCACGTGCAGGAGAGCAAGGACGAGGATTTGCTATAGTGGCAGATGAAGTTCGTGCCTTAGCCGCTAAAACATCTAGCGCTACAGAACAAATTGGTAATACCGTAAATGAAATTAATTTAGAAATTAAAAATGCCGTTACCAATAGTAAAGATTTAATTCAAACGATAGATCTTGGCGTTCGTATGACGCAAGACGTCAGTAAGCATTTAAATGACATCTACGACAGATCTGAACATATTCAAGCTAGCATAGGATCATTGGCAAGTAACGTTGGTAGCAACAGTACTAGCATCCACGAGATTTCAACCATAGTTCATCAAACAAGTGATCGCTTAGCTCTAACCGAAGTAGAGATAGCGTCAATTTCTGAAAAATCATTGTCTTTATCTGAAACAGCCGAACGCATTTATGAATCCTTTGGTGTCGCCAGTTTAGGGGAGCATCACGACAGTGCAAAATTTGCCGCCTTAAATGCAGCACAACAAATAAGCGAGGTATTCGAACGCGCCATTGAAAATGGAAAAATAACAATGGCAGACCTCTTTGATGAACAATACACGCCTATTTCAGAAACTAACCCACAAAAATTCTCAACCCGTTTCGATCGCTTTACAGACGACGTACTTCCTGCGATACAGGAGCCGATATTAGATCAGTACAATCATATAGCGTATGCCGGAGCAGTTGATCGTAACGGTTATTTTCCGACCCACAACAAACGTTTTTCCAAAGTACTAACGGGGGATCTAGCCACCGACCTAGCCAACAACCGCACTAAACGTATTTTCAACGATCGTACGGGATCTCGATGTGGCTCCAATACCAAGCACTTCCTATTGCAGACCTATAAACGAGACACTGGTGAAGTTATGCATGATCTGTCCGCGCCTATTTATGTTAACGGCCGCCACTGGGGTGGTTTTCGAATTGGCTATCGAAGCTTATAACTGTAAATATAAAGCCCAATAAAAAGCCCCATTAGAGAGATCTGATGGGGCTTTTTAATATCCATTATGACGACTGTGTTTTTATCTATTGGTATACAGTAATCCGATTACGGCCATTCGCTTTAGAGTAATATAATGCTTCATCAGCTAACTTAACCCATTCATCTTGCGTATCACTGCGATTCGGCGTACCACCGTGGATACCAATACTGATGGTCACTCGAAGGTTGGCACCGATACGATCGAAGTCTAAATTCTCGATACAAATTCTAATTGTTTCTGCTAATTCCTTAGCGCGTGTATTCTCCGTATTTGGCAAAATAACAACAAATTCCTCACCACCATAGCGGGCAATTAAATCGGTATCTCGATTCACGGTTTGACGAATAGCTTGAGCGACTGATCGCAAAATTTCATCACCCGCCTGATGACCAAAATCGTCGTTTACACGTTTAAAATGATCAATATCTAACATAACCACCGATAAAGGCTCATTTTCGCGAATTGCCCTAGCAAATTCGCGCTCCATTACCTGATCGAAATAGCGACGATTTCGTACATTCGTTAATGCATCGGTTGTACTCATTAATTGTAAACGACGGTTAACACTTTCTAACTCAAGAGTGCGCTCTTTGACACGAACCTCTAAGGTTTCGGTAGCACGACGTTGAATCTCAAGTGCTGACGCTTGCGCTTCGCGCGCTGCTCGCTCGTGTTCTAGCGCTTTCTCTTGGGCATGGCGTGCATTTCGCTCTTGCTCTAGAGCCTCACCTTGAGCTCTACGCGCTAGCTTCTCGTGTTCGAGTGCGGAAATTTGTGCTTCATAGCGGTCACGCTTTTCTTGATTTAAACGATCGGCCAAAGCAAATGATAATAAAATAACCTCCAATGCCGATCCAATTTGAATGGCATTCTCGGTGAAGAAATTACGTGGTACTAAATTGAACTTATTCAACGCTAATATCAGTCCTCCCAACACCATTGACGACCAAGCAATCGTGTAATAACGAGCGGCAGAGTATCCCTGCCCCCAGCGTAAAATACCGACGTACAACGCAGTCGACAAGGCCATAAAAGCAGTCACGATAAGAATTCTAATCAGTAAATGGTAAGGAAGGAAACTGCTCATCGCGATAATGCCCACACAGGCAATAATGAATGTCAGTAACAGTCTATCAAACCACACAGCACCATCTTTTAAGAAGAGGAAATTGCGTGTAAATATACCCGCAAAAATCACAACGCCTGCCAGCATTACAATAATACTTTGATCATTCCATGTAGTCGCTTCTGGCCATAAATACTGAAAACTCATTCCTTGAAGGCTCGCTAAGAACCCTGTCATTGATGCAACGTAGAGTGCGTAATAAAGGTAATTGATCTCTCTAACCGATAAGAATACAAATAAATTGTAAAGCATCATGATCAGCATAGTACCGTAATACAAACCTAACCAAAGCACTTGATTTTGGTCATGCACAAAGAAGTCGCGCTCTTCCCATAAGCTCACGGGGAATTGCATAGAACTAGATGTATCAACTCGGAAAATCCATTCTTGGGTTTCTCCGGCGTTCAAACTCATAGGTAATACAAAATAGCGATGAGGAATAATACGATCATAAAAGCGCTGTTTATCACCGAGTGTATCCACTGTCCATTCAGAGCCTGATTGACGACGATGAACCTCGATATAATCCAGAACGGGATAAGAAATACTCATTAACCGATCGACTTTAAGTGCGGTCGGATTGGTGAACACCATGCGAAACCAATAGACAGAATCCGTATAGCCAAACGCTAAAGATCCATGATCTAATTGCTGCCAATGTTCGTTTGACAGATCATCTATTTTAGCGCTGTGATCAACATCTTCATAAAACTCTAAATACCGATCGAGAGATTCGCCTGAATACAAGGTCAACACATCGATCATCGGTGCCCCGTCCTCAAATACCCCTGGTATCTGTTCCGCACGAGCACCCAACACAAATAGCATCATAAACAACGCGATAGAAATCTGTTTCAACATAAGTTCTTATTCCTCTTCCTGAGAAATAGTGTAGATCAGGCTTACGAAATCGCCGTATTAATGACTCAGTTGTGAGTGGCAAATCACAGATTAAGCCGCCCGGCTATCCTTACGGGCCCAATCTAACCACCAATAACGCCAATCTTCCGGCGAGGCAGTTAATATCTCGTTCGAGATAACTAATTCGATAGGACAAAAACAGAATGCTACAGATCGACACGAGGGCGATACAAAGACAAGGTAAGATCCGGAAATAGATCACAAAACCATGCATTACCTAGTGATATTGTAGGGAACTATCGCGAATCGATAACATCTATGCTCGCGGACTTAATGAGGTACAAGCAATGAAGAAAGGAATTCTCGCCTTTTTAGCGGTTTCGCTGCTGTTACTGAGCGGCTGCAAAAATGAATATAGCGGAAATGTCGGCGGAGCCTCAAACGGCGGTGACGGCAGTCTACCGGGCATATTTAATGAAGAGGGCAAACGCCAATACGATACCCAATGCGCTTCGTGTCACGGCGTTGATGGCAATGGTACTTCTATTGGGAGTCCCCTCGTGGCTTGTGCCACCTGCACCAGCGTTGAGGTACTGACCGACGAAATCACTCGCACCATGCCGATCTCAAAAACTGAACAATGCGTTGATCAGTGCGCTACCGATACTGCCGAATACATACTCTACGCATTCAATGGTTCCAATCTTTCCGCTGCGGCAACAGCGTTAAACGGTGTTACCAACGAAGATGCTGTACTGACACTGCGTAAAGCGACCTTGCAACTTGCCGGTCGCCTACCCACAACAACTGAAACCAGTGCAGTGCAAAGTGAAGGCGATAGTGCGTTATCCAGTGTGCTCGATGTATTAATGAACGAGCCAGTATTCTATGAACGTTTAATGGAATTCTTTAACGAACAACTCCTCACCGATAAATATCTCAGTTCGAATTTGTACGAAGGCGGCATCAACCTACTCGATAATGATGATTATCCTAACCGTAAATGGTACGAAACGGCCTACCCTGGCGATGCATTAAGCTCAATACGCAGCTGTGTTCGTACCATTACCAATGACGCAGTATCTCGCGCGCCACTCGAATTAATTCGTTACGCGGCCATGAACGACCTACCGCATACTCTTTATGTAAATGCCGATTACATGATGGTGAACTGGTATAGCCAACAAGTTTACGACGCCGAGCTACTTGATCCCGCTGCAACATTTGCGCAAACCACCGATCCTGTATGCGATGAAAACGATGTTCAGCTGTACTACGACCCTACCGATTTTAAACCTGCACGTATTACTCGGGCACTCGAACACGAAACCGGCGGAGTTCCACATGCAGGCGTACTGACATCGCCCATGTTCTTGAATCGGTATCCGACCACCCTAACCAACCGTAATCGCCACCGCTCACGCATAGTGTTCGATTACTTTATGGACACCGATATATTGCAAATCGAGGGTGACCGCCCCGGCGATGGTATAGGTAATGGTTCCGCGAACCCGACGTTGCTTGATCCTGCTTGCTATACTTGCCACCAAGTAATGGATCCTGTCGCTACTGCTTTCCAGCATTGGACCGATCGCGGCCAATACATAGTCACAGGCAGTACTTCCTCAAACCAATGGGATAGCTCTGACATTGAGCCCGCCGGTTTAAACGGTAAAACAATTCCGCTTTCTGGAGCCGACGGTTACTTCCGCAACATGTTGCAGTGGTTGGGCACTCAAATCAGTAACGATCCACGCTATGTACGTGCCACTGTGCGTACACTTTATACTGGCTTGATTGGTAGTGATCCACTACAAGCTCCCGGCGAAGATGCGTCCGAAGACGAGCAGCTTGCCTACACCAGCCAACGCACCATATTAAACGCCATAGGCCAAGCAATGGTGGCCGACGGTTGGCGCATTAAAACGGCAGTTAAAGGCATTATTTTAAGCTCTTACTACCGAGCAATTGCCATCGACGAAGCAAAACTTATCGTCACGGATCACATTGGTTCAAGCCAGTTCCTTAGCCCAGAGCAAGTACAACGAAAACTCAATGCAACTCTCGGTTTCGGCTGGGATGAATTCAGATCCGAAGACAATCGTATTATGTACGGAGGCATGGACTCAGACTCCATCACTGAACGCATTACCGAACCTAGCGGCCTTGTTATTGCCATTCAAGATCGTATGGCCAGCGAAATGGCCTGTCGCGCAGCCGCACTCGATTTCACTCGCAGCATCGACAAACGCAAGCTGTTCGTCGACGTTGAAACCAGCACAGACCCTCGCAACGACGAAGGCGTGATATTAACGGCGCAGGTCGCCCGAATTAAAAGCAACATAGCCCACCTTCACTGGGTATTAATTGGGGAACAAGTAGCAACCGACTCTGCAGAAGTACAAGCTACTTACGATTTATTTTCAGCAGTGCTTAGTGAAGGCCAAGAAATGCTTGAAAATAAAGACGCCTACGACCCTCGCCCTTCAACCTACCTTGAATGGGAATGCCGTGCTCGTTGGTACCGCGACAAAGACGGCCGGACGGATGGCGATTTACCTGAAGAAGACCGAATAGAAGAAGACAGCAATTACGTTATCCGCGCATGGATTGCGGTGATCGCCTATTTATTATCCGACTATCGCTTTGTGTACGAATAAGGAGCACGCCATGAAACGCCGTAACTTTTTGCAATTGATGGCTGCTACTGGAATGACGGCACACATGCCGCTATGGTCGCCAAAAGCACATGCTGCCTCTGCACTCGACAAATACCTCGTCGTGGTTAATGCCAGTGGCGGTTGGGACCCAACCTCATTGTGCGATCCAAAGGGTCTGAACCAAGCCTACCCAGATCAATCCGACCGCCACGAGGGCTCAACGAACTCGGTAGAAATCGATCCTACCAAACAAATTGGCGATATTCGCTGGAGCGCCGTCCCCGAGACAGCATCCAATAACGTTGATGTTCTTACTCGCATCACCGAACAATTTGATGGCTTTTTCACCACTTATGCCAACCGCATGACAGTAATTAATGGCATAGATACGGGCACCAATAACCATGACTCAGGCAACCGCGCTATCTGGTCAGGCAACTTAGATGCAGGTTACCCAAGTATATCGGCTTATTACGCGGCAACGGTGGCACCGAACCTACCCATGGCGTTTATTAGTAATGGCGGTTATGACTTTACCGATTCATTAGTGCCTCGCGCTCGCGCCAGCAATGCCGACTTTATTGATCAGCTCGCCGATCCAAATAAGTATTACAACGACATCGGCTTTTTGTACCGCGACAGCACCCGCACAATCAATCAATACGATCGTGTAAAAGAAGCTCGCGCAGCACGTTTAGCGCGACAAATAGAAAATGAAACCTTACCCCTACGGCGTAAGCAGTTAAGCCAATTATTTGGAATTCGAAGCGAAGAAAGTAATCTTGGTCAACTCAGTGTGCATTTGGACGATATCAAGGCCAATGTCATACCTGATGAAAACTGGCACGAAAATCGTTCTGATAGTTTAAAAAACCAAGCACAAGTCGTTGTTGCTGCGTTTAAAAGTAATTTAGCTGCCAGCGCTAATTTAAATATCGGCGGTTTTGATACCCATGGCAATCACGATTCCAGTGCCTATCCGCAATTAGGTGATTTACTAGAAGGCGTACATTATTTAATGGCGGCGCTAGAATTTGCTGGTATTGCCAATAAAACCACCGTCGTTATTGGCTCTGATTTTGGTCGCACGCCGTACTACAACTCAGGCAACGGTAAAGATCATTGGCCAGTAACCAGCATGATGGTTATTCACCCGACAGCCACTGGCGGACGTGTATTTGGTGCATCAACCAGTGACTTTAATTCTCAAACCATTAATCTACAAACCGGTATTGCAGGTACAGGGGCAAATGACCTTATCTTAACGCCAGAACACGTGAACTACTCGCTGCGTACCTTGCTTGGAGTTAATAACAATGTTCTGGCTGAGAGCTATCCCTTAGCGAGCGATGCGTTCAATATTTTTGCGTAAGGAATGAGACATGCGTATTGGTGTACTTTTTAGTTTATTGTTGCTGAGCTTTGCAAGCATTGCAGGCGCAGAAACCAAACAACCGGCCCCCGCTTTTACTTTGCCTAAGCTTGTAGGTGAAGGCACTTATAGTTTGAGTCAATTTCGCGGCCAAGTTGTGTATCTGGATTTTTGGGCGTCGTGGTGTGGCCCTTGTCGCAAATCACTCCCTCTGTTAAATAACTTACGTGGCGAACTGCATCAACAAGGGTTCGAAGTATTGGCGGTTAATTTAGATGAAGATAAAGCCAGCGGCTTAGATTTTTTAAAAGAAGTGCCCGTATCCTATCCAACACTTCACGATGCTAATGGCACTACGCCGAATGCCTACGGCTTACGCGGTATGCCAACCTCTTATTTGATCGACCGCAACGGAATCATGCGCGCCGTCCACATGGGATTCAAACCTTCAGACATGACCGAAATTCGCGCCCAAGTGATGCAGTTGCTGAACGAGAAAGCTCGATGAAACGTATTTTGTTCTCAATGATTTTGGTTTTAAGCGTCGCAGCCTGCAGTAACGTGCAACCGTGGGAACGCGGCTATTTAGCTAGAGATATAATGGCATGGGATATTGATGGGCAAAAAGCCGCCTTCGATCGCCATATTAATTTTAGTAAGGAAGGATCATCAGGTGGTGGTCAGGCTGTAGGAGGCGGATGCGGCTGCAATTAATTGCCGTGCAGATTCTCTATGAAATCAAATAAAAAAAATGTTTTAGCCGCGCTGGCTGCCGCTGCCGCAATGCCTATCAGCACGAATAGCCACAGCTTAGCAGCCCCGCAAGACAGTAAAATTGGTTATCGTTATAGCCAATACCAAGAAGCCGACGCTCCGCGTGAGCGTACATTTACCCCGACAATAGAACGCTATCAAATAGACGTTCATCAATTGCATTATGGCCGCCCAATAACCGGTAACTGGTATATTAATACCGATTTACAATACGAAACCCTAACCGGTGCTTCGCCACTGCAAACCTACGAAAATACCGATGGTAATAGCGTTCTATTAATGACAGGCGCGAGTATTGATGAACAGCGCACCGACCTAAGAGTTGCCCCTACCCGCTATTTTAGCCAAGGCAGCATTGGTGGCAGTATTGCTTACTCAACTGAAGACGATTATCAGTCCATCGCTTTAGGTCTTGAAGGTCAGTTAGAACTAGCAGATCAACTAACAACACTCCACGGCTCAATTAGCGTATCTAACGATACACTATCGCCAACGGATGCTTATTTATCCAGTATTCGTCAAGATGCTGAAGGCAACGATAAACGCACTATTTCTATTTACGAAGGTATCTCACGCGTATTAACAAAAACCAGCGTCGTGCAAGCTGGTATTGGCTATACACATCAAAGCGGCTATCTGTCAGATCCCTATAAATTTGAAGACAGACGACCGGGGCAACGCGATCAAGTAACGCTTGATGGGCGCTACCGCTTATATTTTAACGTTGGTGACGGTGCCGCCTTGCACCTAGATTATCGCTATTACTCCGACGATTGGGGTATACGTTCACATACAATTACCACCCGCTGGGCGCAAAGTTGGAAAGCCAATCAATGGACGTTCAACCTAATTCCAAGCCTGCGCTACTATCGCCAAACGGCTGCTAGTTTTTATCGGCTGGAGCAAAACCCACCCGATGAGGAATTAAGTTCGTCCGACGCCCGTTTATCAACATTTGGGGCCCTTACTTATGGTATCGAAGGCCAAGTTAAATGGCAGCGTTGGTTAGTTAGCTTAGATATTCAGCAATATGACTCCGCTGAAAACTTAGCACTTATCCAAACCAGCTCTACCGAAACTCCGGCTTTAGTCGATTACCAAGTCGTAAGTCTGGGTATTGAATACCGGTATTAATTTGCAATTACTTCGTCACAAATTTACGGCTATGGCATCGCCCTGCGAGGTGATGCTGCCCTATATCGACTCAAATAAAGACGATGTACAAAGAGTTGCACAAGCCGCAGAAGAAGATGTTCGACGTATCGAAACTAAGTACAGCCGCTTTCGCCCTGATAGTATTCTTAGCAAAATAAATAGTAGCGATGGGCAAAAAACCACCATCGACGCCGAAACTCATTACCTATTAAATTATGCGTCCGTTGCATTTGAGTTAAGCGATGGTCTGTTTGATATCACCGCAGGGGTATTGTCAAAACTGTGGGATTTTCGCAATGGCATTATTCCATCCCCTGAAACGATAAGGACAAATCTTGCATATGTTGGCTTTCAACATATTCGATTTAATTCGAATAGCATTATCCTTCCCGCGGGCATGTCGCTAGATTTTGGGGGTATTGGTAAGGAATACGCTGTCGACTGCGCCGCAGCAATCTGTAAATCGGCGGGAATAACACACGGCATTATTGACCTCGGTGGCGACCTACACGTTATTGGGCCACAACCCGACAACCGACCATGGAAAGTCGGCGTGCGTAATCCTCGCGCACCTGAAAATGCCATTGCAGAGCTAGCGATAACGCAAGGCGGCTTATCCACTAGCGGCGACTACGAACGCTATTTTGAACACTCAGGTAAGCGTTACTGCCACTTACTGTTACCGAAAACTGGAATGCCAGTGTCGTATTGGGCTTCTGTTTCTGTTGTTGCCCCGAGTTGTTTATTAGCCGGAACCTTGTCAACAATTGCCATGTTAAAGCAAAGCGATGCTAGGATGTGGCTGGATGAACAAGAAATTCAGTACCTTGGTATTCACCCCGACCTAACGATTATTGAACGTAACACTGGTGGATAAATTTTGTTCTACGGTTAAAGTGTTCTACTCTACTGAAAAATTAACTTAATAAAAAAACGCAAACGAAGTTTCGACCAGCAAATCGCATTGACTTGGTCGAGATAGAGAAGGATTCGACATGACCACGCTAAAATACACTAACACGGTATTTATTACAGGCTGCTCTACCGGCATAGGACGGGCGTTAGTATTAGCTTGCCTTGAACGCGGCGACCTCGTTTTTGCCACTGCCCGTAAAATAGAATCATTAAGCGATATCGAGCACGAGCGGCTGGTACCGATTGCTCTAGACGTCAACGACGATGCCGCTATAGCAAAAGCAATGGCCATTGTTACTGAGCGTGTGCATCACATAGACTTGCTAGTAAATAACGCTGGTTATGCAGCGATGGGACCAGTATTAGAACTATCCCACGATAAACTTCTTGCCCAATTTGAAACCAATGTCTTCGCACCTCTCGCTGTTACTCGTGCCGCACTCCCACTATTGAGAGCGGCCAATGGGGCTCAAGTTGTTAATATTGGTTCGGTTTCGGGCATATTAACGACGCCATTTTCTGGTGCTTACTGTGCAACTAAGGCGGCGCTACACTCTCTTTCTGACGCTATGCGTATGGAATTAGCGCCATTTAAAATTCGAGTTGTCACGGTGCAGCCCGGTGCCATTCAATCGAGTTTTGGCGAGAACTCGCTATCAAGTATATCAGGACTGATTGCCGAAGATTCTTTATACGAACCAGTGAAAGCAGATATTGAAGCGCGTGCTATGGCTTCTCAGCAACACCCCACCACAGCTGCTGATTTTTGCGCGACCTTACTCAGGATATTAAAAGATAATCCAGGAGCCGTTGTTCGCATTGGTAATGGCAGTATGGCCTTGCCTTTAATGCGACGCTTGTTACCCATCAGCTGGTTAGATGCGATTTTAAGTAAGAAATTTGGCCTTAACAAACTGCGCTAGTTTAGCGCAATTTTCGGCGAGAAAGGCTTAAAAAGAAAAAGTTCGAGAAATACCGGCAACAAGACGAGTATCGCCTTGCTTGATATCTAATGTGGTTTTCGTTGCGGCGATTTCCACATCAAAGTTTTTATACTGCGTTATGTAAGCAACTTGATAATTTAAATAAGAAGGTGCCCTTCCCAGTCGTATTCATTTGTATCCATAGACGCTAGACGATCCACACTTACACGAAGCAAGTGATTTTCAGCAAGTGCAAGCGCGTGCGCTAATTGCACAATATTGTGCGCCGCATCAGTACCCGAATAATTCCAGCTATACCAAATATTAACTTCGCTAATACCAGCCTTCGATTCATAACTAGTTAACGCATAAATTTCGTTAAATGCTAATTCATCCGATTCTTTATCACCAAAATATTGGTAATAAACAGTACCTAAATCAACGCTAACCTGTGCAGAAACCGATAATACCATACCCGCATAGATATCGACCTCCGCGGAATTATCGTACCCTTCACCAAAATCGACATTACTTGCCCAAGCTCCAACATATAAATTGTCGCTATTAGCCCAATCCAGACTCAACTCCAGCGCTGGATCGCCTTCAGTTTGAGTAACACCATTCGCGACATAATCGCTAAATATCCCAGCGGTAATAGATAGCTCCGCTTGTGAATACAATGGCAGCATAAATAAACACACAGCAAACGTTATTGATCTCTGAATACGCATAACGATTTCCTCTAATGGCTATTGATAATGATTACTATTATCTAGCCAAAAAAATACAGACAGCAGTTGCTGTCTGTATTGTAGGAGGTTTTTAAATTCTTGCTAAAAATTCTAATACGATGGCTAGGCTATTCGGCGCGATGCTCACGAACTAAATATTCGTGTGATTGCATTTCTAACATACGGGAGGTAGTACGCTGAAATTCAAACTCCAACTTACCTGTTTCATATATATTAGGGATAGCTGCATCAGCCGACATAATCACCTTAACGCCACGATCATAAAACTCGTCAATTAGGTTGATAAACCGACGCGCTAAATCGTCATTTTTGGTGCCCATCACGGGAACATTTGAAATCAAAATGGCGTGAAATAATTTACCCAACTCGATGTAATCATTTTGCGAACGCGGACCGTCGCATAACGCCGTAAACTCAAACCAGCCGATATCGTCACACACTGCTTTAGCTGGAATCTTACGCCCTAAAATCTCTACCTGAGTATTTTCTACGACATGGCGAGAATCAGGAATTAAGCCGTCAAAACTGGTTTTCAAGCTGGCTTCAGCACTACCATCGAGTGGGAAATGGTATAACTCAGCTTGCTCTAAGGTACGCAACCGATAGTCGACGCCGCTATCGACATTCACAACTTCAGTAAACTGATTTAATAATCGAATCGCTGGCATGAAACGGTCACGTTGTAAGCCATTTTTGTACAAGCCATCAGGCACAATATTGGAGGTTGCAACCAAAGTAACACCGCGATCGAACAGCTCTTGCATCAAGCCGCCCAAAATCATGGCATCGCCGATATCGGATACAAAGAACTCATCGAAGCAAATAACAACCGCTTCGCTGGCAATGCGATCAGCAACAATCATTAACGGATTTTTCTCACCCGTCAGCGATGTCAGATCTTTATGGACTCGCTGCATAAAGCGATGGAAGTGAGTGCGCATCTTGCGTTTAAACGGCAGTGCATCATAAAAGGTATCCACCAAGTAGGTCTTGCCACGGCCAACACCTCCCCAAAAATAGATGCCCTGCTCTGGTACAGGCTTCTTCTTGTTGAGCTTACCAATGAGCTTACTCACAGCCCCTTGGCCAGCACGACGCTTCTCAGCAGCGACCAAATCATCGTATAAACGCTGGAGATGCTTTACTGCCATCTCTTGCGCAGCGTCGTAAGAAAAATCATCGCGTTGAAGATCCGCTTGATACAGTTCCCAAGGGGTAGACACAGGCACTCTCCGTCACAGGGGCAAGTTAGATAGGCGTAAATTCGAGGCGCGCAATTTATCTAAGCTGACGTCAAAGTGCAAACGCCAACACGGCAATCCGCCTGCCTAACTCGACAAGGCTAAGCGATAAGCTCAGCAATAATGGTTAAAAATGACTGTTTAAGGGCCGTCAATCGTCCATGAAAAAAATGGCTGCCATCAGTAAATATCTGAAAATGCGGTGCAGGAATCACCCGCGATACCCAATCATCTACTTCTCTAAACGGCACAACCTCATCGGCATCGCCCATCAACACCCAAGTTTCAAAATCATGGGGCAGCATCATAGGCGCATCAAAATGATGTACTGCCGGAGCCATTAGCACCAAACCATTAACCCACTCAGGTTTATTAACAGCGGCCAAACAAGCCATTCCAGCACCAAACGAGAACCCAGCCAGAATCACCTTAGTCCAACCCAACTCCTCTTTGGCATATTTCAATGCCGCAAGCACATCATCTTGCTCGCCCTGACCATCGTCATGAACGCCCGTGCTTTTACCGACGCCCCGAAAATTAAATCTCAACGTATTTAACCCTGCATCACGAGCCGCCCGTACCACGGTTGTGACCACTTTGTTATCCATAGTGCCGCCGAACAAAGGATGTGGATGACACATGAGCACGCCCCAATCATGATCAAGATTCAAGCTTCTCGCTTCTAAAACACCCGTATTGGTGCGAATGTCCACTAAAAACTCATCACTCATTTACAATTCTCTCTCGGTTTTTCAAGATGGTGCCTAGCTATGTTCCAGCACACAAGCGGAACACGATATCCTTATAGCTAAATGTTATTGATTGCACCTTCTTATATGCCAGCCACCTTGGTATATTGCGCTCAAACTAAACTCGCCCGTTTTCTATCAATCAGGCCGACTATGACCGACTACAATCTGACTCACTTGAAGCAGCTGGAAGCGGAAAGTATCCACATCATTCGTGAAGTGGCTGCAGAATTCGACAATCCAGTAATGATGTACTCCATTGGTAAAGACTCTGCGGTAATGCTGCATTTAGCTCGCAAAGCTTTTTACCCTGGCAAACCACCATTCCCTTTGATGCACGTAGATACCACGTGGAAGTTCAAAGAGATGATCGCTTTCCGCGATAAAATGGTTGAAGAAATTGGCATGGACTTAATCGTTCATACTAACCAAGAAGGTGTCGACCAAGGCGTAGGTCCGTTTACTCATGGTTCGTCTAAGCATACCGACATCATGAAAACTCAGGGCTTAAAGCAAGCGTTAGACAAGTATGGCTTCGATGCTGCCTTTGGTGGCGCTCGTCGCGATGAAGAGAAATCACGTGCAAAAGAACGTGTTTACTCATTCCGTGATGCAAAACACCGTTGGGACCCTAAAAATCAGCGTCCTGAACTATGGAATATCTACAACGGCAAAGTAAACAAAGGTGAAAGCATTCGTGTATTCCCATTGTCGAATTGGACCGAACTGGATATTTGGCAATACATCTACCTTGAAAGCATCCCGCTAGTACCATTGTACTTCTCTGATGTACGCCCTGTGGTAGAACGCGATGGCATGTTAATCATGGTTGACGACGACCGTATGCCGTTAAACGAAGGCGAAGTGCCAATGATGAAATCTGTGCGCTTCCGTACCTTAGGTTGTTACCCATTAACTGGTGCCGTTGAATCTGAAGCAGCAACATTGCCAGAAATTATTCAAGAAATGCTGCTCACCACCACATCTGAACGTCAGGGCCGCGCAATTGACCACGATTCATCCGGCTCGATGGAGAAGAAAAAACAGGAGGGTTACTTCTAATGTCTAACCAATCTGAACTGATTGCTTCCGATATCCTTGAGTACTTGAAGCAGCACGAAAACAAGCAGATGTTGCGTTTTTTGACCTGCGGAAACGTCGATGATGGTAAATCAACCCTAATCGGTCGACTGCTGCACGACTCAAAAATGATCTACGAAGATCAATTAGCCGCCATCGAAAAAGACAGCGCTAAATCAGGCACTACCGGCAACAAAATCGACTTAGCATTGCTAATGGACGGTTTGGCCGCAGAGCGTGAGCAAGGCATTACCATTGACGTTGCCTATCGCTACTTCAGCACGACTAAGCGTAAGTTCATCATCGCGGATACCCCAGGACACGAGCAATACACTCGTAACATGGCGACCGGTGCATCGACCTGTGATCTTGCTATCATCCTTATTGACGCGCGTTACGGCGTACAAACCCAGACCAAACGTCACAGCTTTATTGCGTCGTTGCTGGGCATTAAGCACGTCGTTGTAGCGATCAACAAAATGGACTTGATGGGTTTCGACGAAGCACGCTTCCATGAAATCAAAAAAGACTACCAAGAATTCGCCGACAAGCTGAATCTGCCAAACGTACATTGCGTACCTATGTCAGCCCTTGACGGTGACAACGTAGTAGATCGCTCTACTCGTTCGCCTTGGTATACGGGCCAGACCTTAATGGAAATTCTGGAAACCGTTGAAGTATCCAAAGACAAAAACTTGGTTAACTTCCGCCTTCCGGTTCAGTACGTTAACCGTCCTAACCTCGACTTCCGTGGTTTCTGCGGCACCATCGCTTCGGGCACCATCAAGCCGGGCGAAACCATCATGGCCTTGCCGTCACAAAAGACCAGCAAAGTTGAGCGTATCGTAACGTTTGATGGCGACTTAGAAGAAGGCTTCGCGGGACAGGCAGTCACCCTGACTCTAGAAGACGAAATCGACATCAGCCGTGGCGACATCATTGTAAAAATCGACGACCAGCCGATTGTTAGCAACAAGCTCAACGCTAACATCGTATGGATGACCGAAAAACCAATGACCGTTGGCAAACCATACGATCTGAAATTCGCATCAAGCGCGACGGCGGGTACCTTCACTCATGTTCACCACCTGATTGATGTAAATACCCTAGAACAGCGTAGTGCTGAAGAAATTCAGATGAATGAAATCGGTCTAGTTCAAGTTAGCCTTGATAAAGCCGTACCATTCGACAGCTATGCACGTATTCCAGGCACTGGCGCATTCATCGTTATTGATCGCCTAACCAACGTCACCATCGGTGCAGGCATGATCGTTGGCGAAGCCGCCGACGACAGCGTAGAGCGTGGCCCACTAACAGCCGACGAAAAAGCCCGTCGCTTTAACCAGAAGCCAGCAATTGTTGCCATCAACGCAACCAACGCCGAGCAACTGGTAAGCGCTCTGGATCGTCGCTTGTTTGAAATGGGACGTGTTGCCGGTATCGCAAACGCGAAAGACGCCGAAGTACTGAAGAGTGCTGGTTTGGTTGCTCTTGTTGCCGGTGGCGCTGACGGCGCTGACGTGAGCCTAGCGGCTGAAAACGAAAGCGTTGAAAGCCTGATCGCAGACCTACAAGAGCAAGGTATTATCTAACCCTGCTTCTACGTAGCCAAAAGCCCCAGTGTCCACAAGATACTGGGGCTTTTTTGTATAAAAAATCGGTAACAACTAAGCCCGATCCTGTCGGACCTAACTCATTGAAAATAATCATAAAAAAATATTTGACAGCCTTTAAAAAGGTGGCATAATACGCGCCACTTGAGAGACGCAACGCGCATCATCAAGTGTGTGAAGTGGCTATGTAGCTCAGCTGGTTAGAGCACAGCATTCATAATGCTGGGGTCGATGGTTCAAGTCCGTCCATAGCTACCACTTATTCAAAGCCCTGCCCTGTTAGGATGTACTAACTCGGTGGGGTTTTTCGTGTTGGAGGCTAAAATGGAATTTGTTCTTGTTATATTTGCTGGTGTAATCGCAACACTAATAACAATATTATGTATATCAACACTACCCATTCCATCCGAAATAACAGCAGACGCTGTCCTATCTTCCATAGCAACAATATTAACAGGAGCAATTGCCTTAATAGCTGCGCTCCTATCAATAAAAAACATGAACAAAAACCACAAAGAACAAATAGACAAAATATTAGAGAAAAACGAGATAGAAGAATTCTTTAGGTACAAAAAAGACTTTGAATACAACTACCGATCAATAATAGAAAACCATAAAAAAAATGAGCCAAATAACTACCAAATATCTGCAGGTAATATATTCGGACAGCTACACGAAATAAAGGATTTTAAAGGAATACCCAATCTGGATGATACATTCATAAATAAACTCATAGATTTAATATCACGAGAACTGGGTTTATATACAAAAATATTAGAAAACAGAGATGGGAGTTCTGAATTCATATTAAGCACTGCACGCGCTATGTATCAGGAAATATCTGAAATAGGTAGTTATTTATATACGACAGACAAAGAAGTAAGAACAATAATAGAAACCAACTCGAAAGAAGTACTCTGTTTAAAAGTAAGCGCTCAAACAACCCCATCTAAAACCCACGCCGAAATCCCTCTAAACTGTCTTCAAATTATTTAACGAGACAGCTCATGACCAAATCGGAACAATGGCAACAACACCTTAATCTCTGGCACGAGAGTGGTCTATCCCAAGTCGCCTTTTGTCAGCAGCACAACATAGCCGTTCATAATTTTCAGTATTGGCGTAAACGTTTGTCGCCCAAGACAGAGTCGACGAAAACCAAGGCTCTGATCCCTATCACGCTGACGTCTTCGGCTCCGGCACGACTACGATTGGGCTCGCAGGTGTTGATTGAACTGTCAGTCGAGGCCTTACCCGATCTATTGGTGGCTCTCAATGATCGAGGGCTTTTGTATGCTTCGGCCTAGCGCATCGGTTCAGGTGTATTTATACGCAGGCGCGGTGGATATGCGCAAGTCTATTAATGGCTTGTCCGCTCTGATTGAGCAGGAGTTAGAACTCAACCCCATGATCAATGCGCTGTTCGTCTTTTGTAATCGTAACCGCGATAAAGTTAAGCTACTGTACTGGGAGCGCAATGGCTTTGTGCTGTGGTACAAACGGTTGGAAAAGCAACGTTTTAAATGGCTAAAGCCGACCGACACTGCATCCCTTTGCATCGACGGTTATCAACTGAATTTATTATTGGATGGACTGGATATTTTTAATAATAAACCGCATGAAACGCTATTTTACTCTGCTATAAATTAACGGATTTGGTATAATCCAACCCCATGAAAACACCACCGGCTGATCACTTACCTGACGATATTGTTGCGCTAAAACAACAGCTTTTAGCGCAGAGTCAGTTATTGCAATCGCAACAGAATCAGTTGGAAAAAAAAGAACAATTAATTCATCACCATCAAGTACTGTTAAATAAAAAACAATCACGTATCCAGTTTTTGGAAGAACAGATCATTCTGTTTAAACAGCGTCAGTTTGGTAAAAGCAGCGAGAAGAGTGATCAGCAAGCCGAATTGTTTGATGAAGTCGAACATGAGAATGATGCCTCTGCTCCTGAAATCGCAGAGTCCATTGATACAGAAGTGAGTACCGCAGAGTTGGCCTCAGACGCAGCATCGTCTACGCCTAAAAAAACCTCCGGCCGTAAACCTCTGCCTGCGGTATTACCGCGAGTACGTATCGAACACGATCTTACTGAAGCCGATAAACGTTGTGCATGTGGCTGTGTGAAAACCTGCATAGGCGAAGACACCAGCGAACAGCTGGATATTATTCCTGCCGTGGTTCAGGTACTCGTACACGCCCGCAAAAAATACGCGTGTAAAGCCTGTGAATCCGGCGTACACATCGCTGAACTTCCAAAGCAACCGCTACCAAAGAGCAATGCTAGCCCGGGCTTACTCGCCCACATTGCGGTTGCCAAATATCAAGACGGTTTACCTCTCTACCGGATGGAAACCATTTTTAAACGAATGGGCATTCATTTACCGCGTAACACCTTAGCCAACTGGATGATCAAAAGTAGTGAATGCCTACAACCACTTTACAACCTACTCAATGATCAACTGCTTGAAAGCGGTTATCTCCACATGGATGAAACCCGAGTTCAAGTATTAAAAGAACCGGATAAAACAGCCGAAAGCCTCAGCTACATGTGGGTCCGAAAAACCGGTGATCGAGAACATCCCATCATCTTATTTGATTACGCGAGTCGTCGACGTACCGACGTTGCCGCCTCACTATTAGGCGACTATCAAGGCTACCTGCAAACTGATGATTACGCGGGTTATCACCGAATTGGGCAGCAACAAGGCATCGTAGCACTTGCCTGCATGGCCCACGCTCGTCGTAAATTTATCGAGGCGCAAAAAGTCAGCCCAAGCCTAAAAGGCAAAGTCAGCAAAGCCGACATGGCGATCACCATGATCAAAGGGCTGTACGCCATCGAAGCCAGCATCAAAGACCAAGCAGCCGAACAAAAATATCAAACTCGACAAGAAAAAAGCCAACCTCAACTCAACAAACTCAGAGCTTGGCTGGATAAAGCGTTGCAACAAACCCTGCCAAAAGGAAAAACGGGGGAAGCCTTAGCGTACCTCGATAAAAACTGGGACAAACTCACGGTATACATCAGCGATGGCCGACTGAATATAGACAACAACCCAGTCGAAAATGCCATCCGGCCGTTTGCGATTGGACGCAAAAATTGGCTGTTTAGCGATAGTCAACGTGGTGCAAAGGCCAGCGCCATGCTGTACAGCATAATAGAAACCGCCAAAGCGAATGGACTCGAACCCTACGCGTATTTACGTACGGTACTGACGCGATTGCCGCACTGTGAAACGGTGGAAGATATTGAAAAACTGCTGCCGGAAAATATAGAGCTGGCGGTTATTTAAATTGGTAGGTGGGGTTGCTTGAGCGCTTACGTTTAAAAGAGCATGAGATAGCGCAAATAATATCCCTACATTTCAAAATAGTAAGCGAGTCAATATCAATCAATGAAGATTATATGGCAAAAAATATATTAATTACTGAGAATCTAAAAAAACTCACAAAAAAAACAAGAACTTTATCAGCATCAGAAGAAGATAGCATCGTAATAAATGCAGCAGAAAAATCCATACAAGAAAATACGCAGGAAGACTAGGATGATAATTGCTAAAACGCAATCGAATCAAACAAACCCAACACCTTAGCCCTTGATGGTATTTTACAGCCGACCAATGGGTTAAATTCCAATACCTGTTCAAGATATTCAGGACTTAAATTGTACTAGCTCAGACTTGATCTGACAGTTACCCGTTTTTTAAGCGTCATCTTTAAGTCCGAATGCCCCAACACCTTTTGCAGTGTGAGCAGATCGCCACCGTTCAAAGTATTCTAAAGAACCACTCGCTAAAACATCGCGAGATCAAATATTCACAGCACCAAATCGTCAGGCCACAAAAAGTAAAACCCCTTCCAGCCCTTACGAAACTCACCGCCCGCTTCCTTACCCTTATCAGTTAGATAATGCCGCTCATCGCGTAACTCTAGATAGCCAGATTTACACAATATCAGCAACACTTCATCCGTTTTACAATTACGCTTTTTAGCCAGCTTTGAGGTCGTTAACTTAGCCCCATCATCGGTACTTTCTTCATCATCTTCTTCTAGAGCTTGGTCTGTCTCTACATCTAAAGACTCGGCAGAAGACTCGGCAGAAGAATCACCAAAGGACACTAAATCACTGATTCTTAGTATTCTGGAAACCTCTTCAAAGGCATCTGTGAAAGCTTCCGTATCCGCCGACCGAGTAACGAGAACACCCATCTCATTATTATTAACCTGACTGAACTCATACAGATTCAAACTAGAGATGATGGCATTGGCATCATTCATATAGCACTTGGCGTGAAGATTTTTACAGAACCGAACTTCAATATGTCGCTGTCCAGCGAGCCAATCAAGCTCTGACTGGGCCATCTCTTTCTTTCCATAGACAATACGGACTTTCAGATCGGAATCGGACTTGAACTCTAAGAGTTCCTTCAAACGGGCGTTTATCTTGAGATAGGGACTAATGAGAATGAGATTCTTAGTCGACTTTTTGATCAACTCTTCAAGATAGAAGTTTAGAGATGTGGTACTGAGAAACTTAGCCATTAGATGTCGTTTACTTCCTTGTATTACAGTGAAGACATAATAACCGGTCAAACCGCATTAATAAATACTAGACAGGTACAATGTACGCGCCTATAGTAGGTACATTGTACACGAGGGCACAATGTTTACTTTTATAGAACTGGAAGGCTTTAGAAAACGACGAGCCGATCTAATGGAAGACGACGACTTTAGCGCAATGCAAGAAGCCTTGATCGTTAACCCAGAACTAGGAAATGTCATCCAAGGTACAGGAGGATTTAGGAAGCTACGTTGGGCAAGAGAAGGCACCGGAAAAAGCGGAGGTGTCAGAGTCATTTACTACAACAGATCGCAGGTAACAGGCAGACTGTATTTAGCCCTGATCTATGCCAAAAATGAAGCCGACAACATAACGAATGACCAGAAGAACCAGCTGAAACAAGTATCAGAACGGCTTAAGTGAGGATACCAACATGAAAGACGAATTATTTGCCGATCTACTCGCCAGCACAAGAGAGATGATCGAGATTGAAAATGGTGAACGAACTCCTAACCCTGAACACATGCACAGCTATAACGTTGTTGATGTGAAGGCAATACGTGAAGCCGCAGGAAAAACAAGGGATGAACTCGCAAAGATCATTGGCACAAGCACAGAAACCATCAAAAGCTGGGAAACCAAACGGAGAAATCCAACGGGACCCACTCAAAAGCTACTGCGTCTGATTCAAACGAATCCCTCAGGCATGATCGCCATATTAGAAGAGGACAACAAGGTGGCATCTCGACAAGCTTGATAGCACCTTCATAATGCTGGGGATTCAAGTCCGTCCATAGCTACCGCTTATTTCTATGGCTAGTAGGTTAACACTTACTAGCTTTTTTCGTTTTCTGGGGTTCAGAACGACCATTCTCCTTCACCGATCTACAAACATCTGCTCACCATTAGGCACTGCGAATATATCCTCATAGCGCAGCCCTGCCCGCGCTAATCTATCGCGTATAATGCAAACCAGCGGTGCAGCCAGTAGCGCATCTTTGCTGACTAAGTGGTATTCAACAAACTCATACAGTGAGTCAAGAGACCGATAGACTAGATGCAATTCCTCGTACAAGGATAAAACGTCATCCAGTTCTGCCGGACGCTTAGGTAAATCGACATTCGTCATTTCCATACTCCAGTAGTGGAAGATCTTAAAGTCCCTATGCCTGAATATCTGAATTCTGGGCTTTCGTGCTAGGATGTTCATTGACTTTCAAACTCCAACCCATACCAGCGGGTTGATGCAAATAATACATCAAGGATGCATTATTTGCACCATATTAAATGGTAATAAAAAGTGGATGCTATAGAACGAATAGATTTGCTAGCGCGAATAGAAGGACTATCCAGACCAGAACTCGCTAGGAAGTGTGGGCTTAAGGAAGATCGCATAAAAAATGTGATGACTAGACGAGCAAAGCTATATCAAGACGATATGGAGGCACTGTTCGCTGTATGGCCAGAGTATGCACATTGGCTAGCTACTGGATTAGAGTTAGCAGAAGCTGGTCAAATTAGCCCAATGACGAAGAAGCTTATGAAGTCTTAAAGACCGGCCCCAAAGCTGGCTGCTAGTAAGAAGAGTCGCGGACAGATAAACGCTATAAAGCTGATAACGGCAAAAACCAGCGATTATGATCCGTCGCCAGCTTCTTAAATCCAAAATGCTGATAAAAACGAGCTGCTTGGTCATCTATAGCATCCACGACAACCGCATAGACACCAACATGCTGGCTCACTTCTAATACTCGCTTTATGGCATCGGCCAGTAGCAGTGCTCCAACCCCTTCCCCTTGATGATTATCGACAACCGCCAAGCGCCCCAATAAAACGGCAGGAAGTGGATGCTTAGGCAGCTTTTTTAGCAGATGTAAGGGTAAGGTCGATAAATCAATAGCCAAATTGCTAAGCGTATAAAAGCCGATGATCTCGTTAGGCGTATCTTGATTGGTAGCAACATATACCCGAGCCACATTGCGCGTTTCATCCTGTTTAGCCTGACGCCGAATGTAATTATTTAGAGCAGCATTACCACAAGAAAAAGCCGACTTGTTATGGTCGGCTTTAAGTCTTTCAATAATAAGCACGCTCATCTGCTAACAACCCGATGATTATGCTCAATCATCGCATCCTTGAGGCGGTCATTTGCTTTGACATTATCTAAGGCTTCAAAGAATGACAAAGCATCACCCGCCGACAATGCCATGAATTCATGCTCATGAATGGTTTGTTTAGCATGATCTAATGCAATGGATAGGATATAAGCGTTAACCGACTTACTTTCAAGACTCGCGGCCTTTTCAAGCATCGCCTTCGCATCGGCTTGAAGACGAATATTGATCCGTTCATCTTTTACCTGCAGCAACGAACTCATATCTACCTCGCTAAACTATGCCTTAAGGACACGATTTTTTTACTCACTTGAAGCTAGTGTACGTCAAAATGGTGCCATGACAAGCAAGTTTGCACAATCTTGAAACCCCTACTCCCCTATCAGCGCCAGCACCCAGCTCGGCAATGCCACATCGACTCGCGCACTGATCTGGCCATTGATAATACTCAGCACGCGTTTAAACGGATCATCCAATCGGCTGTTGTCCAATACGTGTACTTCGTCGCACAGCGGAATTGCTGCTTTCACGTTATCTAAGGTGCGAGGAATGCGAGATAAGATCTTATCAGCTGGTACATTATGGCCGCCGTCGAGCACTCGTTGCGCGACACGAACTTGGTTCAAATCTGTGTTGTCGATGTGAATGAACACCAAAATAACTTGGTAGCCCGTCGCTTTGGCGGTGGCGATAAAGTCAATTTTGCTAACGTGGGAGAATACGGTTTCAAAGCAAAAGCTGTAACCTTGGCGGAGTTTATCGAATCTGAGTTCTTCGGCAATGCGTGCGGCTTTATGACTATTATTTACGGGGTCGTCTGGGAAGGCTTCTTTGGCAATGATATCTGCATTAATAAACGGCATACCTTTGGGCTTGAGCATTTGCTCGTAGAATGTACTTTTGCCAGATCCATTGCCACCGACCAACATCCATAGTTGTTTCATACGAGGGGTTCGAATTGTCCATTAGTAAAGCGACCAACAACAAGGCTGCCATCGGGGTTAACTTGCTCTAAACAGCCCGGTTGTGTTGCAGATGCCTGATAACGAACGCTGTTGCTGGCAATGGCTTGTTCCAACGCACCAGAAACACGCTTCTGGTCAAGCTCACTAAACAAAGCACCGGAATCTACCGTCACGGGTTTAGCTTCTTCGAATTTGATATCGAGCAGGCCCGCTTGCAGTTCGATCAGTTCTTTCGGGCTGATCTTGGGTGCGACTAAGCGACCTAAACTCGCCCAAAACTCGACTTGTTCGGCGGCGCTGCGCTTAAGTAGATCGCCAGCGAACTTTGCCGATTCCATTAACGATGCTTCAAGACGCACAGGGGATTGGGCTTTAGCCATGATCACAACCTCATACCAAAGAAAGTAGAAACGCGTTACAGGTATTGTAGCAGATTGCTACAAGGCATCAAGATACTCGAAATAGCCATCGTTTAACTCGATACAACTCAGCCTTACACTCGCTCACCTAAGCTTACCTACCTGACATTTTGCAGCATTCACTGACACAATTGGTCGGTTAGTTTACGGTAAAGTGTTAAGTAGGACTCACTCTTATTCCAATTCGTCCGACTATACTGATCATTCGTTCTTTTTTGGATTGTCGGATCATGACTGCGACATTATTACGCTCAACCGAGAGTGCTCAGTATCTACTGACTCGAATTTTGGCCGATGCGGTTGATCAACGTTTACTACTGCCTGCCGCCAGTGAGCTAACGAGCTATAGCCAACACTTAAATACGGCTCAGCAACAATATTGTGTTCGTACGGAAGCTGGCGACTTTTTTATCAAGCGCTTATCCGCTGAAGGCACCGGCATTGAACGTTTTCGAGCTGAGCAAGATGGCTTACTACGCATTATGGAAACTCAAAGCATTGTTACAGCACAGCCAATAACGTGCGGTGTGGTTGATGGTCATTCGTATCTAATTCTTACCCATACGCCATTAGCTGTACATGGTGATTGGCTCGAAGCAGGACGCCAAATTGCAGAGATGCACAGCCATACCAGTGATAAGGGCTATGGCTTTGAGCACACAACATTTTGTGGTGATACGCCACAAAATAACAATTGGAGTAATCACTGGGCGCATTTTTTCAGTGAGCAACGCATCGCACCGCTGTTAACTCAATTAGAAATGCGTGGGGATGGCATTCGCGGACGTGAACGAATTTTAGCTCGCTGCCAAACGCGCTTACTTGGGCATCAGCCAGAAGCTTCGTTACTGCATGGTGATTTATGGTCTGGCAATATCGCATTCCGTCCCGATGTCGAATCTTCTCGCCCTGTTGTGTTTGATCCCGCTTGTTATTACGGTGATGCCGAAACCGACTTGGCGATGACGGAACTCTTCGGACGCTTCCCTGAGGCCTTCTATAAAGGGTATCAGAGTGTGCGATCAATTGATGATGGCTATGCCATGCGCCGCCCTGTTTATCAGCTGTATCATGTGCTTAATCACGCGGTTTTATTCGGCAATCATTATATGGATCAAGCGCGAGAAATTATTAAAGGCCTAGCCAACTAATAAACAAAAAAGCACCCTTCATAGCGGTGCTTTTTAAATCATTTCCAAAACGTTAAACGCCTGCAACTTACGGATTCAACCGTTGCTGCAGCCATTCTCTGCCATTGCGGCGGTATTCTATGCGGTCATGTAATCGATGTTCACCGCCTTGCCAAAACTCCACTCGTTCAGGCACCAAACGATATCCGCCCCAGTAATCCGGTAACGGCACATCCTTACCTTCGTAAGCTTCTTTGACGGCAGCAAAGTTGGCCTCTAGTTCTGCCCTATTGGCCAATGGACGGCTCTGTTTTGAGGCCCAAGCACCCAGTTGGCTTTCGCGCGGACGCGAATGAAAATAACTTTCCGCTTCGGCGCGGGTCATTTTCGTCACTATGCCCTGCACCTGAATTTGTCGTTCTTGGCCAATCCAAAAAAAGTGAATTGAGGCACGAGCGTTGTTCGCGAAATGCTGGCCTTTGTTACTTTCATAATTGGTGAAAAATACGAAGCCTTGCTCGTCATAAGCTTTCAACAACAAGATGCGTTGCCAAGGTTGGCCTTCGGCATCAACGCTAGCCACCGTCATAATGGTTGGCTCTACAGGCAGAGTTTCACGATAGGCTTCAAACCATGCATGAAACTGTGTCATCGGATCTTTAGCGGCGGTTTGCTCGTCTAAACGACCTTGGGTGTATTCTTTACGAATATCAAATAAATCCACCATTTGGCGGCTCCTAATACTCAAATTTATCGAATTCAATGCTAGTTTGATGATATCACTCAAAAACCGCCGGTGTGATATTCATTAATGCAAAGAAGTGATGTGAATCATCAGCCTTCGTACTCCACGCTGTCCTTTGCTATCATTCGCGCCATATTCCTTCCTACCGAGGCTTGTATGTCGCTACAAAATTACCCCACTGCTTCATTGTTACGCCGATTTGCAGCGCTTGCATACGACGGTCTGATTGTCATTGCCTTGTACATCATGGTTGGTATGGTTTTAGTAGCCATCATTAAAGCAATTAGCGGCGAATTTCCGGGGGGCTTCCCAGCATCGGTTGATTTATCGCTGATGTTTACTATTTGTTTTTTGTATTACAGCCACTCTTGGCGTAAAGGCGGACAAACTATTGGGATGAAGGCATGGAGACTTCGCATCACAACCCTTGATGGCTCACATATACGTTTGAGCCACTGCATGCTACGCACGGGTATGGGATTTTTCTCGTTAGTGATTTTTGGCGTTGGTTTTTTCTGGGCTTGGTTGGATAAACAACAACGCACGTGGCACGACATGGCGTCGCTCACGCGCATTGTTTATCTCCCAAAGGATATGGCCTAAGCGCTAGACTACTAGCCCGCTTTGCGCAGCAGATAAATACCCGCTGTTGCGCTTCCTACAATAGGAATAATACTTGCCCAAATCGGCGCGAATCCAAACACGATACTGGCTGGTGCCAGTAGTTCTTCGGCATATTTATACACTAAGCCAACCAAGATACCTGAGAAGATTCGATAACCAGGCGTCACCGCCCGCAAAGGCCCAAAAATAAAAGAAATGCCCAAAATAACTAACGCAAATGTCCCCAGAGGCTGAGTAACCTTACGCCAAAACGACAGTAAATAGTTATCGGCATTCAATCCTTGGCGCTCTAAGTAACGGGTATAGCTATAGAGATTAGAGATCGACATATCACGCGGCTGCACCATCACCACGCTTAAACTAGCGGGGGTTAATTCGGTATTCCAATCTAAAGTATCAAAGTGCGTTGCAATAGTGCGGTCTGGTGTTACATCTAAGTCACGTACGTTTTCCATAGACCAATGTGCACGCTGATAGATCGCACGTTCGGCAGTTCGCATCCGTATTAAATTTTGCGCACTATCAAATTCATATAGGGTAACTCCATGCAATACGCCACCCGGTTCAATAGCAGTAAAGCGCATAAATAAATCGCCTTCTCGATGCCAATAGCCTTTGCCTTTGTTCGATAACGCATCATCCTTACCTTGAGCAACCGCTTTTTGCGCTTGGGCAATACGTTCCAAGGTTGGGATAGCAAACTCCGCCGTTACCATGCTTAAAATCATCAACAAAGCGACTGGCTTTAACACCGCGATAGAAATTCGTGTAACAGATAAACCAGCAGCGCGCATCACCGTTAATTCACTGCTTGCTGCCAAGCCACCTAATCCGGCTAGGCATCCGATCAAACAAGCCATAGGCATGTATTCATAAGCGCGACGCGGTAAACGCAGCGTCATAAACTCTAGGGCTTGAACAAATTGATAATCGCCTTTGAGCTGATCTAACTCATCAACTAAGGTAAAAATAGCATCAAGACCAACAATAACAATGACCACCACAAGCGAGGCCATCAATACACTGCGGGCGATGTAAGAATCGAGTTTATTCATAAACGCTTCACCCGCTGACGACGCAACCACTCAGGTCCAAGCAGAAGTCCTGTAGCGATAAACAAATACACAATATGCAAACTCCATAAGCCGATTTCAGGCTTTAGCGTGCGCTTTTCAATCATGCCCGTCATAGCAATCAGCAAAGAGATGTACACCATAAACAACACGATTGCTGGAAATAAACGAGCAAAGCGACCTTGTCGCGGATTTACTTTAGATAGGGGGAAAGCAATCAAAGTAACAATAGGCACCATCAATATCAGGGAAATACGCCACTGCAGTTGGGCCTGATGTTTGGGGTCTTTAGATCCGATTAAATCGAGTGTCGGCACAGCCTCTTTTCGCAGTTTACGGCGTTCTTCAGGTTCATCTGCGATCTTTACACCATACAAATCAAAATCGAGAACTTGCAACTCTAAGCTGTCTGAGTTGAGATCAAAACGGCGACCGCCATGCAGTTCCAAGAATCGCGAGCCTGTGTCGTCACTTACGTACTGAGTGCCAGATTCGGCGAGCAATAAAGTGTCACCATCAGCAATAAAAACACCGTGCATTTGAGTTTTATCATCGGATAGTGCCTTAGTGTAAGTCACCCTAGTGCCACTTTTTGTACTTTGAAAACGTCCCGGCACCAATAACTCAAACTCAGTAAGCTGAGATTGCTTTTGATACAAGGCTTCCATTTTCTGGGCACCCCATGGGCTCATCACTAACGTAAAGCTGGCGACAACCATAGTGACCATTGCAGCAGGCATTAAGGTGTACCCCAACAACTTGAAGTTAGAAAACCCTGTTGCGGTTAATACTGTCATCTCGCTTTCGGCGTATAAGCGCCCGTACGTCAGCAAAATAGATATGAAGAGTGCTAACGGAAGAATCATTTCAAGAAAGGAAGGTAGACGTAATAGCAGCGTAAAAAACACAATCTCAAGCGATACTTCGCCCGCAGCAGCAGCGGCCAATTGTTGAATCAAGCGACCACTCATTAAAATCATTAGCAGCACTATGGTAACGGCGAACATAGCGCCGGCAAGTTCTCGTGCTAAATAGCGAAAAAGAATCAAATCGATAAACCTTGTAACCCTGCGGCCAATTTGGCTGGGCGTATAATATTGGTGGCGGCCATTGTACCCATTTTCATTAGAAGATGTGCTCTCCCCTTGTATTTTGCCAACCAGCCCGCACACTATAGAACTAATCACCGAAGATAGTTACACGGCGAGGCCGCGTCACCGTCCTCAATAATAATGAAGCACGTTTTATGTGTTCACTTCGTCAGGAGCAGTCATGCAATATCAGGTAGTTTCAGATTCGGCCACCCAAGTTCAAACGGGATGTATTGTCGTTACTCTCGACCAGTCAGGCAAGTTATCTGACGCTGCACAAGCCATAAACAGTGCAACCGGCGGTTTCTTGCAAGCGCGTATTGATGCAAAAGACATTAAAGGTAATGTTGGTGACACTCTACTACTGCTAGGGGTTTCCGGTATTAGCGCCGAGCGAGTGTTGCTGGTTGGCACAGGTAAGGACGAAATCAGCGCGTTTAACGCAGGTAAAATTGTGACCGCTATTGCTTCCGGTATCGCCAAAATCCCAGGAACCGTTGCTGTCTCTATTGCTGACCTCGCAAGTGAGTGCATGCCTGAAGCTTGGTGGGCAGAACAAATGATGTTGGCCTTACACAGCGCACAATACCGCTTCACGGCGACAAAACCAGCCAAAGAAGAACCAGCGAGAGCTGAGAAGTTGATTTGGATTGGTAGTGACGTTGGTGCGGCACTAGAACGTGGTGACGCAATTGGTATGGGTACAGATTACGCTAAAGATCTTGGCAATATGCCACCGAATATTTGCACGCCCACCTACCTTGCTGAACAAGCTGAAGCGATAGCGGCAGACGGCTCAATGACGTGTAAGGTTTACGATGAGAAAGAACTAGAAGCGATGGGCGCAGGTTCGTTCTACTCAGTCAGCAAAGGATCTTCCGAACCGGGCAAAATTATTATCCTGCAATACTTAGGCGCAGCCGATAAAAATGCAGCGCCGCATATGCTCGTAGGCAAAGGCATTACCTTCGACACTGGCGGTATCAGCTTGAAGCCTGGTCCTAAAATGGACGAAATGAAATACGACATGTGTGGTGCCGCTTCGGTACTCGGCACGATGAAAACAATCCAAGCTCTAAAGCCCGCCATCAACGTTGTTGCTATCGTCACTAGCGCCGAAAACATGCCCTCAGGACACGCCAGCAAGCCAGGCGATGTTGTAACGAGCTTGTCGGGATTAACTATCGAGATCCTCAACACCGATGCCGAAGGCCGCTTAGTACTGTGTGATGCACTAACGTTGGGTATCCGCGACTATCAACCTGCCTCGGTAGTTGATATTGCAACCCTAACCGGTGCTTGTATGGCAGCACTGGGTAAAGTGAACTCAGGCTTGTTCACCACTGACGAAGGCCTGGCAACGGAATTGATGACTGCCAGTGGCTATTCTCGCGACCGTATTTGGCGCTTACCTCTGGAAGAAGACTACCAAGCAGGTTTGGATTCCAACTTCGCTGATATAGCAAACATCGGTGGTCCTTTGGCTGGCGCAACCACGGCAGCGTGTTTCTTATCGCGCTTCACTGAAGGCACTCGTTGGGCGCACTTGGATATTGCAGGCCCTGCATGGGGTGGTGATGGCACAACAAAGAATTCAACTGGTCGCCCAGTACCTTTGCTGAGCACTTACTTGTTAAATAAAGAAAGCTAAGACTAGAATCACGGAATCAGTGCTGTGACATTGGCACTTATCACCTGTTCTAACGATAGCCGGACTGTTAACGTAAAGCCGTTAGTAGTCCGGCTTTTTATTTTGAGGAACTCATATGTCCATTGCCAATATTCTGAACGATCGATTTTCAGTTCGCGCTTTCCGCCCAGAACCTGTCGCTGCAGATGTGTTACAAGAAATTTTTACAGCAGCTCAACAAGCGCCATCGAATTGCAATGTCCAGCCGTGGCAAACCTATGTGGTATCCGGTGAAAAGAAAGATAAGTTAAAAAATTTATTAGTTGGCACTGTGATGAAACAGCAAGCGCCCAATCCAGATTTTAATTGGAAAGTCGCCTACGATGGCATTCATCGCGAGCGTCAGTTTGGCTCAGCTAATGCACTGTATACATCAATGGATATTGCACGCGAAGATAAAATGAAACGCAACATGGCCATGTTACGCAACTGGGCATTTTTCGACGCCCCACACGTTGCATTTTTCACCATGGATACCTATCTCGATATCATGGGAGCTGTAGATATTGGAATATATGCGCAAACCTTGACGCTACTATTGAAAGAAAAAGGGATTGATAGCTGTATGCAAGGCGCGCTTGGACAGTTTCCTGATCCAATACGAGAATTTCTAGGTTTGCCTGAAGGGCGTGGAGTGTTATTCGGCATGTCATTTGGCTACGCGGACGAAAATGCTCCTGCCAATAAATGTCGAACAGATCGAGCAGAACTAACCGATGCAGTAACCTTCGTCAGTTAACGGTGTTATTAATTAGCCCTATCAATCTGCTGATAGGGCACGTTCCACATCAATACCTACAATGACTGCACCTATTGGCGTTTTAAATTCATCACCGACGGTTAAACTCAATTTGACCTGAAACGTTCGCGTCGACTCATCATATTCTATTCCGCTAATATTATTTCCGCCTATCCCATCTCCGAAGCTCTTTTTAAATGGCTCTTCATCGCCTTGATAGTAATCTGAAGTAATTGCACTCTGCCCTACGTTTACGCCATTTCGATCAACCACAAAAATCTCGGTATACAAGCCTTTTGAGGCCTCTTGGACGTCACGCAGATATTTAGATAATTGATTACTCAATAATTTATTGATCATCGGGCGCTCCGATACACCAATCTCCGCTTGCCACTTTTTATCTAATACTTCAATATCTTTAATCGTGACTTTTTTCATGGATTCATTCTGCATACGAATACTACTAATAACTTCGCGACTCTCAACCCAATTACGAATTTGATATTCTAAGATCGCCTTCAGCTTCTTGTTTTCACTTGTCGAAAGTAGCATCGAGCCGGGAGCACAACCCGAAACTCGGGCGTTGAAATTAGCTAAAAATTCTGGACGTTCGGACAAAAAATGATTGGCAAAATAGATACCCAAAGGCGTGTATTTCAAAAACCGACGCTTAAAATCACGCTCATTTAGATCAAGTTCAAGTGCAATTTCATGGAAGTTTTTTTCATCGGCAATAAAGGCGTCCAAGCGCCCTGCTCGAACCAGTTTGAATAATTGCTCCCCTTCATTAACCTCTTCGATCTGAGTGTAACCATTGATCTTCAACCACAGCGCCTGATTACTCGATCGAATGGCACCAATCCGCAGCCCTGAATGAAAATCTACCCGAGATTCCAGCTTGCTATCGGTAAAATACCAATACCATTTCTCTAGGGCGAACGGCACGGACATAGTCGCATAATCATCCAGTTCATCGGTAGGCATCGAGGTGAACAAACCGTCAGCATCGGCGGAGACAAGATCCGCAACGGCTCGCCCCCATGGCATGACCTGCACGTCATAGACTTCGTCCATTTCGCCAAAAATACAACGCATGACATTGGATGAAACGCCCGAGAGCTCACCTTGGAGCATGATTTGATATGGCGGAGATATTGTTGTGCGTAGATCGACAGCTTCGGCAGTTTGCAAGTAAACAATGAATAACATCGCAATCCAATGTCGTAACCTCATACGCAAATATCCTTACCCTAGATTTTCTAACCTTTTCTAAGACTAGCAGCCTTTGATCTGTTTGGAATATTCACTAGGTATATTTACACCCTACTTAATTAGCAATATTTGCGAATGATGAGTATAAAAAAGCCGGAGTCTAGCTCCGGCTTTTACGCTTACTATAGTGCCTTAGGGCAGCTTAATAGCTACCAAAGTAGAGTTCAACCCGACGTTTTTCGTTCTCTGGCAAACCGCTGCTAGGATCTATTCCTCGAGAAATAGTCACAATATGATCAGACGGGATACCACGTTCCTGTAAATACGTTCGAACAGTGTCTGCACGTTTATACGACAGTTTCTCGTTATAACGCACACTGCCTGATGAATCAGTAAACCCAACTAAGGTAATCACGCTTTCCTTACAGGCAAAGTAGTCGATAACAGCACGATCAAGAACATCAAAAAAGTCTGCCTTCAACTTGCTTGAGTTACTATCAAATAGGATATCGGCACGTGAGCTCTTCGATGTGCAAGCTTGAATCTCAACAACAGGTTCAACCACAACCGGCTCAATAACTTCAGGCTCAACAACCTCTACTACTTCAGGCTCTGGCTCAGGAATTACTTCAGGAACAGGCTCAATTTTTTTGCTGCCACTACTAAATGGATACCAAGTAATACCCAAACCATAACTCAGTAAATCTCCGGAATAACGATTAACGGTCGCTTCAACCAACATGCTCTCAGTTATTTGATAGTTTGCACCAATACCGTAAGCAAGGGTTGCCGAGCTTTGTTCATCAGCAAGCAAGGATCCTGAAGTATTCACAGTAGCGAAACCACCAGATACAAACCAATGCCAAGATCTATCGTTGTCCGTATAACGTTCATTATTGTCTAAAAAGGTTGGATACCAACGTCCTAGTATAGACAAGGCTTTGTAATCCAATGTCTCTTTTGTCGTCAGAACATCTGCAGCCAAGCCGCCTGCATCCTCATAGGACGCATTGACCGACCACTGATTAAACAAGTCATAGCCAGCCGACAGCGAATACCCCCAATCGAAACGATCAGTGATATTGATGCCGGAACCTGCAGTCTCTGGCGAGAAGCGTGAATAATTAAGGCCTGCGCCTACATACACACGATCCGCGCTAAACAAAGATTCTGACTCATTGGCACTTGCCACTGACACCATACTGAGAAGGCCAGCTAATACTGCGAGTAAGTGCTTGCGACGAACTAACAGTAAAGCAAGACCAGCCCAGATAAATCCAAGTGCACCACCCTTCGTTGACGTTTTCAGATAGCCTTCACGAGTATCGTTAATGCCATTACCGTTAATATCCTGGTTCTCGGCACCATCCAGAATGCCGTCGCCATCGGTATCTGCAACGATAGGATTTGAGCCTATGGTTACCTCTACAAAATCCGATAAACCGTCGTCATCAGTATCGCTCTTGAGCGGATCCGTTCCCAATGTCGCTTCCTCGTCATCGCTTAAACCATCACCGTCAGTATCAATTACTACAGGCGCTGGCGATGGAGCTTCATCAACAAGTGCATCCATATAGTCTGGGATTCCGTCGCCATCACTATCTGCGCAATTTGGATATCCATCAGCACATTCTTCCTTATCGCTCAGGCCATCGCCGTCAGAATCACCGCCATCGACACCAGATACTGGGTCAACACGATCAGGGATACCATCGCCATCAGTATCGCGATTAGGGAATGAACCATAGCCGCTCTCTTCTTCATCACTAATACCATCATTGTCACTATCGGTATCACGGTAATCAGCCAAGCCATCGCCATCCGTATCGAGTGGCATCCAGTCGTCATTCAGACCATCGGCATTCTCATCAGGACCATTGTCGACGACGCCATCACCATCTACATCAGCATCGTAAGTGTCATCGTAACCGTCATTATCTTTGTCTACGCCACTGATACCAGCTTCGTCCACATCATTGATTCGGTCAGAATCACTATCTAACTGCATGTAATCCGGTTGGCCATCTTTATCGGAATCGTGGCAGCATTCAATTGCGTCAGGAATAAAGTCGCCATCGCTATCACCACCGCCAATAGCGTTAACTGGATCAAGTACATCAGCGATACCATCGCCATCGCCGTCAACCAAGGTTTCATTGATGTCATCAATGCCATCTGCATCACTATCTGTATCCAATACATCTGGAGTGCCGTTGCCATCAGTGTCACGGATTGCAAAGTCGGCAACACCATCACCATCTTCATCAGGAGCGCCAAGTACATCAGCATCTAACGCATCATCAATACCATCGTCATCGCTATCTACGCCTGACAACTTAACGGCAAGTTCCTCATCGTCCCGGAAGTCATCACTATCAGAGTCGCGCAAGTTAGGATCTGTACCAATAAGCGTTTCCAAATAGTTAGACAGGCCATCCAAATCCGAGTCATTCGAATTGTCTAGCGCATCTATAGTACCGTCACCGTCCGAATCTACAGGCGTTGAAGTATCAGCACCGACTTCTTTACCATCTTCAACACCGTCATTATCAGAATCTGGGTTCAGAGGATCCGTACCGATATTTATTTCATCAGTATCAGACAAGCCATCATTATCATCGTCGGTATCAATAACATCTGGAATGCCATCGCCATCAGTGTCCGTACCTACCACAATTGAACTTGCGATTGACTCGTTACCGGCAGCGTCTTTGGACGTAGCAAATACAGTATCTCCCTCACTCGGTACAGGACTTAGTACACAACTGAAGTTACCGGTTGCACCAGCAACAGTAGTACAGAGAACAACACCGCCGGCGTCGGTAATAGTCACCGTAGATGCAACCTCTGCGGTGCCCGTTACTTCGACACCAGTACTTGGGTTGAGTAAAGGTGCCGCTGGGGCAGTTGAATCCACAGAACCAATTGCGGTCGCTGGTGATTCGTTACCCGCTGCGTCTTTCGCAGTCACTGAACCAGTCTGGCCATCCGCCAATGGATTCGGTGTGAAGCTGTAGCTGCCGTCTGGGCCAGCAGTCGTGGTCGCAACCACGGCACCGCTCGCATCTTTGATGGTTACTGTGCTGTTCGCTTCTGCTGTACCGCTTAACTCACCGGCGTTGCTTACAGTAACAACAGGTGCTGTTGGAGCTGTCGCGTCAACCGAACCAATTGCGGTCGCTGGAGATTCGTTACCCGCTGTATCTTTCGCAGTCACTAAACCTGTTTGGCCATCGGCCAATGGGTTTGGAGTGAAGCTGTAGCTACCGTCTGGGCCAGCAGTGGTAGTCGCAACAACCGCACCGCTCGCATCTTTGATGGTTACTGTACTGTTGGCTTCTGCTGTACCACTCAACTCACCGGCATTGCTTACCGCAACAACAGGTGCTGTTGGAGCCGTCGCATCAACCGAACCGATTGCAGTCGCTGGTGATTCGTTACCGGCGGCATCTTTCGCAGTCACTGAACCTGTTTGACCATCGGCCAATGGGTTCGGCGTGAAGCTGTAGCTGCCATCAGGACCAGCAGTCGTGGTCGCAACCACCGCACCGCTCGCATCTTTGATGGTCACTGTGCTGTTGGCTTCTGCTGTACCACTCAACTCACCGGCATTGCTTACCGCAACAACAGGTGCTGTTGGAGCTGTCGCGTCAACCGAACCGATTGCAGTCGCTGGTGATTCGTTACCCGCTGCATCTTTCGCAGTAATACTGCCGCTCTCACCATCCGCTAATGGGTTTGGAGTGAAGCTGTAGCTGCCGTCTGGGCCAGCTGTGGTAGTCGCAACAACCGCACCGCTCGCATCTTTGATGGTCACTGTGCTGTTGGCTTCTGCTGTACCGCTTAACTCACCGGCGTTGCTTACAGCAACAACAGGTGCTGTTGGAGCCGTCGCATCAACCGAACCGATTGCAGTCGCTGGTGATTCGTTACCGGCGGCATCTTTCGCAGTCACTGAACCTGTTTGACCATCGGCCAATGGGTTCGGCGTGAAGCTGTAGCTGCCATCTGGGCCAGCGGTGGTAGTCGCAACAACCGCACCGCTCGCATCTTTGATGGTCACTGTGCTGTTGGCTTCTGCCGTACCGCTCAACTCACCGGCATTGCTTACCGCAACAACAGGTGCTGTTGGCGCAGTCGCATCAACCGAACCAATTGCAGTCGCTGGAGATTCGTTACCGGCGGCATCTTTTGCAGTCACTGAACCTGTTTGACCATCGGCCAATGGATTCGGTGTGAAGCTGTAGCTGCCGTCTGGACCAGCAGTGGTAGTCGCAACAATCGCACCGCTCGCATCCTTGATGGTCACTGTGCTGTTGGCTTCTGCTGTACCGCTCAACTCACCGGCATTGCTTACCGCAACAACAGGTGCTGTTGGAGCCGTCGCATCAACCGAACCAATTGCAGTCGCTGGAGATTCGTTACCCGCTGCATCTTTCGCAGTCACTGAACCTGTTTGACCATCGGCCAATGGATTCGGTGTGAAGCTGTAGCTGCCATCAGGGCCTGCAGTGGTGGTCGCAACAACCGCACCGCTCGCATCTTTGATGGTCACTGTGCTGTTGGCTTCTGCCGTACCGCTTAACTCAGTAGCGTTATTGGTATCAACACTTGGAGCATTCGGCGCAGTCGCATCAACCGAACCAATTGCAGTCGCTGGAGATTCGTTACCCGCTGCATCTTTCGCAGTCACTGAACCTGTTTGACCATCGGCCAATGGATTCGGTGTGAAGCTGTAGCTGCCATCAGGGCCTGCAGTGGTGGTCGCAACCACCGCACCGCTCGCATCTTTGATGGTCACTGTGCTGTTGGCTTCTGCCGTACCGCTTAACTCACCGGCATTGCTTACCGCAACAACAGGTGCTGTTGGCGCAGTCGCATCAACAGCTGTAATCGCTGTCGCTGGAGATTCGTTACCGGCGGCATCTTTCGCAGTCACTGAACCTGTTTGGCCATCGGCCAATGGGTTTGGAGTGAAGCTGTAGCTGCCATCTGGGCCTGCAGTCGTGGTCGCAACCACGGCACCGCTCGCATCTTTAATGGTTACTGTGCTGTTGGCTTCTGCTGTACCGCTCAACTCACCGGCATTGCTTACCGCAACAACAGGAGCTGTTGGCGCAGTCGCATCTACCGAACCGATCGAAGTCGCTGGTGATTCGTTACCCGCTGCATCTTTTGCAGTAATACTGCCGCTCTCACCATCCGCTAATGGGTTTGGAGTGAAGCTGTAGCTGCCGTCTGGGCCAGCGGTGGTAGTCGCAACAACCGCACCGCTCGCATCTTTGATGGTCACTGTGCTGTTGGCTTCTGCTGTACCGCTTAACTCAGTAGCGTTATTGGTATCAACACTTGGAGCATTCGGCGCAGTCGCATCAACAGCTGTAATCGCTGTCGCTGGAGATTCGTTACCGGCAGCATCTTTTGCAGTCACTGAACCAGTTTGGCCATCGGCCAATGGATTCGGTGTGAAGCTGTAGCTGCCGTCTGGGCCAGCAGTGGTAGTCGCAACAACCGCACCGCTCGCATCTTTGATGGTCACTGTGCTGCCTGCTTCTGCCGTACCACTTAACTCACCGGCATTGCTTACCGCAACAACAGGTGCTGTTGGAGCCGTCGCATCAACCGAACCGATTGCAGTCGCTGGAGATTCGTTACCCGCTGCATCTTTCGCAGTAATACTGCCGCTCTCACCGTCCGCTAATGGGTTTGGAGTAAAGCTGTAGCTGCCGTCTGGGCCAGCAGTGGTAGTCGCAACCACCGCACCGCTCGCATCTTTGATGGTTACTGTGCTGTTGGCTTCTGCTGTACCACTCAACTCACCGGCATTGCTTACCGCAACAACAGGTGCTGTTGGAGCCGTCGCATCTACCGAACCAATTGCAGTGGCTGGAGATTCGTTACCGGCTGCATCTTTTGCTGTCACGGAACCAGTTTGGCCATCCGCCAATGGATTCGGTGTGAAGCTGTAGCTGCCATCAGGACCAGCAGTCGTGGTCGCAACCACCGCACCGCTCGCATCTTTGATGGTCACTATGCTGTTGGCTTCTGCCGTACCACTTAACTCACCGGCATTGCTTACCGCAACAACAGGTGCTGTTGGAGCCGTCGCATCGACAGAACCGATTGCAGTCGCAGCAGATTCGTTACCGGCTGCATCTTTCGCAGTCACTGAACCTGTTTGGCCATCGGCCAATGGATTCGGTGTAAAGCTGTAGCTGCCATCTGGGCCAGCAGTGGTAGTCGCAACAACCGCACCGCTCGCATCTTTGATGGTTACTGTGCTGTTGGCTTCTGCCGTACCGCTTAACTCAGTAGCGTTATTGGTATCAACACTTGGAGCATTAGGCGCAGTCGCATCAACTGAACCGATTGCAGTCGCTGGTGATTCGTTACCGGCTGCATCTGTCGCTGTCACTGAACCAGTTTGGCCATCCGCCAATGGATTCGGTGTGAAGCTGTAGCTACCGTCTGGGCCTGCAGTGGTGGTCGCAACAATCGCACCGCTCGCATCTTTAATGGTCACTGTGCTGCCTGCTTCTGCGGTACCGCTTAACTCACCGGCATTGCTTACCGCAACAACAGGTGCTGTTGGAGCCGTCGCATCGACAGAACCGATTGAAGTGGCTGGAGATTCATTACCGGCGGCATCTTTTGCAGTCACTGAACCTGTTTGGCCATCCGCCAATGGATTCGGTGTGAAGCTGTAGCTGCCGTCTGGGCCAGCAGTGGTAGTCGCAACAACCGCACCGCTCGCATCTTTGATGGTCACTGCGCTGTTGGCTTCTGCTGTACCGCTCAACTCACCGGCATTGCTTACCGCCACAACAGGTGCTGTTGGAGCCGTCGCATCGACAGAACCGATTGCAGTCGCTGGAGATTCGTTACCGGCTGCATCTTTCGCAGTAATACTGCCGCTCTCACCGTCCGCTAATGGGTTTGGAGTAAAGCTGTAGCTGCCATCTGGGCCTGCCGTTACAGTCGCAACAACCGCACCAGTCGCATCGTTGATGGTGACTGTGCTGTTGGCTTCTGCAATACCGCTCAACTCACCGGCATTGCTTACCGCAACTGTCGGAGCTATCGGCGCGGTCGCATCAACCGAACCAATTGAAGTGGCTGGAGATTCGTTACCCGCGGCATCTTTTGCTGTCACTGAACCTGTTTGGCCATCCGCCAATGGATTCGGTGTGAAGCTGTAGCTGCCATCAGGACCTGCAGTGGTAGTCGCAACAACCGCACCAGTCGCATCTTTGATGGTGACTGTGCTGTTGGCTTCTGCAGTACCGCTTAACTCAGTAGCGTTATTGGTATCAACACTTGGAGCATTCGGCGCAGTTGCGTCAACCGAACCGATTGCAGTCGCTGGAGATTCGTTACCGGCTGCATCTTTCGCAGTCACTGAACCCGTTTGGCCATCCGCCAATGGGTTCGGTGTGAAGCTGTAGCTGCCGTCTGGGCCAGCAGTGGTAGTCGCAACAATCGCACCGCTCGCATCTTTAATGGCTACTGTGCTGTTGGCTTCTGCTGTACCGCTTAATTCACCGGCATTGCTTACCGCAACAACAGGTGCTGTTGGAGCCGTCGCATCAACCGAACCGATTGCAGTCGCTGGTGATTCGTTACCGGCTGCATCTGTCGCAGTCACTGAACCTGTTTGGCCATCGGCCAATGGATTCGGTGTGAAGCTGTAGCTGCCATCTGGGCCAGCAGTGGTAGTCGCAACAATCGCACCGCTCGCATCCTTGATGGTTACTGTGCTGTTGGCTTCCGCGGTTCCGCTCAACTCACCGGCATTGCTTACCGCAACAACAGGTGCTGTTGGAGCCGTCGCATCAACCGAACCGATTGCTGTCGCTGGAGATTCGTTACCCGCTGCATCTTTTGCAGTCACTGAACCAGTTTGGCCATCGGCCAATGGATTCGGTGTAAAGCTGTAGCTGCCATCAGGGCCTGCCGTTACAGTCTCAACAACCGCACCGCTCGCATCTTTGATGGTTACTGTGCTGTTGGCTTCCGCTGTACCACTCAACTCACCGGCGTTGCTTACCGCAACCGTCGGAGCTGTAGGCGCAGTCGCGTCAACGGCTGTGATCGCTGTCTCTGGAGATTCGTTACCGGCGGCATCTTTCGCAGTCACTGAACCTGTTTGGCCATCAGCCAATGGGTTCGGTGTGAAGCTGTAGCTGCCGTCTGGGCCTGCCGTTACTGTCGCAACCACTGCACCGCTCGCATCTTTGATGGTGACTGTGCTGTTGGCTTCTGCAGTACCGCTTAACTCGGTAGCGTTATTGGTATCAACACTTGGCGCTGTCGGCGCAGTCGCGTCAACGGCTGTGATCGCTGTCTCTGGAGATTCGTTACCCGCTGCATCTTTCGCAGTCACTGAACCTGTTTGGCCGTCCGCCAATGGGTTTGGCGTGAAGCTGTAGCTGCCATCTTGGCCAGCCGTTACAGTCGCAACAACCGCACCGCTCGCATCTTTGATCGTTACTGTGCTGTTCGCTTCTGCAGTACCGCTCAACTCACCGGCATTGCTTACCGCAACTGTCGGAGCTATCGGCGCGGTCGCATCAACCGAACCAATTGAAGTGGCTGGAGATTCGTTACCGGCGGCATCTTTTGCTGTCACTGAACCCGTTTGGCCGTCCGCTAATGGATTCGGAGTGAAGCTGTAGCTGCCGTCTGGGCCAGCCGTTACAGTCGCAACCACTGCACCAGTCGCATCTTTGATGGTTACTGTGCTGCCTGCTTCTGCAATACCGCTTAACTCGGTAGCATTATTGGTATCAACACTTGGAGCCGATGGCGCAGTCGCATCAACCGGCCCGAATAATGTCGGAACTGATTCATTACCCGCGGCATCCGTTGAAGTTGCTGATCCCAAAGCGCCATCAATAAGGGGATTTGGATTAAAAGTATAAATACCGTCTGGGCCAGCAGTGGTAGTCGCAACCACGGCACCGCTCGCATCTTTGATGGTTACTGTGCTGTTGGCTTCTGCAGTACCGCTTAACTCTGCAGCATTACTCACAAGAATAATTGGAGCATTTGGAGCTGCAGAATCAACGGTAGCCGTCGCTGCTGCTGAAGGACCCGCACTATTATCCGCGGTAACACTCAATACAGCGCCATTACTTGGTACTGGTGATAGTGGCGTACAATTATAGTTACCAGATGAATCAGCAACAGTCGTACACAATAAAGTACCGCTAGCATTCTTAACTTCAACCGTGCTTCCCGCTTGTGCAGTACCAGAAACTTCATTACCGCTAGTAGGATTAACCGTGGGGGCACTAGCCACCGCAGGGCAACCATTAGCATTCACGACTAAACCACTAGGAGTGCCTGGGCATGTATCGAAGAAGTTATTAACACCGTCAGAATCGCTATCTGTATTTACTGCATTAACAACCGATTGAATTTCAGCCAAGGTATCAACATCAGCACCAACTAATGAATCAATAGCAGCATTTACATCATCGAGATTGGCCGCGGTGACTCCCGTTGCTCCTGCGTCTATATAGTCTTGAACGGTAGGTAGTGGGTATGAGTTATCTTCAGCATAAAGCTCAATTGCATTCGCGAGTTCGCGGTTAAAAGCATACTTAGAGTTGTCTTCGAATCTCTGATTTGTGGAAACTAAATTTGCGTAAGCAGCATTACCATCCGTATCTACATTACTAGAATCAAAAATATTACTAATTTGGTAAGAACTAATGCCCGTGCTCTTAACAAGGCCAGTCAAGTCATTAGATGGACTTCGAACAGTGTAACTACCACTAAGTTGATCAAAGCGAAATTTAACAATCATCGCTTCATCATCGGCCGAATCACCCGCAGCACCCGTAGCGCGATAACTGCTAAACGAACCAACAACTAATAAACCGCCGTCGCTTAACAATTCAAAATCATGTACGTCATCACTACTATCAATTTTTATGAACGATCCCTGAGCTTTAATAATATCCATGAACTCTTGGTTGATGGAGCCGTCATTTAAGTTGAACACCATCAAGGAAGACACACCACAAACAAGTGTCACTTGTGCTGTTGTTACCATTTGCAGTATTTGCAGGGCAAGCTGTGCTATTCAGTGATTTATAGTAGCCAGCGGCATCACGGATATCATCCGCCGAGAGATCGTTACCGGCGTAATGCATACCGAAGAAAAGTTTGTCTTTAACAATCTGGAAACCTTCACCCGACCAAGGATTAACCGCGAACGCGTTGCCTTGTACACTCCAGTTAGTATTTTGAGTGCCATCATCGTTGATAACGAAAAGAGGTTTGTTATTCGCGGTTGAGACTGCTGTGCCGCCATTAGATGAACTTGTATGGGCCGCCATGTCTAAACTATTGCCGCTTATAGCAACACCGCCTACACCGCCATCAGCAACTTCTGGTAAAACTACAATGCCGCCGACTAAGTCACCCGTTAAACGGTTAACGTAAGTGTTATCAACTGAGCCGTCGGCCAAATTCAGACGCCATACATCTACGTTAGTACCTGCGCCTGATACCGTCATATTTTGTCCGACAACCCACAACTTGTTGTCATCAATCGCTAATGACATAGCGCGCGTACCGCCAGTAAACGGAGAGGTAAAACCGCTACAAAACGTACCGTCGAGATTTAAACATGCAATATGACGAGTTGTGACACCGGCGATCTGGGTAAAATCACCAGCAATATAGAGCTTGCCATCCTGCTCAACAACCGGCGTATTCGCAGAGTAATAGCTAGCGCTACCATAAGTACCACTAGAACCCACTTGTCCATTTGAGCTATCAGCGCTACCTGGAGTGAGGTTATCCATGAAAGCTGTATCAAGAGTAAAATCGGCATTCAATTGGACTAAGTAATCAATGGCGGTATCGCCCCAGACGTTAGTGAACTCGCCACCAACTAAAATCTTGCCTTCGCTCGTCTCAAATACCATTTGAATATTTTCTGCATCAAACTGCGGCGCAGCATAAGGATACGAAGACGAGTTATTTGAGGTGAAAGTCTTATAAATCGTACCGTCCGCATTCAAGACCATCATTTTAGCCTTGCCGGTACCACTGTTTTCGTACTCAGTAAAACTACCGACAACAACAATGCGGCCCGCATTAGCACCAACCTTCAATTCGGTTGCCATGACAATACCTTCCGACGAGGTATCACCCTTACCTTTTGCGTTAACGGTATTCGGTACACCGAAAGACTTATCAACCAGAGACGTGGCCGAAAAGGTTAAAGGAACATCGACCGTTTCCGGCCCGACATTTAACGTAACAGACATCTGACTGTTAGGAGACGTGCTGATGAAATCATCAAACTTCGCTGTAATATTTACCGTATCCCCTTGGTTATAACGACCATCAGGGTTTACGCCTTCAATACTTAATAGCGATGGTGCCGCCGAGTAAACAAAAGAACTGCTTACAATAGCGATAGTAAAAAACACCAATTGGCGTGCGATGCTTTTTGTCATCAGTGACATCCTCAGCAATTTCGATTTAGCTACCACCAATTTGGGAACGGCAGAGCTACCAAAGAACACATCTCGCAACACTAAGTAACACTTCTGCTACACAACTGTTACAAATTTGCTCAGAGTGTAACGATATCGTCCTTTAGACGAATTGAGCCAAAATGCTGACTAATTTGCTTCAGAATCACAAGAAAAGATAAAAAAAACCATAAAAAACAAACACTTAAAAATATACAAGTGTCTATTATATTTTTTAAATGCTTGATTGTCAGGATAAAAATTACAAAAAGTAGACACTTGTAAGCTTAGCTAGCGGAACTTAATGTCAAAATACTTGTATGCAGATATCAAAGAAGTAAAACGGAATTTTTTAGCAAAAAAAACCACCCGAAGGTGGTTTCTTTTCATACTTAAGCAGCCAGTACCAAGTTATTCCCACTCAATCGTAGCTGGCGGCTTGCTCGACACATCGTATGTCACGCGCGAGACATGTTCGATCTCATTAATAATGCGATTCGACACCTTCTCTAACAATTCGTATGGCAAGTGCGCCCAACGAGCGGTCATAAAATCGATGGTCTCTACCGCACGCAAGGCAATGACCCACTCATAACGACGGGCATCGCCTACCACACCAACCGACTTCTGCGGGATGAATACGGCAAATGCTTGGGAGGTTTTGTGATACCAATCGAAGTTATGCAGCTCTTCGATGAAGATGGCATCCGCTTCGCGCAAGATATCGGCGTATTCTTTTTTAACTTCACCCAAAATACGTACGCCCAAACCAGGGCCCGGGAATGGATGGCGATAAACCATGTCGTACGGCAAACCGAGTTCTAAACCGATTTTACGTACTTCATCTTTAAATAGTTCGCGTAGCGGCTCGACCAGTTCCATCTTCATATCATCTGGCAATCCGCCGACGTTATGGTGAGATTTAATCACATGCGCTTTACCGGTTTTCGATGCCGCTGACTCAATCACATCGGGATAAATAGTCCCCTGTGCTAGGAAGTTAACGTCTTTAAGCTTGGTTGCTTCAGCATCAAATACTTCAATAAAGTTTCCACCGATGATTTTACGCTTGGCTTCTGGGTCAGATACCCCAGCCAACGCACCTAAGAATAAATCGGCAGCGTCGGCACGAATAACTTTAACGCCCATGTTCTTGGCGAACATGTCCATCACCATATCGCCTTCATTCTTGCGCAATAGGCCGTTATCAACGAACACGCAGGTCAATTGATCGCCAATGGCTTTATGCAGCAAGGCAGCAACAACCGAGGAATCAACACCACCAGACAGACCTAATAGAACTTTCTGATCGCCTACTTGAGCACGTACACGCTCGATTTGATCTTCAGCAATCTTGGCAGGTGTCCATAAAGCTTCGCAATCACAAATTTCTAATACGAAATGCTCTAATAAACGTTTACCTTGCAGGGTATGAGTCACTTCTGGATGGAATTGCACGCCATAGAAATTTTTCGCTGCATTCACCATACCGGCAATAGGGCAAGATGGCGTAGACGCCATAATTTCAAAGCCTTCAGGCATGGTAACGACTTTATCACCGTGACTCATCCACACATCCAGTAACGACTTGCCAGTCGTTGCATCAATGTGGTCTTTAATGTCTTTTAATAGTCGGCTTTCGCTATCCACTTGAATTTGGGCATAACCGAATTCACGAATATTCGACCCTTGAACCTTACCGCCAAGCTGCTCGGCCATGGTTTGCATGCCGTAACAAATACCCAACACAGGCAGCCCCATGTTAAAGACGATTTCAGGCGCGCGCGGCGAGCCCGGCTCAGGCACAGACTCAGGACCACCAGCCAAAATGATACCGCTAGGGTTGTATTCACGAATTTCTTCTTCGTCCATATCCCAAGCGCGAATTTCAGAGAACACACCAATTTCGCGCACGCGGCGAGCAATCAGCTGAGTATATTGTGAACCGAAATCAAGAATCAGAATCCGTTGGGCATGAATGTCTTGAGACATGAGGCTTTCCAGAATGTAGGCGTTAAAAACAAAATTGGGGATGACGCATCATCCCCGTTATTTCTTGCTAGGCAGTTAATTAGCCTAAGCGATAGTTTGGTGCTTCTTTAGTAATCTGCACGTCATGAACGTGAGATTCCTTCATGCCAGCCGCCGTAATACGAACGAACTCTGGCTTAGTACGCATTTCGTCAATCGTGGCACAACCGGTGTAACCCATGGCTGCACGCACACCGCCCATGAGCTGGTGAACGATATTGGTTAATGGACCTTTAACGGCGATACGACCTTCAATACCTTCTGGTACTAATTTATCGACGCCATCCTTCTTATCTTGGAAGTAACGGTCTGAAGAGCCTTGGCTCTGTCCCATTGCACCCAAAGACCCCATACCACGGTATGACTTATAAGCACGGCCTTGGAACAATTCGACTTCGCCTGGCGCTTCATCAGTACCGGCTAGCATAGAACCGACCATCACCACACTGGCACCGGCAACAATCGCCTTCGCGATGTCACCAGAAAAACGAATACCGCCATCCGCGATAACAGGAATGCCATACGGTTCCATTGCAGCCGCGACATTGGCTACAGCAGAAATCTGCGGAACACCAACACCGGCGACAATACGAGTAGTACAGATTGAGCCCGGACCAATACCCACTTTAACGCCATCAGCGCCAGCTTCAGCCAATGCAACCGCAGCAGCGGCAGTCGCAATATTACCTGCAATGACCTGCATATGAGGGTAGCGTTCTTTCACCCAGCGTACGCGGTCAATAACGCCTGTGCCATTCGCATTGCTGGTATGGCCGTGGGCGGTATCAACAACAATCACATCAACGCCAGCTTTAACCAGTGCATCAACACGTTCGTCAGTACCTGCACCAGTACCTACCGCAGCGCCAACTAGTAAACGACCTTGGTCATCTTTGGCTGCACTTGGATAGGCTTTGGCTTTTTGAATATCTTTAACTGTCATCATGCCGGTTAGCTTGCCGTTGGCATTCAGCACAAGCACTTTTTCAATGCGGTGCAAGTGCAGCAAGTCTTGTACTTCTTGTGGGCTAGTACCTTCTAGAACCGTTACCAACTGATCTTTTGGCGTCATAACTGAAGCTACAGTTGCGTCGAGATTTTTCTCAAAACGGACATCGCGGCTTGTCACAATACCCACCAGCTCTTCACCATCGACAACTGGCATGCCAGAGATGTTGTGCTGATTGGTTAATTCTAAGATTTCACGAATCGTCGTCGTGCTCGGCACAGTGATTGGATCTTTAACCACACCGCTTTCGTGTTTTTTAACCTTACGTACTTCAGCAGCCTGCTCTTCAACAGAGAGGTTTTTGTGAACGATACCAAGGCCACCTTCTTGCGCTATGGCAATAGCTAGGCGGGCTTCGGTTACAGTGTCCATGGCAGCCGAGATAACAGGCGTATTAAGCTGAATGCCGCGTGTTAAGCGTGTTTTCAGAGAAACCTGATTGGGCAGAACCTCGGAATAACCGGGAACCAATAGCACGTCATCAAAAGTGAGTGCATCCTGAGCGATTCGCAACATAGAGTGCCTTCCAGAACGAGGAGAATGAAGGTAATTCGGAAGTCCTTAGACTCCCAGGCGGCGCATTATACCGAAAGGTCAGTCACCGGTAAACGACGAACAACCCTGAGCCTCAATGAAGCGATAAGCAGCCTCTTTCAAATCGGGGTAAGCAAAGGTCTGAATGTGCGGGCCGACACTGTCTATCCAGCACGAAGGCGACCTAAGTGCCGCATACACTTCTTTGCCCTGATCATAAGGAATAACACCGTCCGTAGGGCTATGAAAAACCAACACCGGCACCTCAATGCTAGGCGCCAAGCGCACTGGATCCCAGGTTGACGGTACAAACAAAGTACCTGGCCAAAACAGATAACCAATCCAAGAATGCGCCAACGCCGAACGGGCAACAGCAGGAAAACCACTAAACGGCGCATCAAGCACCAAGGCTTCAATTGAATAAGTGTGTTGCGCCGCAGCAACGAAATTAACCGCCAACGCGGCTCCCATACTTTGTCCTAATACCACCAAAGGCTGTTCTGGAGCCCTGCTCTTTAACCAAATAGCAGCGGCTTCGACATCCATCATGACAGCGGGCATCATGGCTCGACCTTCGGAGGCACCATAACCACGATAGTCGAGCGCTAGCACCCCTACACCGCGCTCAGGTAACCAAGCGACACTGCGAAAATGACTGCTAATATTTTCGCCATTGCCGTGCAAATACAGAACCACCGGCGCATCCGCCTGCTGCTCTTCATTGTGCTCAAGCACCCCATCTTGCTGCGCCGGAATCCACCAAGCATGTACGGTGATATCGTCGGCAGTAGTTAAATAAACGTCTTCATACACTAAGCCAACATCTTGCGGCGTTTGTATCCACACAGTGCGCGGCACAAAATACAAACTGGTTAAAGAGGTACAGCCAACCAATACCCCTGACAACAAAAACAGACAAACTAATTTAAAACGCATCAAAAATACCAAACCGCTGATATATCAGCTTCATTGATTGCTTGAGCTTCCGCCCATTGACGCTTAAAAGCCAAACGCAACTGCAGGTTATCGGCCACCCCTACACCCTGCTGTAACAGCAATTGGCGGCGAATGGTATCGTCACCCAATGTGGCCGGTTGCCAATTAAACTCAAACTGTTGCTGATACGTTTGCCCTTGATACAGCCAACCTAAACGCGGCCCTATCGATGCTTGAATACCGTCCTCGAATTGATTGTCGGCTTTAAGCTCTATTTGCGCTAAACCATATATTCGGCCATCACCCAGTTTATGCGCGCGACCAAAACCAACGTTCAGATAAGTGAACAGCTCGCTATTTCCGGCAGCATATCTATCCATACCGGCACTAACACCCCAAGCGACAGGGCGTTGAAAGCGTGTACGGTGACTCAGCGATAAAACATCCACCAGCAAGAACCGCTGTAACTGCAGATCATGGTTGCCGCCATCACGTATATCAATCTCCCCCATTTGTATCTGCGAACCGGGGACAAATCCTTTAGGAAGGTCCAATATTTCGTGGTAAGCCGCGCGCCAACTTAACTGCACAAACGGCTGCTCATCACTCTGCCCTAGGGTTAACCTAGCGCGCTGTGTTTTATGGCCTTGATCATCACGAACATCGGGCATAGGTACGGAAGTGAAAGGACTACCGGTTTCCAACTTACTTCTGGCGGAAAGGATGGCGATCGTGCGTTTACGCAATTCCGGACTCGCCTTCTTCTTTTTCACCGACAAATAACGTGCATAGGCATGCCCTAGCTCCAGCGCTTGCGCCTGCTCAAGCGGTGATAAGCCGACCAATACGTCATCTACAGAATCGTCGCTTTCAACTAATTGCTTGGCGCGATCAACGACTTCGCCATCGGCTTGCGTCGCCATAAATTCCAGCTCCGTCGCCGCTGATGGCCGATACTCGTAGCCTGCGATCAGATTTTGTTGCTCTAAAGCTCGAATCGTATCAACCGGAACGGCTTTTAATACAAATTGATCCGCTAAGTTTGCTCGTTCAGAACTAGCATCCAGCAACGCCAGTAAACGGTAAGAACAGTTTTCGTCGAAGAAAAAATAATCAAAATACGTATCTTGGGTTTCCCAGATGTGACGCACGAACTGCGCAACCTCATCAGGGGTAAAATTCAGCGGATATTCCCACGTATCACGATATTCCATATGCTGATACTGATTGGTTTTTTCGTAGTACGGCATCACAGATACCACTCCAGGATAACCTCCCGTTAAACCTTTGTAGCTAAACACCAACTCGTTATCAGTGGGGTCGGCATTAGCCGCAAAATTCACACTATAGGCCAGTAATTTACTACGCGAGGGATCAGCTCTGTCCATACGCACTAATGTATGGCCGTACATGGATGAGGGCGAATTGATATGCGAGGCTGGAAATATGAGCGTCAGCGAATTGGCTTCTAAATCATCACGCCACTTTTCAAATTTGGGGCAAGGCTGATCAACAAAGGTATTAAGGGGTAACTGTTGTTTCAGCCAGAAATATCGCGCGGGAAACTGGCATTGAGCCGAAACGTCAGGTGCCTGTTCCGTAAGGGAAAATGCGGCGATATCCGCTGCCATTTCAGCCTCTGGATTGGTTTTACCATCAGCCGCTAAAAAGAAATTATCACTGTCATTTTGGCTAATTATCTTACGACTAAACGGATGTAAACGAACATGTAGTAGATGTGCCCATTGTGATTTATCCGCGAGCGCTTGAATCTGGTTATCACTAATAACTGAAGATTGGTTTTCTGTTGAAGGAAAAGCCGATGCACTGGCCAACAAGAATGTACAAAAAAACGACAACAACAATCCTGAGCGGAGCATGGTAAAAATATCCATTTAACGAAAGCGAAACCATAACCTAAAAAGAAAACAGTAAACATAAAAAAGCGCGCCGAAGCGCGCTTTCATCACGAAGATCTAATCAAAGATTAGCCAACGTATTTTTTCAACTCAACGTCTTTAGCCATTGCAGTCTTCAGTGACTCTAAAGCCACTTCAGAAGTTGCATCAGCGTTAAACATAGAATCAAAGTTAGATTGAACAGTGCGGTTAAATGCTGCTGAATCTGCTGCTTCTACGCCCATAACTTCAGCCAATGCAGCTAGAGTTTCGCCTTGACCTTTCGCTGCATCAACTGCCAACTGATCCATATTTTGATCAATAAACAATTGTGCATCTGCCAATGGACCGTTAGCTGCTTCACAACCCAAAGTACCAGAGGTCATACCAAATGTTTGGTTACCAGAAGTACCGTTAGTGGTAGCTGCTAATACATGCTCATACCATTGGCTAGCATCTTTAAAGACTACAGCAGTACCCAAACCGCAACCCGCTGGGCCTGCAGCGAATGCCATAGTAGATGAAGTAGCAAGAATTGTTGCTGCGATCAATTTTTTCATGGACAAATTCCTTGTTCAAATAAAGAAGTTCAGTTCAAAAAACATACAGTTAAACCCGTATCTTTAATACTGATCGAGAAATAACTTAGTCCTAAAATTTGTTGATGTCTATGCAAAATCAAAGAAATTATAACAAACCGGATATCATCAAATGCCGTTAGTGCCAATCTAAAAATTACAGCATTATCCGAAAGCCTGACTGGAGAATCACACGAGTTTGTGGCAGCCTGAACACACATTTACTGCAGTACTAATACAGTAGCGCTATGTCGTTTCAAGAGCCTCAAACCCGAGATCCGGGTGTATTCACCGTTAGCCAACTCAATCAGCGTGCACGCCAACTGCTTGAGATTTCTTTTTCGTCTGTGCGGGTCGAGGGTGAAATATCCAATTTAGCTCGCCCGTCTTCAGGCCATTGGTACTTTACCCTCAAGGACAGTGGTGCTCAGATTCGCTGCGCTATGTTTCGTTCGCGGACCTCTCAACTAAAGTTTTTACCAAAAGAAGGTGATCAAGTTGAGCTACGCGGCAATGTCAGCCTATATGAAAATCGTGGCGATTATCAGCTAATCGTCGATAGCATGAAGCCCGCCGGGGAAGGCGCTCTGCTGTTGGCATTTCAGCAGCTTAAAAATCGCTTAGCCGCAGAAGGATTATTTGACCCTGCACGCAAACGACCGCTGCCCGTTATTAAGCGCATTGGTTTAGTCACCTCCCCTACTGGGGCCGCAGTCCACGATATGCTCACCGTATTGAAACGTCGCTGGCCGTCAATGGAAGTTGATATTTACCCTACCCCCGTTCAAGGGCGTGAAGCGACACAACAAATTGTCGATGCCATTGGCCGTGCCAATCGAGATCAGCGCGTAGATGCCATCATTGTTGGCCGTGGTGGCGGCTCGCTAGAAGATTTATGGTGCTTCAACGAAGAGATCGTTGCTCGCGCTATTGCGGCATCGCAATTACCAGTAATTAGCGCGGTGGGTCATGAAGTCGATATCACCATTGCCGACTTCGCTGCCGATGTGCGCGCTCCGACTCCCTCTGCAGCCGCCGAGTTAGTGAGTCCAGATCAACAAGATGTGATGCAACGCTTGCAACAACTGCAACGCCGCTTGGCCCAAGGCATGCGCCAACATTTGCAGCAACAGCAACAGCGTATTTTACGCTTGCAGCAACGCGTACGTGGGCCACAACATCTATTGCGCAATCAGGCTCAACGTATTGATCAATTAGAAGCACGCCTGCAACGCGCCATGCGTCAGCAGTTACGCGACCAACAACAGCGTTTAGGCCGATTGCAGCAAGCGCTGAATCACCAACACCCGCAACGCAACCTGACGGAATATCAGCAACGGTTGCAGCGTTTATGGCTGCAACTACAACGACGTATGCAAACTCATTTACAACAGCAAGGTCAACGTTTGCAAAGCCAAGCTAAATTACTCAGCAGCCTGAGCCCCTTAGAAGTATTAGGCCGTGGTTATTCGATCACTCAGAGAGCTGACGGCCAAGTGATTGAAAAACACACAGATGTGAAAATAGACGACATAATGCACACTAGACTCGGCTCAGGCTGGATTGAAAGCCAAGTATTGTCACGTCGTAAAACGTTAAAAAAATCGTCACCAACAAAGAAGTAACTCAATCACTATGGCTATAAAAATGAAAATATTGTCTGCCGTTACAGCCTCTCTCTTATTAGTAGCCAATACGCTATGCCATGCCCAAGCCGACTCGCTTAGCGACTACCCGATGGCGGCCATTCCTGGCGGGATCGTCTCTGTTCCTTTAGGAATAACAAGTCACGAACGCCCAACCGTAAAACTCGGAAAACAGCCGGTATTAACCGTACAAGAAACAAGCGGAGAATGGGTCGCAGTTGTTGGGGTGCCATTGGAGCAAAATGGCAAACTCACCTTAACTAGCCAGCAAAAACAGTGGACAGTTGAAGTCGGAACGCATGATTATCCCGAGCAACACATCACGGTCGAAAATAAGCGCCACGTAAACCCAGAAACCAATGATATGACGCGCATCAACAAAGAATACGCACTCATGGGACCGGCATACAAAGGCTACAACGGTATCGTTGCAGAGGGTTGGCAAAAAATGAGTTGGCCAGTAAAAGGGCCATTAAGTAGCCCATTCGGATTTAAGCGCTTTTTTAACGAACAACCGCGCAAACCGCACAGTGGTTTAGATATCGCTGCACCGGCGGGCACCACCATTCTAGCTCCGGCAGATGGAAAAATCGTATTAACAGGCGAGTTTTTCTTTAATGGTAACAGCGTATTTATTGATCATGGCCAAGGCCTAATCAGCATGATGTGCCACATGAGCCGCATTGACGTTAAGGACGGTCAAATTATAAAACGCGGCGATGCGATTGGTGCTGTGGGACAAACCGGTCGCGCGACTGGCCCACACTTACATTGGAGTATCAGTATGAATAACACTCGTGTAAATCCGCTCTTGCTGGTAGCCGACCCTAACGGTAACCAGTAATTACCGAGGTAAATCTCATGACCAAACATCCAGGAACATCCGGTTTAATGCCAGTAAAGGGCAGTAGCTGTGGAATACGCCCAGATCCAGAAGCCTTGGAAATAACGGAGGGTTTTGATTTCAGCGGTGCGGCAGATTTGCTCACCGATGTAGCTGATGATGATAAGAAAAATGTAAAAGAAAATGGCAGCGCTGAATCATTTAATGCAGACACGGCCACCAAAGAAAACACTAAAAAACAGGATTAATGCGCTAATTCCGCATCGCGCTTAGCGTTCAATAAATTAATCTTGGCCGTTACTTCTGCCGACGGCGTCATCGCTTCGTAGTTGCCTTCTGGCTCATCGTTATATACATCAATCGCTTTTAATAACGAATCAAACGACCGTACGCGATTACCACGAATCATGGCAACGCGAGCCAATGTTTTACAGTGAAGCTTTCCATCGACCAAAAAACGATGCTCGGTGTAAACGTATTTACGATCCCAATAAACCACCCGTCCTTCGACCACGACTTTAGCAAACGGTTTGATTTCGCGAATAAAACTCATGGTTTGGCTGGCAATCACAGATCGCCAACCTTGTTTGAATACCAAAGGAATCATACCAATTTCAAAAAAACTCTGAACTCGGCACAAATCCAACCACATCGGGTAGCGGGTATTGGTTAAGTGCAAATTTAGATCACAATCCCACGGCATTACTCTAAATGTGGTTGTCGTTACACCAAATGGGTCACGACGCGGTCGCCAAGGACAGCGCACAATCATTAATGCATAGCGAATCAGTTGGATCATTTTTTAGCGCTCAAATCCAACTTACGAATCAAGCCTTCTTGTGCAACCGAGACAACAAGCTCACCTTGCTGGTTAAAAATTTGCCCACGGCAAAAGCCGCGACCGCCACCGGCATTCGGGCTATCAATTGCGTACAGTAGCCATTCGTCCATACGGAATGGGCGGTGAAACCAAATACTGTGATCTAGGCTAGCCATTTGTAGATCTTTTTGACCATAGGAAACCGCATGAGGATGCAGTGACGTTGCTACCAAATTAAAATCTGAGGCATACGCCAGCATAGTGCAATGCTCGTTGTAGTCATCACCCATCGGCGCATCAGCTTTCATCCATACAAACTTCACCGGATCTTTCTTTTGTGGCGCAAAAATATTTACCGGATCAAGCACCCGCATTTCAATCGGCTTATCGGCGGTATAAATATCGCGTACTCGCTCGGGGAAATGATCACGAAACATACGCGCTAATTCTAATTGTGACGGAATGCCATCAGGACCTTTAACATCTGGCATCGGCGCCTGATGCTCAAAGCCTTTCTCTGGATGCTGGAACGAACAAATCATGGTAAGAATCGCACGGCCATTTTGCGTCACTTTGACTTGGCGCGTGGCGAAGCTACGTCCAGTTCTTAACACATCAACATCAAACTCCAAGTGATCACCAACCGTACCCGCGAGCATAAAATAGACATGCAACGAATGCGGAGCCCAGTCGCCCTCTGGCAGGGTTAGCAAAGCCGCAGCTAAACTTTGGCCCATAACCTGACCACCAAATAATGCACGAAACCCTAAATCTTGCGTTTCACCACGAAACCGATTTTCACCGATAAATACTGGACGCAGCAGCTTGATTAAATCCTGCAATACATCACTCATACATTGACCCTTTTTCAAATGCATTCACAAATAACGGAATGCTTATGTTTCGTTATGCGCTAGCACAATACGGAATACAAGCGCTAAGGCATTGGCCCAAATGACACAGTGCGCCATTGTAGATTTTTGCCCATCGAACGCCAATCACAACAGAACGAATGCTCCACAACTGACTTTTCCCCCTTTAACGATCAAAAACCAAGCGGAAAGATGCAAGCGACGCCTCTATGCGTATAATACTCGGCCCAACCCGCCACGCCGACACAGGGCTACGTTTCGTATGAGTATGGCCGAAGACAAACAGCACGACTTCAACGTCCTAGATACCAGTATCTATCCCGCTCAGCTCGATGAAAAAAGCGATCGCCTGCGCCAGTTATTTGCAGAGTTTCAACCACCAGAGCTTGAAGTTCATGCCAGCGAGCCAAGCCACTTTCGCCTGCGTGCTGAGTTTCGTTTGTGGCACGAAGGGGATCGTTGTTACTACGCCATGTTTGAGCCCGGTAATAAGAGTAAAGCCTACGAAGTCAAAGAATTCCCTATTGCATCGCAACTCATTAATCGTTTGATGCAACAATTGCTGGTCGAAATTCAGCCAAACGAATTGCTGCGTCGTCAATTATTCCAAGTCGAATTTCTCACCACCATGAGTGGTGATGCACTGATTACCCTGATTTATCACAAAAAACTCGACGACGCATGGCAGGCAGAAGCCGAAGCTCTGCAACAACGTTTAGGCTTTCCAATTGTTGGGCGCTCGCGCAAACAAAAATTGGTGCTAGAGCGCGATTACGTCAACGAAACCCTACAAGTAGACGGTAAGGCTTTTCATTACCGCCAAATCGAAGGCGGCTTTACGCAACCCAACGGCGGCTTAAATCAGCAAATGTTGAGCTGGGCACGCTCGGCCTCGGATGCCTTTAGCGGCGATTTATTAGAACTGTATTGCGGTAACGGTAATTTTTCAGTCGCCTTGGCGGATAAATATGATCGCGTATTAGCCACCGAAATTTCAAAAACATCGGTCGCTGCAGCCCAAATCAATATCCGCGATAATGCGTTAGACAATCTGATTATTGCGCGTTTATCGTCAGAGGAATTCGTACAAGCCATTCGCGGCGAGCGCACGTTTACCCGTTTGGGCGATGTCGACTTAACCAGTTATAACTTCGACACTGTGCTCGTCGATCCGCCGCGCGCCGGCCTAGATGATGAATCAGTACGCCAAATCAGCGAATACAACAACATCATCTACATCTCCTGTAATCCAGATACCTTGCACTCAAACCTGACGGAACTGTGCAAAACGCATACAATCACACGCTTCGCCATGTTCGACCAGTTTCCGTACACGCACCACATCGAAACCGGTGTAGTACTGACGCGTCGCTCAGCCAATAAAGACCAATAGCAAACCCAACTTAGCCAAACACACAGGCCAACCATGACCGCATCAACATTCGCTAGCTTGGGATTACCTCAAGAACAACTCGATAACCTGCAACAAATGGGTTACGAGCAAATGACCGAAATCCAGCAGCAGGCGTTACCCGCCGCACTGGAAGGCAAAGATGTGCTCGCCCAAGCACGTACCGGTAGTGGTAAAACCGCTGCCTTTGGTATTGCCTTGCTAAGCCGCATTAATCCTCGCTTCTTTGGCGCGCAAACCTTGATCATGTGCCCTACCCGCGAACTGGCGACTCAGGTAGCGACTGAAATTCGTAAGCTAGCGCGTTTTCAACAGAATATTAAAGTGGTCACCTTGTGTGGTGGTATGCCAATTGGCCCACAAATCGGCTCGCTAGAACATGGCGCGCACATTGTTGTTGGCACCCCAGGTCGAATTAAAGATCACCTGCGCAAGCAAACTCTGAATATCAGCCAAATCAACACACTAGTACTAGACGAAGCAGACCGAATGCTGGATATGGGCTTTGCAGCCGATATCGACAGTATCGTGCAAGAAACACCGCACAATCGCCAAACGTTACTGTTCTCTGCAACTTATCCTGAAAACATCGAAGCACTGAGCCGTCAGTACCAAAATAATCCGGTCAGTATTCGCGTTGAATCCTTGCATACTGCGCACACCATTCAGCAGCAATTTATTGAATGCGACCGCGATGATCGCTTAGGCGCGCTAGAACGTGCGCTTGCGCATTTTGGCATCCAACAAGCAGTGATTTTTTGCAATACCAAACAAACCACTCACGAGGTTTGTACGCACCTACGTGACTTAGGTTACAGCGCGTTGGGTCTGCACGGTGATTTAGAACAAAAAGATCGTGACCGAGTACTCGTGCGCTTTCGCCAAGGCAGCCTTGCGATTTTGGTGGCTACCGACGTCGCTGCCCGCGGCCTCGACGTTGACGACCTGCCTGCTGTCATCAATTACGAACTCCCACGCGACGCTGAAGTCTATGTGCATCGTATTGGTCGTACTGGCCGTGCCGGTAAGGAAGGACTTGCTCTCAGCCTAACCACCAATAAAGAAGGCTACAAACGCGACGCCATTGCCGAGCAAATAGGGCAAAAAGTAAACAGCATGAACGCCGATGATTTAAGCACAGTACCTGCAGATATTGAGCGACCAGAGTGGATCACTCTCGCACTTGCAGCCGGTCGTCGCCACAAAATGCGCCCGGGGGACGTACTCGGCGCTCTCACAAAAAATGGTGGTATAACGGGTGCCGAAGTTGGCAAAATCGATGTATTAGAACAAGTCACTTACGTGGCTGTTAAACGCAACGCCTGCAATGCAGCGCTACAGCACTTAGAAAATACGCCCATTAAAGGCAAAAATGTAAGATCACGCAAAGCTTAAAAATGGATACACTAAGGTAACGGAATGATAATCATAAAAAAAATAATCGTATTATTGACTGTTTTATATTTTTCTACAGCATGGGGACTAGACGCATCCAGTAATTCACTGGATGCGAGGAAAAAAGCACGGCTAGAATCTACCGTAGTTAATCCAAACATACCGTTAGAAAAGCGTATTCATGCCATCAAAGAACTGCACAGCGATATATTCGTCGACGGCCATATCAAACGCACATTTTGCGCGTGGGACCCAATTGGCAAATCCGGCCCCATCGCAGCAACAGTCAACGATCAGGTGTTGCGCTCGTTGCACTATGGCCTAAATTTATCCGTCATCGTTTTTCAAAACGAAAATGAACTAATCGAGAATTTTTTAACCGAAAAAACATGTGATGCCATACTCGTACGTGGAGCTTTAGTTGCTCAATTCAATAAATTTTCAGCAACCATAGAGGCGGTTGGCGCCCTACCAGAAAGTAAACATCTGCAGTTATTAACTCAAGTACTGGCCGATCCTAAAATGGGAAAAAGCTTAACTAACGACCAATATACCGTAATGGGTATGGCAACCGTTGGTGGAAGCTATGTGTTCGTAAACGACCGATCAGACACAACTCTAACGTCCCTCAAGCAGAAAAAAATTGGCGTAGACTCAAGTAATCTTGGCACAGAGACAATTGTTAATACCGTAGGTGCAACTCCTGTAAAAGGCGCTCTAATGGAGTCAGTACAGAGTTATGTGGATGGCAAAGTCGACGCTATGATCTCGCCAGCTCTGCCCTACATAGTTGCCGGCAATAGTCAGGACAGTGGTAATAAGGGCGCATTTGCCAACAGTATATCGCAATCTACGTTACAGCTAATTGGCCGCACCGAATTATTTCCTTTAGGAATAGCCCAAATCTTACGTGAAGACTTTCTATTTAAATTCGATACCTACTCCCAGCGTTTCATGCAAGAACTCAACGGAGTGGTATCAGAAGATTTTTGGATCTCCATGTCAGAAGCCGAAACAAAAAAGCAAAACAAAATATATCAAGATATTCGTATTAAGCTACGCGATGAAGGCTACTATGATGCCAGTATGCTGCGTTTAGCGCGTAAAATTCGCTGTCGATTCGAACCTGCTAACAGCGAATGCACCAACTCTGTTGAATAATATCCAATTCACGGCTGAATATATTTATAGACAACCCAGTTACGAGCTTATTAATAGCTTGTAACTGGTACTTTTAATTATCTGAAATATAAACAGCATCTCCTACTCGCAACATCCTCTCTTGTTTAATACGGCCGTAGATTCCGAGATTCTGATGTAGTGATCAACTAAATCTGGCCACAATGACAGACTGAGATATAGTCAGTAATATCACTTATCTGGATAAGGAATAAATTCCTCTTCGTCACCGACGACCGTGGGAAAATTACCCGCTCTCCAATCTTGCTTTGCCTGCTCAATTCGTTCTTTACGGCTAGAAATGAAATTCCATTCGATATAACGCTTAGCCATTTTTTCACCGCCGATTAAGGCAATTCTCGATTCCTCTGCGGCTTCGATCACCACACCATCCGCGGCTGACAAGATGACCATAGCAAATTCAGGAATAATACTGTCTTTAATCTTCAAACTGCCTTTGGCCACATAAATAGCCCGCTCTTCGCTGTTCGGTAATGCTAGCGTTTGCCCTGCTTGCAGATGAGCTTCGACATATAAGGTTTCGGCATAGGTTAACACCGGTGACGTTAGGCCATAAGCGCTGCCCATCAATACCCGTAACGGCACACCTTCAATGGTTGCTGCGGGAATAGAGGCCGAAGGGTAATGATAGAAAGCAGGATCAATTTCTTCGTCTTTCTCTGGTAGAGCCAGCCACAATTGCAGCCCATGCAAGGTATGATCAACACCCTTCACTTCTGGCCGTTCCCGTTCAGAGTGCGTGATGCCGCGCCCTGCAACCATTAAGTTAATATCGCCGGGCGTGATGGTGGCATAACTGCCTAATGAATCACGATGTAATATTTCGCCTTCGAATAAGTAAGTAACCGTGGCTAAGTTGATGTGCGGATGTGGACGAACATTGATACCAGAGCCAGCCGGAAAATTCGCAGGGCCCATATGATCAAAGAAAATCCAAGGTCCAACCATTTTGCGTTCTTTCGTCGGCAAGGTACGACGAACCGAAAATCCACCGAGATCTTTTGCACGAGGTTGAATAATCAACTCAATCGCATCACAGCCCTGATTAACCGAGCATTCGGACTCTGTTTCTTTGGTTTCAATACTCATAATATGCCCTCGTGGAGTTAATAAGTAACGTTAATAGATCATTAAAATAGCCAACATAAAATATTACTAGATACCTAATTATTCTGTATTTTACTTCTCAACAGCATCCATATTTATATGATTAATGGCTTCCCAGAAATAACCTTTACTCTGATCAAACGTCATACGCCAAGTTTCACCGGTTTGAGAATTTATTTTATACATAGTTTCACTTGAGTATTGAGAGCGCTCAGATCCACCTTTGCTTCGTTTATCCCACCCGTACTCACCTGAGACCAAAGTATATTTAGCCGTAGCACAACCGGTAGTAGCAAAAGCTGCAAGAAGTATTAATAAAGTACGTTTCATTGTTATTTCCTCATAAAATCAGTATTTACAAAGTCAATCACCGCCACACCCTCCGCCGCAATCGCTGGAGTCACCACCAAAACTGTCAAAGAAGCCACCCGAACTTGATGTTGCACCCGAGTCTCCGGCGCAACCAGAAGCACAACCTATGTGACCAGCACAGTAGCCATCACCATAAAGCGGTGACGACTCATCTTTGCAATTTAGCGAATAGATAAAACCATCTTTGATACCGAGCTTGGCATCAATGGCGAACAGCAGTGGCAAGTGGATCGGAGCATTTGCGCTAATATTATCTTTAGCACATGCGAGTCTCCATGCTCGCTTGATCCCATCTTGAGCCAGTGTTCTTGTGCGCATAGCTTCTGTTGGAGTGTGATGCAGAAATCGACCTAAAGCTTTATCACAAAATGTTTGATAAGGACGGGTAAATAGAATGAACTCATGCCACGCGACATCAACCACTTGAGATGGCATTGAAACCATCCTTCGCTTAGCCTTATTACAAATATAGAAGTAATCTTTAAGAGCAGATAACACCAGAGTTACATCTTCATTTCTTAGATGTGGATATTTTTCTTGAATTTTTTTTCCAATCGTAGAATAAAAACGATAACTTTGGATAAACTCAAGCTGACGTCTCTTTTTACTCGAATACAAGTAATAAACCGAAGCGAGTAATAATAGTAAAAAGAATATCCCATAAAACCCCATAAAAACTCCCTCTTCTATAACAACAATATAACTATCAGACGTTAAGAACTCAAGCCAGAATCTATCACATAAAATCCACGAAACTTCATATAGTCACTCGAAAGACCGTACATTTACAGAAGGATCTTTTGACTGTTCTTACACCCTGCAACAGACGCAACCTCATACCAACTCATTCCTAATGCACCCGAACGACTGACAATACATACTTCATCGCCAACACTTGTCTCCGCATAGACGTTTCGCGAAACACTTAACTTGGTAATTAGATGACCTTCTTCTAGCTTTACTGGCTCAATATAAAGAGTGTTTTCGACTACCTTTCCACCGTGACTACTCTCACCATAGATCACCGTAGGATAGTAGTAATGAGGAACTGAATGATCATAAAGTGAATTTAAAACCGCGATAGCACCAATAGGATATGGTGTAATCATCAATGTCACTGAGCCAAGTGTAATTACACTCCTTCGAGACGATGGCGAAACAATAACAATCAACAAGACAAAAACTAGAACACTAAAAATTGATGGCAATATTAACTGCGATGGTTCAAATAGTACTATATCCATCAGGGCTCTAAGACAAAGAATCACACCAGGTAAAAATAAGATCTTTATCAGCTCCACTTTACTAGAATATTTATCTTCATTAACTATCGAATACAATAATGGGTAGCGCCAGCAAAGCCCAATCACAAGTATTGGTATGGCGACAACAATAGGAAGCAAAACATCAGCGGGATGAGGAAAAACAAAAGTCCAGACACAAAAAATTATGGCGCTAATATTGATTAACCTTCCAATATTCTGAGCCTTTTTAGATCTAGCGCTATCACCCACCCACATATACTGAAGTTCTCATTTGTAATATAGATATACTCAAGAATTCGATATTAAGATAAATACACTTGTAACTAAAGAGTTATAACTGCGATAATTTTTGCCTATATATCCACCACGCTGGAGCCATCATGCTTTCTTTCAGCCGTTTTATTGAGCAAGCCCAAGCACAACATGCCGATTATGATCTGCGTTTTAAGCACATCAGTAAGGCGAAGTCCGCTAAGCAATTGGCTGCAATTCCAGATGATCGTTGGTTGTCGGTACTATCGCAGTGTGTGTTTCAGTCGGGATTTAATTGGACCGTGGTGGCCAATAAGTGGCCGCGTTTCGAAGAAGTGTTCTTAGGCTTTGACGTGATTGATTTAGTGATGCAGCCGGATGAGTTTTACGAACGCTTAATGCAGGAGACGGGGATTATTCGTCATCATGCGAAAATTAAAGCGGTACACGAGAACGCGATATTTTTTCACGATCTGATTCAAAGCCATGGCAGTGTTGGTCAGTACTTTTCAGCTTGGAAACCAGAAGATTACGCCGACAATTTGCGTGAATTTCGTAAACGCAGTAATCGTGGCGGTGGCCGCACTGGGCAAGTATTTTTACGCGCGATGGGCGTTGATACTTTGATGTTTAGCAACGATATGTTGCAGGCATTGATTAGCACTGGGGTTATTGAGGCAGCCCCTAGCTCGAAGGCAAGCTGGGCTAAGCTGCAAGCGACAATGGATCGTTGGCGCGAGGAAACAGGATTGGGATTAAGTGAAATCAGTCAGATTTTGGCTTGGTCGGTTGGGCCGCGCAAGTAAAAATAAGAGCACACTAACGACTGTTAGTGTGCTCTCGTCAATCATTAATTTTGCATTAGTTGCAACACGCGGCTCGGGTTAAAGCCTTTAACAACAGCATCATTCACTGTCACTAGTGGCACGCCGCCAGTACCGCCAACAGAATAATAACGATCTAACCCTTCTTGCGAGTTGTCGATATCAAACTCTACATACGGGATATTATGAGCGTCGAAGAAGGCGCGCATTTTTTTACAATAACCACACCATGCGGTCGCATACAACACAACGTTTTTGTCCGTTTGCGCCGCACCTTGTTGTGTCGCCAACGTCGTATCTGGCGTCGCTAAATTCATAGTGGCTACGAATGCACCCGACGTTAACGCTGCAAATGCAACAAACAAGACAGCTACTATTTTCATATTTGTTTCCTTTATTACCGCCAATTCACATCAGCGTTAATGAATATTAATAATCCACAACAGGGAAAATCGATTCTGCATACATTTGCAGCTCGTGTATCCACTGTAATTTGATTGGGTCATCGGCTACACGCATTGCTGCCTGCTCTAGCAAAGGTGCAAACTGCGCGAAGGTTAATGCTGGTGTCGCTGGGGGCACTGCCATTAAGCGATTCACTCGGTACTGTTCCCAACGTTCGCGCTCATCTTCATTCAAGGTATCTGGATAATTACGTGCGCGATAGCGAAATAACATTTCTTCACAACGTTCGTCCCTAAATGGCGCAGGCCAATCGGCTAAATCCCAATCACTAAGCTGGTGCAGGTCGTTCATGGCTTGTTTATCTGCCGATGAGAAGAAGCCATCGTACAAACGACCATCCACATCTTTAGCCGCGACAAATCCGCGATCCCCAAAGACTTGCTGCAGCTTTAACGTTAACGAACCACCATCCCGAAACATGGCAAGATGCTGACGCAATCGCTCGCCACTAATCGCCCAACGCTCTGCTTGGTCCGGCGTTAGGGTTTTCGCCGGAGCCAGTACCGGAGACTTATTGATATGGATTTCTTTTAGCGGTAAACGTTCAACACCCTCGGGCAAATCTGCGGTGCGGGTAAATACCCGCTGCTGAATTTCTTCTGCACTTAAGGCAAATAATGGTGCTGGGTCTTGGTTTAAATCGAAGGCGATAAAGCTGTTTTTATTGGTTGGATGCCAGCACAGCGGCACCACAACCGCCATACAGCCTTGTTCCACCGGAAACATACCCGACACATGCATGAGCGGCTTGTGATTAGTCACATCCACCATAGCTGCAAGCGCTTGTTTGCTGCGATTGTTATACAAATACTTAAACAGCTTGGGCTGCTTATCGCGAATCAACCGTGCTAAGGCGATGGTGGCACGCACGTCGGATACTGCATCATGCGCTTTACCGTGGTCTAAGCCATTAGCGGCGGTGAGATGCTCTAGCTTGAAACTAACGCGGCCATCTTCATGCTTCGGCCAGTTAATGCCATCGGGGCGCAACGCATAGGCACAACGGACGATATCGAGTAAATCCCAACGGCTATTGCCACCCTGCCACTCACGAGTATAAGGATCATAGAAATTACGATAGAGAGTGTAACGGGTAAATTCGTCGTCAAAACGAATGCTGTTATAGCCTGCAGTACAAGTACCAGGCTGGCTAAATATAGCGTTAATGCGAGCAATAAACTCAGTTTCGGGCACGCCCTTTTTTAAGCAATCTTGCGGTGTTATACCGGTAATTAAGAGAGCTTCAGGGTGTGGGAGATAATCGTCCGCCGGTTTGCAGAATATCTCGACCGGCGGTTCGATTTCATTGAGGTCTTCATCCGTACGGATCGCCGCAAATTGCGCTGGGCGATCCCACGCTGGGTTAGCACCAAAAGTTTCGTAGTCGTACCAAACAATACTGTTCACTCATGGCTCCTAAGCCCGATATTACCAGCCTTGTTCTTGATTACCTGGTAGCTCACCTGGTTCACCTGTTTGCAGGTAATGCAGAGCATCGCGGGCTGATTGGCGCGGTAGCTCTTCCATCGGCAAGTGGCCTACACCTTCGTAGCTGATGATATCCATGTTCGGTAAATCCACTTTAAAGTGCTTCATTACTGATACTGGCGTCCATTCATCTTCTTCGCCCCACATTACTAGGGTTGGTGTTTGAATGTATTTAATGCGATTACCAAGGTCACGCTGGTCGGTGTCTTTTTCAATAGTGCGTGCAACTTTAATAAGAGATGAACGATTACCTTTGCGCAGACCCAAATCTTGGTTGCGGCGAATCACATCATCGGTAATTTTTTCATCATCACCGTAAGCTTCCTCAACACGGTGTTGCGCCTTTGACCACGATAAGATCAAAGCGTTGAACTCACGCAATACTGGAATTGTGTTGTAGCTCAAGGTTGAAGGCAACTCTTGCTGATAGCCAATAGAGTTAACCAAAATCATACGTTCTACGCGTTGCGGATAGCGCTCGGCAAAGTTCCAAGTGATGTAACCACCCAAAGAGTTACCCACCATCTGCACTTTGCGCAGATTTAGCTTATCCATAAAGTGTTCGACTTTAGTGATCATGTAATCGAGATCATAAGTCTCAGTTGCTTGATCTGGGCCAGTTAAACCGTGGCCAGGTAGGTCCATACGAATAACGCGGAAGTCGCCTTTCAGCTTTTCAGCCCAAGCATCCCAAATATGCAACGACGTGGTTTCGCCGTGCAGTAACAATACTACAGGGCCTGTGCCTTCATCGCGGTAATGAATCACTAGATCATCAACCGCAAGAAATTTAGACGATTCGTCGGTGTACTTCTCTGTTAGTTCCGATAACGGACGCGAGCCAACACCCATGTAGGCACAACCGCTCATGGCGACCATGCTGATCAGCAGCAAGAGTTTGGTGAAATTCATCGTGATCCCCGAGATTTTATTATTGTTTGACTGAGCTCCGCTCACCATTGCCAAACTTTACCACAGCGAATCCGCGCCGTCTTTACTGTACCTAGCATCTAAATGACGATCTGAAGACATTGTCTTAATTCAGGTGAAACGGCAGATTCCTGCAAGATGATGATTTAAGCATAAGGAACTTTGGAATCAATGGTTCCTAAACGGCTGGCGAACTGTAAAATGGGGGCGCTTTTTTCTGTGGCAAACCTTAGTTGGACATATTCGAATGGCGTTATTTAAAAAGTTTTTCAAACCAAAATCGCAACACGAGAATCCGGAAGTTAGACGAAAGGCCCTAGACACCCTGCAATCTGCGGAACAACTCATCACCTTCATCCGCAAAGAACCTGAAGCATCCGTTCGTGATGCAGCCCTTGCTCGCATACAAAGCGAAGACGATCTTGAATCCCTACTGCGCGACAGCAACAACGATTTGCGCGAAGCAACTCGCCAGCACTGGTTAAACCGCTTGCTTAACAACGGCGGCTTACCGAGTAACGCCGATAGTAAGGTATATGTGCGCATTGCCGCATTAACCGACAATCAAGAATTACGCGTTGAGGCTATTGGCCGCATCAGCGATGAACAGCAGCGCCTACAATTGGCCAGCGAGCACAGCGTTGCCCGCGTGCGTATGGCGGCAGCCGAAGGCATTCATAACCCTAAACTACTTCAGGCACTGCTTGATGTCGCACAGGGTAAAGACAAAGCTGTGTACCGCCTGTGCAAAGAACGCTTAGCCGCGGTAAAAGAACAGCAAGAACGCGAAGCAGCAGAACGTGAAAAGCTAGCGCATTTAACCAGCCAAGCGGAGCAACTGGTGCGCTTGGGTTATGGCCCCGATTTCTTTGGGCGCTTACAAGTATTACATCAACGTTTGAACGAACTACGCGCTAAGGGTGAAGAAGCCTCACTGACTAGCTTTGCTACAGCGCTAGAACAAGCCGATGAAATACTGCGTGCTCACGAAGCAGAGGAACAGCGTCGTGCCGAGCAAGCAGAAAATGCGCGCCAAGCGGAAGCTGATCGCGCCGGTATTATTGCGCGTATGACCTCGCAACTCGAAGTTGCAGCCGAGCAGCTTTCCGGTACATGGAATGCAGCTTGCCAAGGCGAACTGCAAGCCTGGGAGCATAGCGAAAAACAAAGCCCTGCGAATGCCGAGCAACGCAAAGCGTATCAAGCGCTAGCCCAACAATCTGCTGCGGTTGCCGATTGTTTAAATTTCTATAGTGAACAACAAGACGCTATAACCGCATGGTTTGCCAAAGCTACCAGTAAAGAATTGAGCGAAACCTTAGATGCCGCACGCATTGGTAAACAGTGGTTGCAACGCTGTCAGTGGCCAAGCAATTTAGTAGCACCTGAGTGGTTAACTCAGTTACAAGCTCAATGCGCACAGTTAGGCGACAAGAAAGACGATCTTCTTGACCAGCAAAAGCAAGTTGCTGACCAAGTACGCAAGCAAATGGACCAACTAGAAGCGGTGCTTGATGAGGGCCAAGCAAACGATGCTGGTCGCTTAATGAAGTCTATTCAGAAATCATTAAACGCACTTGATCACAAGCAACAGCAGCCACATCAAAATCGCCTGCGCTTGCTGACTGCGCGCTTAAACGAACTGCGCGACTGGCAGGGCTTTGCCATCAATCCAAAGAAAGAACAGCTATGCGCCAGCATGGAAAGTATTGCTGATGGCGACATGGAACCACAAGCGCGTGCCGATGCGATTCAATTGCTGCAACAAGAATGGAAAAGCCTCGGCAACAGTGGCAATGATCGCGAATTGTGGGCGCGCTTCCAAGCCGCCGCCGATCGCGCATTTGAACCGTGCAAAGCCTACTTCTCCGAACTGGCTGAACAACGCGGACGCAACGTGGCTGCACGCAACGACCTTACCCAGCAACTATTGGCTTATGAACAGGCCATGAATTGGGAAACAGCTGATTGGAAAGCCGTTCAACAAACATTGAACGCTGCACGTGACGCATTCCGTCAATATTCACCGGTTGATCGCGCATCTCATAAAGATACACAGACGGCCTTTCAAAGTGCGTGTGATGCTATCTATGCACATATCAAAGAAGAATACGGTCGTAATCTTGCGTTGAAAGAAGCCATCGTGAGCAAAGCCGAAAGTATGGTGAGTCATGAAGACTTAGATGAAGCGATCGAACAAGTTAAGCAACTTCAACAAGATTGGAAAGCCATCGGCATGACGCCAAAGGGTGCTGACCAAAAATTATGGCAGCAGCTACGCCAGCATGCAGATGCGGTTTTTGCGCGTTTAAACGAACAACGTGATGCCCGTAAAGCAGCGCTCAACACTGTGGTAAGCGAAGCCGAAGCTATGGTGGCAGAAGCGCAAGCAATCGTTGCTGATGAGAGTATAGAAGCTCAATCCTTAGCCAATAGCTTACGCGACATCAATGCACGCTTCCGTTCTCTAGAGCTGCCACGCAGCGCTCACCAACGTTTAAGCAAAGCACTGGATGAGATGCAAAGTGCCGTTCAGAGCCGTCAACAGCAAGCGAGTAACGAACAAATACTTGCGGCATGGAATGGCGTAATTCAGCGTTTGGAAGCACTACAAGCTGAGCAAGATTGGGATGCTAGCCTGCCACTTGCCAACGGCTTCGACGAAGCTAACTTCCGCGCGGCACAAGCCCGCACAGAATTTACTGAAGACGCAGGTGCTCTGTGTGTTGCCATGGAAATTCTTGCCAACATAGACAGCCCGGAACAAGACCGTAGCTTACGCATGAACATGCAGGTTCAGCGTCTGGCAGAAGGTTTAGGCAAAGGCCTAAGCGCGGAGCAAGAACGCGCCCAGCTGATTGAGCGTTGGTTAAATAGCAAAGCGACTGCGGAGCAACTTAACCGCTTCATCACTGCGCTAAATAAGGCTGCAACACTGTAAATTACAGCGCATGCAGCAATAAAAAAAGGGGCCATCATTTGGCCCCTTTTTATTTGTTTCTATCTAATTCGACCACCTATGGGAAGACTAACTCAAAGCCACAGCACCTATTCTCGCTGCACTTTATTAGTCGATATCGTAAGTTGATACAACCTAATTGGTACCCCACCCCATGCTAAGGGTTCGTTTTTAGCAGCAAGGTCGGTAGAACACTGCTATTACCAAAGTTCCAAGGAGCAATGGCCAGTGTCGATGCGCCCATATCAAAATCGTGATCAATATCAGCCCAACCAACATACAAGTTAGCGCCAGCAATGCAGCCACCCGCATCGGCTTCTGTTGGGCAACGCAATACGCTGTCGTTGACGCCAAACGTATCTATAGAGTTGTCACCGAATGCAATACCTGTGTCGACACCCAAGCCAGTTGCATCAGTGGCCCAATAGCTAGCAGAGATATTAGAATCAAATAAATACCCTGTTAAACCACCAAAGTATTCGACCACGACATCCAGAGGTGAGTAATCCGCATCAGGGCTAGTAACGACAGCACCGGTAGCAAAGCTCGTGCTCAGGCTCGATAAATAAGACTCGCCAATTAAACTGCCAGCGTTATTAAGAGCGCTTACCTCACCTCGGGCATAACTACTACTCACGGTCGAGTCTTCGATACCGCCTAATAGAGCACCGACATTGTAATGACCAGAAACATCGCCCGTAGCTGAGCTGCGGCTAATGGTAGAACCATAAACAGCACCAGCGACACCGCCAACCAACATACTGTCGCCACTAACATCGCCGACAGTCGACAGAAAATCCAGTACTGTAGTTTCGGCCAAGCCAACCACGCCACCGACACTTTCATCTCCGTAGACAGGAATCGTTATATACATATTAGAGATTGTTGAATCATGCGAAGACCCTACAACTGCACCGACATAACGTCCGCCGACGACATAAGCAGAAGCACCCGACAACACCAGATTGCGAACTTCAGCATTTTCGATATAGCCGAATAAACCAATGTTATCGCCATCACCTCGAGAGATTTCTAGATTACGAATTTCATAATCATTGCCGTCGAAAATAGCAGTAAAAGGCTGATCAACTGAACCAATTGGCATCCAACCATTCGTTGCATCCGGCACATAGCCAGTGCTGGATGCAAAATCGAGATTTTTAACTAACTCGTAGCCAATGCAGCCACCCACAACTGGGCAGCCTTGATCCGAAGACGAAGTACCGTTATTTAAGGTAGCTCCCGTTAGATCATTACGAACCCAATCCAATTGCTCAACCGTTGAAATTTCAATCAAGCCGTCGTTGTCGTCATCGACGTCATCTTCCGCGGCTACGCCATCGCCGTCGTCATTAATAGTCACCGCCGGATCAAATTTCGACACATCACTATTATCGCCGACGCCATCGCCATCAGAATCGAGTGTTTCTGACGCATTGCGAGGAAATGCGTCGGCATTGTCCGGAACGCCATCACCATCGGTGTCAGCCCATTCAGAAGCATCAAAAGGATATAAATCTTCTACATCGGGAACACCGTCGTTATCATCGTCGGTATCACTGTTATCGCCAACACCATCAACATCAAAGTCGACTGTTTCATCTTCATCTTCTGGAAACGCGTCATCAACGTCTAAGACACCATCATTATCGTCATCTGTATCGGCATTATTGCCAATGCCGTCATGGTCAGTATCCACGGATTCGGTAGGATCTTTAGGTAGGTCATCATCAACGTCGGGTACACCATCGTTATCGTCGTCAGTATCACGATGATCACCGATACCATCGCCATCCGTATCAATTGTTTCACTGGCATCGAAGGGGAATAAATCAGCATTATCACCCACACCATCGCGGTCGCTATCTTTGGTCTCCGACGCATCAAATGGGAATGCATCAGAATTATCGCCTTTACCATCGCCGTCGCTATCGAGACTTTCTGAGGCATCACGAGGAAATGCATCTTCAGTATCTACGACACCATCGCCGTCTTTATCCGATAATGGTGACGGACTCTGCGAATTCTGTGCAGCTACCGCATTGTCCTCGCCGCCGCATGCGACAACCAAAGAACATAGCAAACCGATACAAAGATATTTAAAAACGGGGTACTTCATAACAACCAACAGACCTTATTAGAATTGTGCAATTTCTGAACTATGGGCAAGTTACCACAACCAACTCAGACCTGTTAGTACAAACGCAGGCTTGTCTGACCTTGCAGACAATGACAGGTGGTTAATATCTAAAACGCCCTACTGATGCCCTATTCTTCCTCTTCTTCGCCTTTGCGAATCAAAAAGCGATAGTCACCGTCAACTTCTTCACTCAGTACTAATTCGTGACCAAGAAATCCGCAAAAACGAGTAAAATCGCGCACCGTAGAAGGATCGGTTGCTAATACTTCTACGACATCACCAATCGCGACATCACGAATAATATTGTGCAGTAACATTACTGGCTCTGGGCAAAACAAGCCGCGAGCATCAAGGGTTTGATTAACATCTGACATGGTGAACTCTTACTGCATCGTCTGAGATTTAGGTAACAACAAGCCCGCACGCGACGCACGATACACCAACCATACAGCGGCGACACACACTAATGCAGCAACGGCAAAGTGCATATCATACCCCAATGTCGCGGCGCTATAACCTGAGATTGCACTAGCAAACATCCCTGTCACGATCACAACACAACTTTGTAAGGCGTAATCCGCGGCAGCACTGTGTTCACGACAACGATCCATCATTATGGTGAAGAGCGCAGCGGTGGCCATGCCACCCGTAATATGCTCAACCGTAACGGCAAGCCAAATATGCGCTTTGTATTCAATACTAATACCGACGTAGCCGAGCATGGCCAAGGCTTCGAGCAACAAAAACAACGTTAAGGCTCGTGCACGAGAAATTCTCCCCACAAGCCAGCCGCCGTACAATGCGCCCGCCAATCCAGCGACAAATCCAACACCACCAAGCATAGTGCCCAACTCATCCAAACTGAGCCCAGCATCCGACAAATATGGGCGAATCATTTGTGTGCCAAATGCATCACCAACTTTATAAAGGGAAATAAGTGCAACCCAGAGCCAAGCGTCTTTTAAATTAAAGAAGCCTTTCCATAGCGGCAGCATAGATTGCTGAGCAACTTGGTGAGGTTTAGGTTTAGGTTTATAAGCATATAAAGGTAGTGTCCCCAGCACCATCATAAGAGCCAATACCCATAACGATACTTGCCACCCTAAATACGAAAAATAAGATACTAATAAGCCGCCAGCCAGTACCATTCCAGTACGGTAACCGCCGACTTGAACACCATTACCGAAACCGCGTTCATGTGGCGATAAATTTTCGACGGCGGTCGCATCTGTGGCTATATCTTGAGTTGCTATCAATACATTGATGCCGATTAACAGCACACCAAAAAGCAGCAAACCGTCAGTGGCTATCCAGTCCAATGGCATAAACGAAATAGCAATTAATAATGCTGCTGCGGAATAATTCATCGCCAAGATCCAACTGCGCCGAAACTCATCCGGCCAATGCCGTGGAAATAACGTAAAGCGATCCAACATGGGCGCCCAAAGGAATTTCAATGCCCACGGCAAAGCGACTAAAGCCATTAAACCAATATGCTTTAAATCAACACCTTGCTCACGCAGTAACACGGGCATAGCCTGACCGAAAAAACCATGCGGCAGACCTTGCACTAAATACAAACTAATCAGTGCCAGCCACTTCGCTTTATTTTGGTCCATCAAGATGCTCCGGATTTAATCAATAGCGCTACCATAGCGGGCTGATTATGCAGTTAACAGAGTTTATTTACTGGCGATAGACAATAAAAAACCCCGCCATAAGGCGGGGCTAAAGTGCTTTTCAACACAGGTCAGGATTGCAGGAGGTGATCCTACAGGGTCTATCAGCGCTCAATGATCGCAACAACACCTTGACCACCTGCTGCACAGATGGAGATAAGGCCACGACCAGAGCCCTTTTCTTCCAACATCTTAGCCAGGGAAGCTACGATGCGACCGCCGGTTGCCGCAAATGGGTGGCCAGTGGCAATGGAAGAACCGTTTACGTTAAGCTTGCTACGATCAATGCTGCCTAGTGGCGCATCTAAGCCTAACTTCTCTTTACAGAATTTCTCGTCTTCCCACGCTTTTAATGTTGAACAAACAACACCAGCAAAGGCTTCGTGGATTTCGTAGAAATCGAAATCTTGTAGAGTAATACCAGCACGCTTAAGCATTGCAGGAACAGCGTATGCAGGCGCCAACAACAAACCTTCTTTGTCTTTGTTGCCATCTTTACCGAAGAAATCAACCGCAGCAGTTTCGTAGAAGCTTAAGTAAGCTTTAACCGGCAGGTTGCGCTCTTTTGCCCATTCTTCGCTAGCTAACAATACAACCGATGCACCGTCAGTCAGAGCTGATGAGTTACCAGCCGTTAGCGTACCGTTACCAGACTTCTTATCGAATGCTGGTTTCAGGCTTGCTAGCTTTTCCATGTTTGGCGTACGTGCCAAATTATCTTTCTCAACACCTTGGAACGGCGTCACAAGATCGTCGAAGAATCCACGATCGTAGGCAGCTAACAAGTTTTGATGGCTGTTGAAGGCAATTTGATCTTGCTCTTCGCGAGTAATACCCCAAGCTTTAACGGTCAGCTCAGTGTGTTCGCCCATAGACATACCGGTACGAGGCTCACCATTGCGAGGCACTAAAGGTGCTAAATGCTTAGGACGAATTTTCATCAATTGCTTCAGCTTATCTTTCGTCGTTTTTTGACGGTTAGCTTCTAGCAAAATTTTACGCAAACCTTCGCTAACGCCGATAGGTGCGTCAGACGTGGTATCAGAACCACCAGCAATAGCACTGTCGATTTGGCCCAAAGCGATTTTGTTCGCTGCCATCATGATGGCTTGTAAACCAGTACCGCATGCTTGCTGGATATCACAGCCAACAGTGCGTGGGCTTAATGCAGTGCTTAACAAAGTTTCACGAGCCAAGTTGAAATCGCGGCTGTGTTTGATAACAGCGCCAGCGATGAATTCACCGATGTGCTCGCCTTGCAGATTGTAACGATTGACCAAGCCATTCAATGCAGCAGTCAACATGTCTTGGTTAGACGCGTATGAATAAGCGCTGTTAGAACGTGCGAACGGAATACGGTTACCGCCAATGATGGCGACTCTACGAACTGTTTGGGTCATGTTATGAATCCTGTTAAAACGTTGCCAAATACGCGGCAGAACGCAAAATATCTCAATATCTGCCCGGTGATGGCCAGTCTATCCGACCTGAACGCGCGGGCATTGGCTGAAGTGACACAGACTCAACCGCCTAAGGTCAATTTCAGACCTTATTATTGCTGCTGTAATCTGTTACCTTCCGGCGCTGTACATCGTGCCGATGTGATCCCCGTATAGCAAGCAACGAGTGAAACAGATCATGAGCAACTTTTACGAAACACTGCTGAACAATAATCTCGGCCGCAGCCTGCTGAAAAACGTCGGTTTGCCAACGCCAATTAATTTAAAACGTTACAACGCAAACCAAGAGACCTACTTTGAAGGTCGTGTATTAGTAGGTGCTTCCGACAACGCTGCACTGCTTAACGATTTGATGCGTAACCTGAAAGCATCGAACGCCAAAGTATTCTTTCCTTCAGCCTGTAAAACCGCAGCAGCTATCCTGAAAGCCGCAGAAGCAAACGGCGTGCGCGCTGTTGGTGTTGAATGCAAAAAGGATATGACAGACAAGTTTGATGCGTTTGTATTCGACGCTACGGGCTTCTCTGATACCGAACATTTGAACCAATTGTACTTCTTCTTTAACCCAGTAATGCGCAAGCTAAACAATAATGGCCGCGTCATTGTATTGGGTCGTCCGCATATGAAAGCAGCCACTGGCGAACAAGCTGCGGCAATGCGTGCACTGGAAGGTTTCACTCGTTCAGTGGCAAAAGAAATTGGTAAAAAGAGCGCAACCGCTCAGTCAATTTACGTCGAAGAAGGCGCAGAGGCGAATATCGACTCTGCTTTCCGTTTCGTTATTTCTGCTAAATCAGCCTATATGGATGGTCAGATTTTAACGGTTAGCAAAGCCGACGTAGTGACTTACCCTGAATGGCACAAGCCATTAGCAGGTAAAGTTGCATTGGTAACTGGTGCTGCACGCGGTATCGGTGAATCCATTGCACGCACATTGGCTCGTGACGGTGCTACCGTTCTTGGCTTGGATATCCCACCTGCCGAAGGCGATTTAAAACGTGTTATGGCAGAAATCGGTGGTGAAGTATTATTAGGTGATATTTCTTCCAAAGAAGCGCCAGCAATGATCTCTGCCAAACTAAAAGAAATGGGCGGCGGCGACATCATTGTTCATAACGCGGGTGTAACTCGTGATAAGACGCTGGCAAATATGCCTGAACATTGGTGGTCAATGACCATCGCGATCAACCTTTCTGCTGAAGAGCACATCAACAACCAGTTGTTTGCTGATGGCACGATCAACGATGGCGGCAGCATCATCTGCGTATCGTCTATGAACGGTATTGCTGGTCAGGTTGGTCAAACTAACTACGCAGCATCAAAAGCAGGTGTAATTGGTTATGTTCAATATATGGCTGACGAATTAGCCAAAAAGAACATCACTATCAACGCCGTTGCACCTGGTTTCATCGAAACTCAAATGACCGATGCGATTCCTTTCATGACTCGTGAAGTAGGCCGTCGTTTGAACTCTCTGTCACAAGGCGGTAAGCCAGTTGATGTAGCAGAAACCATTGCCTTCTTCGGTAACCCTGCTTCTAGCGGTGTGACTGGTAACGTCGTTCGTATCTGTGGTCAGTCATTAGTTGGTGCATAATCTTGCAACGCTAATGCTTTGATTGCTCAATAAAAAACCGGCTTCTTAGCCGGTTTTTTTATACTCGTAAATTGGCTCTGAGCCCAAACCAGCACTACATTTACTACTAGGAACACATATCCTGCGGAGTAAGTTATGAAGGTCGGTAAGATGATGTCAGCCAACGTTGTGCATGTCGGTTTAGATGACCCACTGCATAAGGTAAAAGCCATTTTCGAGCGAACTAAGTTTCATCACTTGCTGGTTATTCAATCGGGTAAGCTCTGGGGCGTAGTGTCGGATCGAGACTTATTGAAATCCGTTAGCCCTAATGTAGGTACTATTACGGAAACGCTACGCGATGTGGCTTCGCTGAATAAAAAAGTTCATCAAATAATGACGCGCAAGCCCATTACCCTTTCTCCGGATGCCGATGTGCACGAAGCGATACACGTTTTCAACGAATACAACGTATCCTGCATTCCAATATTAAACATTGATGGAAGCGTGGCTGGAATATTGAGTTGGCGCGATGTGTTTAAAGCACTCGAAGCCTATCAATTAAAAAAGAGGCAGAACAAAGAGTAGTCGCTAGCGAACCTTCACTCGATTATTCGTATCTCGACTCTGACGAATTAATTCATCACCATCCGCCGAAAATCCTAATTTAGCGCAGCGATCATAGAGCAGCACGTTGACCGTAGCCGCTAAATTCATACAGCCGATGGTCGGTACATAAACAACGCTGTGCGCACGATCAACAATCTCTTGCGGTATGGTGCCATCTTCTGGGCCGAATACATAAAACGCATTAGCCGGATGATTAAACTGCGGTAACGATATTGCGCCTTCTACCAGTTCGACGCACACCACATCTGCATCCGTTGGAATACACTCTAGTAGATCATCCACTGCCGTTAACGCAATACGCTGCACCACGTCTTTAGTATCCGTTTGAAAGCGCATGGCGCGATTGGCACGCTCACCGCTGTAAAAAACAGCATCGGCTTTGTAGCACCCAGCGGCGCGCATCACGCCACCGATATTGGTAGGGCTTTTTGGATTAACCAAGCCAATGGCAACATAACGATTATTCACTTCTGGAATTCACTCTAATAGCTCCCCTCGAGAGGATGATTGGCGGCAGTATACCAAATTTACGTCTGCCCCCTGAAAATCACCTAATAACGCCTGTAACAGTTTTCGTTGACCAGCATCAAGGTTTAATTACAGATGAGTGCAACACTGAGTAAGACACATAGGAGTCTCCCCAATGAAATCACTCATACTAGCTGCTTTATTATTGCCCCTATCCTCTGCGATTTTCGCCGAAACAGATACTCAGCAAGCCCCAACACCTGCGGCTAACATGCCCGGTATGATGGGAAGAATGATGCCTAACTTCGAGGATTTTGATCTCGATGGCAATGGCCAAATAACCGAACTGGAATTCAATGAAGCCCGAGCAAAACGGATGACAGCCCGTGCTGCCGAAGGTCGTCCTATGATGGGAATGGCCAATGCTGAACCATTCGCAGCAATGGATGTAGATGGCAACGGCTACTTAGATGCTGAGGAATTTTCAGCACATAAAATGCGTAATTCGAAAATGCCGATGGCTAAATAATCAATACATATATCAAGCCTGCAATTAAGCAGGCTTGATCTAGTGATTATTAAAGTTAATAACGCCAAGCAATAAAACGACTCACCTTTTGGCCTTGGGCCATAGGGGTAATTTCGATTTGTTTAGCCCCTTGCTGCTGCAAAACTTTTTTGAATAGCGGCAAATGATCACCATCAGATACAAGGCTAGTAAACCATCCCACTTGATCAGCATAATTGACGCTTTCTCGCATCATGCGTTTTAAGAAAGCCAGCTCTCCGCCTTCGCACCACAATTCATTCGACTTACCACCAAAGTTCCGCGTAACCGATCCTTTTTCACCTTTTAAATTTTTCCATTTACGCGCCGCTTGGTTTTCGGCTTCGCGCTGGGAAGAGAAAAATGGTGGGTTACACATAGTGGCTTCAAAATAATCGCCGCTGCGAATCATATTTTTGAACAGAAATTCAGAATTACGCTGCATCAATATTTCGGTTTTACTTAAACTAGGATTGGCTTCAACAATAGCGTGTGCATTGCGCACAGCGGTTCCGTCAGTTTCTGTACCCGTAAATTGCCAGCCATAAGCATGCGTACCGATAATCGGATAGATTAAGTTCGCGCCCGTACCTATATCTAAAATACGCGGCGGCTCATTAGTGCTGAGCTTACTAACATCATGCTCAGCCAGTAAATCCGCCAAGTAATGAATATAATCGGCACGGCCAGGAATGGGCGGACACAAATACCCTTTAGGAATACTCCAGTCTTCAACCTTGTAGTAATGCTGCAATAAAGCCGTATTTAAACACAGCACCGCGGCATTATTACTAAAGTCGATGGTCTGCTCACCGCTCGGGTTTAGCTGTAAGAAATCAGCGAGATCGGGCAAAACCTCAACCAGCAAGGTCATATCATATCGACCAGAATGCGGATTGCGAGGATGCAAGCCGATTGGCTTGGTCGAAGAAGCATAAGGTGATTTATCGGATTTTTTCTCAAACACCCATTTACCGTCCGCTGAGCGTTTACCTGACGGTTTAGCACCGCGCTCACCCATCGATCTTGCCGCACGATCAGAACTAGCTGAACGCTCTTTGTAAGCGGGCTTAGCACGATTAACCGGCTTCTCCCCTTCGCCTCGAGCTTTGTTTACTCGTTCCGATTTCGGAACAGAACTGGCTTGCGGCTTTAATGAGGATTGCGGCGACGATGTGGGGCTTGATTCAGAGCTCGACGGCTCTTCGCTCTGCGAGTCTGAATCCTTATGCTTGGCCGCCGCCGCAGCCCAAGGATTAAACGTAGCCGAAGGGCTTTCGACAGACGCTGAAGCGCTAGGCAAATCAGCGTCTGTATCGGTAGAAGCAGAATGAGGAGGTTTTGATTTCACGATAATGACCAACAATGATATTGGCGCATAATAGCACGAAATGCTTACTTCAGCGTGGCCACCAACGCCTCTAATTGATCCGTCGCCTTGCCCCAGCCTTCGTGAAACCCCATATTCTCATGCGATTTTTTGTCTTCGTCTGACCAGTGACGAACAACCGCTCTATAGAGCGTTTTTTCGCCCTCTGGCGTTAACGTGATGATTCCCGTCATAAAGGCCTTAGCAGATGGCTGCCAATCACCGATATACGCATCGGTCCAAACTATACGTTCATTCTCGACGACTTCTAAATACATCCCTGTATTTGGAAACTCTTGCCCCTCTGGACTGCGCATTACAATCGTTTGCGCACCGCCCGGACGAACATCTAGCTCTGCAGAAGCGACACTCCATGGCTTAGGGCAAAACCACTGCATCAATAATGCTGGCTCCGTCCAAGCGCGATATATCGCGGTCGGTGGTGCATCAATCAGGCGCTCTAGTACGAGTTCGTGATTAATGGCGCAAGTTTGGCTGTCATTCATAGCATCAGTCATCGTCTATCTCCCTATATTCCGTATTCACTTATTATCTTGTTCTCAACTCAGCACAGGCTTAGGTCGCGCAATGCTGTGTTTCTGTAGTAAAGCTGTACCACGCAAAACAATATCACTCTGAAACGCCTTTTCGTAACGCACATCTAAAACATACGCCTTGGTACGCAAACGAATAGCTAAGGTATGCGCAACCTCGATTTCTTCTAGAGTAAAACTCACGGGCTTCTTTAAATAGGCGTAGCGACTTGTGACCACCACCTCTTCAATTAACGTTTGCGCCGTTGCTAAATCAGCATCTAATGCGAGGTTAAAATCCGTAACCACCATCATATCTAACTCGCCAGCATTGCCTGATGACACAACATCGGTAATAAAACGGGAATTAGGAATCGTGACCAAATTATCATCGAGCGTCACCAAGCGCACAGTACGTAGACCAATGGATACTATCTCACCATAGGTGTCGCCAAAGCTTACTCGGTCGCCTACTCGGAATGGACGATCAAACAATAAAAGAATACCGGCCACTAGCGAGGCCACAACGTCCTTCAACGCAAAACCCAAAGCTACCGCGATGGAACCGGCTGCAGCGAAGAGCAGCTCTTGTGGTGGCTGTAACACACCGACAACCAAACCTATCGTGCCAAAAATATAGAGCGCAAAAGTTGTTAGCGTCGATATTTGTAAAATCAAAAAACGCCGTGCTGGAATTTTCTCCATCAAGCGCTTACTGCCGTTATTCAGCGCGACGGTTAAAGCCCAAATAAAAAAGCCGCCTAATATCAGTAATAATATCGCGTAGATATTAAAAACATCGGCAACGCTAAGAATGCCGCTAACTAACCCATTGGTATCATTCATGGAGCATGTTCTTCCTATTCAATGAGCTAACAACGGTATGATACCAAAGCGTGGTAATACGATAGCGGCCATCACTACCGCGCACGATAACTTCAGCATCGAGAGCCGACTTCAAGGCAAAGCGAATCACGTTTTCCTGCATGTTAGTCACCTTCACTAACTCCTCCGTCGTGAGGTTTTCGTGGGTCACAATGGCTGCAAAAACGAACATAAGCTTAGGTCCGAATTGCTCTATTCGTGAGCTACTCGGGAGTTGAGGAATACTCGCAACAACGTTTTTACCTTTAGTTTTAACGGAACCCTGCCATAGCTCTAATGCCGCCATTGGTAACCCACGACAACCATCCCAAAGCAAGCTGAAGTAACGTTGCTCGGCGTTGCGTAAGGTTCCAGCAACGGGGGAGCGAGTATCAATTAAAACGTCATCGTACTGTAAGCGATAGCCGCTTAACTGATTACGCGACAAGATCAAAGAGCGGATTTCCGTTTGGGTCCAACGCTTAACGCGAATAACATTGCGCATTTGGTATTCGCGGCCAAATACATTGCACAGATAAGCCCAACTCTGATTATTGATGGTAATTAGCCAATACACATTATTGAGTTTAGTGTTGGTTAGGCCTAATAGCGTTCGCCACCCTTGCAAGTACCCGACTTCGGCTAAGAACAGATTTTCCGCCTTATTTAAAATCACTATGGTGGGTACCATCTCAGCATCATGACGCACTAAGGCTTTGGGACCTTCACTCATATCTATTTCTAGAGCATTCCCTAACAACTGATAAATAGCGTCTTGGCTGGTCGTTTTCGGCGGTACGTCGATTCGTTTAATAATAATTTCAGGGTCATCTTGAGCAACACCATTGGTAAAACGAATCAAGGCAGAACTCTTACCAATGCCCCGTTCACCAGTAATTAAAATGACATTATCTTCAGAGCGCTCAGCATTCCACGCATCAAAGTCTTTACGGATTGCGGCACTCAATCCGGTATCAATAATCGGCAGTTTTAGTTCGCTATCTTTCTCTGTGCTAAACCAGCGCTGATAGTCCTCACAGATCACATCAACGGCAACTTCGTCTTCATCCGCCTCACCTGCCGCTTTCGTTTTAATACGAAACCAACGCGCACTTAAACTCTGATACCAAGCGAAATCGGCCAGCAATTGAGTGAAAAACACGCGCACAAACATTAGCAGAAGCAATGGTATTAGCAGTGGCAATACCAATACAAATGCCCAGCTTTCTTTTACTTTATCTAAAATTGGATCGACACTTGCCGGAAATAAGCGCTTCAAATTGAGCATCAATTCCAGTCGATAAAAATGCAAAAGATAACTCACAACACCCCAGCTAAACATCCATACTGCGGTTTCAATTAAGTGCGCAATTAACGACTTACCAAGTAAGTGCAAAGCTAAGGCAATGGCAGCCCACGGAAGCAATAGCCACTTAGCGGCCATTTCAGTACGTTGTTCGAGTTTAGCAGTGCTATCAGCGGTTAAAAACGAACCAGCACCTTGGCAAATACTTAACAAAAACCACTCGGCAGCAAGACTCACCACCACATAGAGCATATAGACCTGAAAGATCACCAGTAGGCTACCGCCCAAATTAGGTTCTGACTGCTCACTAAAAAATAAAGAGCTAAAAATCAGTAACACAATCCAAGGAAGTAAAGGCGCCATACCAAGTAATAAGCGTGCTAAAGCTCGAACACCTTGATGTTTGATACCTTTACTAATGACTTGGTTATGAGTAGAAACTAAGGTACGCGATACAACACCAGCAAACCACTTTGCCATCCAGCGCAGAGGAATAATAAGCAACAAAGGCAAACCAGACTGCATAACCAAGTCATAACGTTGACGCTCGGTAATATCTTTTTGCAATAGCCCGAGCCAAGCCTCTACAACGCCTTTAAATACATCTTTAATTTGCACCACTTCGGCTTTTAGCAAATCAAACAGATTGTAATCTTTACCGGTATTGGCGATATCCGCTGCCGCCGTCCATGGCAATATATTGGCCATAATAAGAACCACGACAACGAGCATAGCGCTAGCAGTTAGCACCGAACTAAGTCGACCAGACATTAGAGACATAAAGGACTAAATCTTCTTAAAAAATGAATGCGAAAACGTGTAAAGCGGCAGAAAAGCCATCACGAACGAATAAAGTAAGGTAACACGATCAAAGCCGCACCAATAGCAACGAGCCAAGTTACATCAGCAACAAAATAGGGATACACCATTAAGGCGATACCACACGCTAATGGCACTGGCGCCTTTTGCTTTTTGCCGTAGAGAAAGTAACCAAAACCAAAAGAGCCAAACACAACTCCCCACAGCAAACTCGACGTATCCACAAGCGGTTCCTTCGTTTGTTAACAGTAACAAATGGTAACGCTATCACCTTCACAGATGGGCATTACGCTTTAGCGCTTTTTCTTATCACGCTTTTTCTTTAAATAATCTTTTACTGGACGCACTCGATCAGGCAGTACGTTAGCGAAGCGCTGACGTAACTCATCGACCTTTTCTTCTTTCTTTTTATGTTCACGTTCGCTGCGGTGCTTATCACTCGCTTTGTCGAAATCAATCACATTGGTATCGCTCATTACGTTCTCCTAGCCCGACACACCATTGAGTAATAGGTAAGGGCTTTGGTCAGTATCCGTTTAACGCGCTGAGTCATGCTAACATTGCACTCTTTCGTTGGTATAGCCCTACACCTTCCTATGACTCTTGTCTTGCCCATTGATGACGTTATTGCCGACATAGCCTCTGCTCTAGCAACTAATATAGCGGTTTTACTCAGTGCTGCCCCAGGTGCCGGCAAAACCACCCGTGTGCCTTTAGCCTTGCTAGATGCAGATTGGCTAGCAGGACAACGAATTATCATGCTAGAACCGCGTCGCATCGCCGCACGCAATGCCGCGACCTATATGGCTCAAGCGCTGAACGAGGCAGTCGGGCAGACCGTCGGCTATCGCATACGATTGGAAAACAAAATTTCAGCCAGCACGCGAATCGAAGTGGTTACCGAAGGCATCTTAACGCGTATGTTGCAGGATGATCCTGAGCTGACGGGGGTGGGTTTAGTTATCTTCGATGAATTTCACGAACGCCACATGGCGTCCGATCTGGCACTAGCCTTGTGCCACCAGTGCCAACAGGTATTGCGTCCAGATTTACGCATTCTGGTTATGTCGGCCACCTTAGACGAATCCGCTTTGGCTTCTGCTCTCAAGGCTCCGACGATTCGCAGCGAAGGCCGCAGCTACCCAGTAACGACTCACTATCGCAGCCGCCGCGATGCCAACGAGCGCTTACCGCAACACATGGTTCGCGTGATTAACGAAGCTTTAGTACAAGACGATCACCTACAAGGCGACCTGCTAGTATTCCTACCCGGCCAAGGTGATATCCAACGTGTACAACGCCTGTTAGAAGAAACGTTGCCGGCCAATATTCGCGCTATGCCTTTGCATGGGCAGCTATCCGACGCCGAACAGAAAGCTGCGATTCGCCCGTCAGATGAATTCCGTAAAATCATTCTTGCCACCAATATCGCCGAAAGCTCCCTCACCATTGATGGCGTCAGTATTGTTATCGACTCGGGTTTAGAACGACGCATGGTGTTTAGCCCCGGCAATGGCGTGAGTGAATTAACCACCCAAGGTATTTCCAAAGCCTCAGCGACTCAGCGTGAAGGCCGCGCCGGACGCCAAGCGCCGGGCTTGTGTTATCGCTTATGGAGCGAACAAGATCACCAAGGTCGCAAAGCCCATATTCAAGCAGAAATCGCCGCTAGCGACCTAGCGCCGTTGCAATTGGAATTACTGCAATGGGGCGCTGCTGCCGACGAACTGTTATGGCTGACACCGCCGCCAGCCGCGCATTTACAACAAGCACACGATTTACTCAGCCAGCTTGGCTTAACCGCCGAGCAACAACTCACCGAGCATGGCCGCCGCTGCGCTCAGTTGGGATTAGAACCACGTTGGGCAAATGCCCTATGGAAAGCCGCCGAATTAGGCATGGCAAAATCCGCGTGCGAATTAGTCGCCCTATTGCAAGAACCGGGCATAATTCGACAGCAGGATGATATCGAATTAGCGTTACTGCGCGCCAAGCAACACCCGAGTTGGAACAGCAGAATCCAACCATTGGCGAAACGCTGGTATAGCCAACTCACCAAGCAAGCCGATAGTGCAACGCTCGATGTCGGTTTTGTGATTGCCTGTGCATGGCCAGACCGAATCGCAAAACGCCGCGGCTCAGGCGGCACTCAAAGCCGCTATCAACTTAGCCGTGGTATTGGTGCCGAATTACTACAAGACTCCACGCTGGATAAATACGAGTGGCTGGCCATTGCCGATCTTGCTGGCGGCTCGCCCAATAAAATTCGCTTAGCCGCCCCGCTCAGTTCGCACAGCATTGCCTTATTAGTAGAAGCTTATCCGCAATTATTTAACCGCCATATCGAAGTTAGCTGGCAAGACAATGGCCAACTATTAGCCGAAGAACAGCAACGCCTTGGGGCTTTGGTATTCAGCGCCAAACGCCTGACCAATTTAAATGCCGACGATTGGCAAAATGCTTGGCGCTCGTATTTTAACAATAGTAAAAACTCACCATTAAACGACCTTCACTGGACCGATAACGCGCTTAATTTACGCCAACGATTAGCCCTATTGCACCGGTATAACAAGGATAAAAATGAGTGGCCCGACGTTAGTGACACAGCCCTAAGCGCTAATATTAACGACTGGCTCATGCCCTTTTTAAATCAAGCACGGCATGTGCGTGATTTAGCTAAAGTGAACGTGATGGATGCCTTGTTGAGTCTGCTCAGCTGGGAACAGCAGCAAACGCTGAATCGGTTATTACCAACGCACATTCAAGTACCGAGCGGCTCTAATATCGCCATCGACTACAGTGCCGACATCCCTATTCTGGCGGTAAAACTGCAAGAAATGTTCGGCTACGAAGGCCAACCAACCGTATTAAATGGGCAAATCGCCCTGATGATTCACCTGCTATCACCGGCCCGCCGACCGTTACAAGTTACCCAAGATTTACCGCATTTTTGGCGCAACTCCTATGCCGATGTACGCAAAGACATGCGCGGGCGCTATCCCCGCCATCCATGGCCAGAAGATCCGCTCAGCGCCGAAGCCACGCGTTATACCAAAGCGCGTAGCAAGTCATAGCGGCGTATTATTTCGTTATACCGACGAACACTGGCTCTATTTAACAGGAACAAGCCATGGCATTTTCAATCGAGTTACTGACACTCTTCTTCTTCGCCGCCGTGATTGCAGGTTGTATTGATGCCATTGCGGGCGGCGGCGGATTAATCACCATCCCAGCATTGTTAATGTGTGGCGTCCCGCCTGCTCAGGCGATAGCCTCAAATAAAGTGGGTGCTGTAGGTGGTTCAATGGCCTCAACGCTTCACTTTGTGCGCAAGGGGCACATTGATCTGAACAGTGCCAAACTGATGATTGCCAGTAGTTTTGTCGGTTCGTTTTTGGGGAGCATGTTGCTCACTCGAATCGACAGCAGTTTTCTCGCCGTCATTATTCCGTTTTTACTAATTGGTTTTTCTTTGTACTTTTTATTCTCGCCCAACCTTGGCGAATTAGACCGAAAGCATCTGATTTCGGGAATGGCTTATAGCCTATTTGTCGCATCGGTGATTGGTTTTTACGACGGTTTCTTCGGCCCAGGCACGGGTGCTTTTTTCGCGATTTCTTTTACCTTGCTGCTGGGCTACAACTTAATCAAAGCCACAGCCTACGCCAAGCTGTTGAATTTTTGCAGTAACGTGGCGGCGTTAATTTACTTCATTATGTCCGGCTCAATTATATGGGAAGTGGGTATTGCCATGTTTTTTGGGCAAATCATCGGGGGTGCCATTGGCGCACGTCTCGTAGTTAACAATGGCAAGATGCTGATCAAAATTGTGATGGTGGTTATGACGATTGGGGTTTCGGTAAAAATGCTGGCCTTTAATGCTTAAACCGAATGCAGTAAGTGGAGATCCTCTGAATATCAGACTGTGGAAATATATAGACACTCCAAGGTGTAAGGGCTGATTAAATCGGCCCCAAATTAGAGCCGATTTATTCTTATCATGACCTTCCTATTAGTATTTAGTACTACTGATGTCCGTTAAAGCGGGGGAAGATCATTAATTCTGCTTTCAATGTATGAAAGAATGATTCCATATGAGCATTGTCAGTACATTTACCTGGGCGGCTCAAACTATGTAAGATGCCATGCCGTTTAAGATCCTTTTGGTATTCGGCTCCTCTGTACTCGACACCTCGATCCGTATGCAGCATAAGTCCCTTCTCTGGCTTTCTTTTCTTTATGGCAGTTGCCAATGTTCTTTTGGTTACTTCCGTCGTTCTTTTCGTATCTAAGCTCCAACCAACAATGCGCCGTGAGTGAAGATCCATGACCGCTGACAAGTAATGCCACTGCTTCTTTACTTTGAGATACGTCACATCCGCAACCCATACTTTGTTCTTTGCTTCAGGCACCGCACCATCAGATCTCAGGTTTTCACCCGAGGCAAGGAAACGCCTCATGCCGGGTGCTCGGTAGGTTACTCGAGTAACGCGCGCGATTAAGCCCATCTCTTGCATCAAGCGCGCTACACGCTTCCTGCTAACGGAGAATCCTTGGTTTTGTAGTGTTTTCCAAACTCTAGGGCTACCATAGCGCCCTTCGACCTTGTCATACACTTTCTGGATTTCAATCTTTAGCATGGCGTCTTCACTGGTACGATTAGAGTCTTTGCGGTTACGCCAATCGTAATAACCACTGCGAGAAACACCGAGCCAAAAGCACAAGGATTTGATACCAAGATCTAGTCCGAATCTTTCGATGAATCGATACCTTGCTGATGTTCCTCCGCAAGAAACCGTTGCCACTTTTTTAGTAGGTCGACCTCTTGCTTCAGCTTGCGATTTTCAGCTTCTAATCGCTTAACTTTCGAGAGTTCTTTGGCTTGCTTAGAAGATACTTCAGTTACTTTTTTACGTTTGTCTGCCACGATCTTGCCTTCACGATATTCTTTTCGCCATCGTGACAGCATAAATGGATGTATGTCGAGAGTGACGGCAACTTCTTTAACCTGAACACCTTCAATCAAACTTAACTGAACGGCTTTAACTTTGAATTCATTTGAGTATTGCCATGTTTTTCTGGGCTTTGTGTATTTGGGCATTGGACACCTTATCTGTTAGATGTTGGTGTCCGTTAAATCGGGGGAAGATCAATCCGGTAGAGCGCCTTGTTAGCAGTTTTATTTGGTGCATGCACATTAGTAATGATACCTGCACGATATTATGGTTAGCGTTTTATCATCAACGGCATAAACTAAACGATTGGTGTCATCAATTCGGCGTGACCAGAAACCTGACAAATTTTCTTTAAGAGACTCAGGCTTGCCAATACCCTCAAATGGTGAACGCTTAGTGTCACTGATTAATTTGTTTATACGCTTTAATGTCTTTTTGTCCTGACCTTGCCAGTAAACGTAATCATTCCAAGCTTCATCGGTCCAACAAAGAAGCCTACTACTCATCGACTATATCTCTTTGCGTAGTTTTACCACTTTTATATTGAGCTATTGATTTGTTTAAATGTTCTGCATTTGCAGGAGACTTTAATAAATGAACTGTTTCCATCAAACTATTGTAATAATCTAATGACATTACAACCGCATCTTCTGAATCTCGACGCGTTATAACCGTGGTGTCTGCATCATTAACGACAGAGTCTAAAACAGCTTTTAATCCATTTCTTGCTTCAGTAAAAGATACAACTCTCATAAACCACCTACATGTACAATTTATTGAACAACTATAACTCAGTTATTTTATATGCACAACATATGGTACATGTATTTTTGCTGCTAACGCCGCAATCACGCGCTTGTCGCGTGCATTGCTTTGTTAGCCGTATTTAGCTGAATATCCGGCAGATTATCTGCCACCTCGCGATAGGTATTTTTTGATAGAAGCACGTCAAGAACAGGCGTTATTGGCTCTGCCCATATTTCAGGCAGATCAGCTTCTCCCGCAGTGACTATCGGAAATGCCAAGTGCTCAGTCGGGGGACAGAAATCAGCCGAGACGCCCTCCTTATTTCCTCTAGCATCAACTCGATACCACCCGTGTTCTTTAAGATACAAAGCGTTCAAGCCATGCAGACAATAAGGTGGCCCATCACCATCATCACTGATGGTTAACCGTTGATAGCACAGACCTGCCGGTATTCCATTTGCTCGTAGCAATGCTGCCAGCAAGTGGCTCTTCGCGTAACAGTAACCTGTTCCGTGTTTCAACACGTCGGATGCCTTACATGTCACAGGATCACACTCGTGATCCCAACTATGCTTGATTTGGTCTCGGACGAATACAAAGCACTTCTCTGCAACCAGCTCGGGACAGTCAGCGCCGGCGGCTAGTGACTTCGCCCTAGTCAGCACCTCTGGCGTCTTCCAGTCTATGTATTTCGTTGACTCTAGATATTGATGCACGATGTCAATTTCCCAATATGGCTAACGCACACATAAAAGGCGAGCGTTAGCGAGTCCAGCCCACGCTTTTTGTGGGCGATTTTTAATGTGCTTGTTATGCATTTGATTGCCTCATTAGTTTAATGTCGCCAACTTCAGCAGAAAAGCCATGTCTTTCATAAAATGTGAACATTTCTGGAAGACAATATAGTTCAAAACTTTTGACCGAGGCTAGCTTTTTATGAGCCTTTATTAACTCTATCAATTTATCCCCCAGCCCATTTCTTCTTTGATTTTCAGAAACAATGATGTCAAAGATTAGCGCTTTAAAAGTAAAGTCTGTCAGCACCCGAGCGTAAGCTATGAGAGTTTTTTCATCAGTTAAAACACCGATGTTTATCTGTGAGCCCTTGACACAACTTCTTGTTTCTTGAAGTGTGCGGCCTTTGGTCCACCACTCTTCTTGATAGAGGCTGTGCAATTCTTCTATGTTTTTATCGCTTAGACTATAAGTTACGTTCATTATCGTTTTGATGCATAACGCCCCGCTAGAAGGCGAGCGAAGCGAGTCCTAGTGAAGGCCAGGCTTTTTGTGGCCGTAACGTATTTCAGCGGTTTGTTAAATTTAGGCTTCGTCCGAGATCTCTTCCCAGATTTGGCTATATCCGCTATCTGACATCAAGACATCTAATTCATAAGAAACATCCGGCAACATTGACGTATTATCCTTCCCGCCTAAAACCTCAACACCGTTTTCTCTATCTTCAGCCATTTTATCGATCATTTTCCAAATAAAGTAGCTAAAGTGTTTTGCATCATCTTCAGATTTCAATCCGTCTTCAAGTACATCTAGGACTCTTTGATCAGATAGCTGATTTGCATAATAAAAAACGAGATCACGAACATGGGAATATCTAACAGTCAAAATCACAACGCATCTCCCGCATTTTTAATAACGGACATCCTGTCGGCTATCCATTTGAGTTTTTCTACGAGAGAACTAATTTTCATCCTCTCATTTACCGTTAATAAATAATGGCCTTTTGCAGATTTCGAAGCCCGTCTATCTGGTTGAAATGACATACCTTTTGGGATGTCGGCGCGAGATAACACCCAAAATACATCAACATCCTTACCTGCACCACGAGAGACCATTTTATGCGCACTTTTAAGATGCTGCCAGCTTGAAGAAAATGACAACCCCATCTGATCATCAGGGAGAACCCACTGACCATCTTCAGATAATGTGTAGTCGCAGACACGAACGCCGCACACAGTGCGATATCGCCCGTCAGAAACTTCAGGGTACAGGGTTGGATGCTGCCCACGGACGCTGGGTCTTGCATAAAACCCATCCAGCTCGCTTATTATTTCCCTCAAGTCAGTAAGACATTTGAATTGCTTGGTCTCATCCATGTATATGACATCCGATATTGAAAAATTTAACGCCTAGCATTTGCGGCGCTTTTGTAGCGAGGTACGAGCGGATAAACCGTCCAAACCACGCAGTGGTTTTATGCAACATGCTTTTGTTATGGATTACACAGCTTGGTAGTTGTTACTTTAGTGGGAGGGCTTTTAATCAACCCCTCCCAGTTACCATACCTTCCATTATTAATCCCCGTTCCTTGATAACCAACAATAACTTTTTCTGGAAGAGGCTTCTTAGATTTGTAAATATCAAATATTTGAGCACCGTCATCAGGATGAAGGATAACTAAACCAAGTTCGTCTCTAGGAGGGATAATTAGAATACCATCGGCCTTCATTTCACCATGTCCAAATACTAACTCAGGCACTTCAGAGTCTAGGCTTGAAATTCGATTTGATTTGCTGATGATCGTGAGTTCTTTTTTCCCAGTATTTTGAACAATAAAACCCACTCTATATTTATAGCGAGCATGCTCATCTACTCCAATACAGCTTACAGAACTAATTTGAATCGTAAGGTCACCTGCTACAGAGAAACCTGAAAGTAGCATTAAAACTATTGTTAATAATCTATACATTTTGCATCCATAACGCCGCGCTTACCGGCAGAGTAAACTTGGTAGCTTTTTTGCGCTTTTGCAAAAAAGATGACGATTTTTCGGAGTCCGGTACAGCGCCTTGTTAAGCGCTACCATTGGCCTAATGTGTAAGTGCATTTCGCGCCTTTTTTGCACCACATAAATTCTTTCATTTTATACTGACACTGCTCTTCATTTTCAACCAAGTAGATATTGTGCAAATACTTCCCCACCACTTGCACATGACAAATATTACTTTTATTTTTAATGTATATCTCTTTATAAGGCGAATCTTCAATATCAACACCGTCAATTTTACAGGACTTAATACCATCTATATTTTTATACTCTGGAAGTTCAGAATAGCATTGGTTTTTACATAGCCTATATATGAATACTTCGTTAGCATTTTTAATTGAGCTTGAGTCACCATGTCCGCCAGGGCCATTAGTATCACCACTATAGGAATATTCAACCCAGCATGACCCTCCTTCCGCGAAGGCGAAAACGGATACTGAAAATAAAATTACGATTAAAGCTATGACTTTCATAGTGACTCGCTTAACGCCTGTATCACAGGAGACAACGTAGCAGAGCCAATTGTGGTAAAGTGCGCAAAGCGCACCACAATTTGCGGCGCGTAGTTGGCTTCCTGTGCATACACTTGTTAGCTTATTTCCCCAAAACTTTGTGGAAAAGCTCATTCAGCTGGGCCATTTCAAAGCTTCTATCCGATTTAGGAAGTTTTATATCTTCCAATCTTTCGAGCTGTTTTTCGATATACCGATTCAAAACCGGTATTGCCGGTGCCAGCATCTTTTCTTCACTTACCTTTTTACGCTCCAAAAGCGCATGTATCGTATCAAGTAGCTCATTGTCTGTTACTAGTGATAACACCCTATCAAATTCTATCGGTGCTGCTGTACCGTAACTTTCAAGCCATTGAATGGAGAACAATGGCCGCAAAACATAGAAATACTTTTTTAGCGGAACCATATCCTCTCTTAGATAACCACGATAATTAGTCTTCGCCATACTTCGGTAGTGATATATACCCTTTTCAGCAGAGTATATTTCTGGCAAGAGCTTCAATGATTCATGACGAAAATCACCATCGTCAATATAAGATATAGGGGATTGTATCCACTCTACAAATGCAGGATTTGATTTCCAGAATAACTTTAAAGCCTTTCTTACATCCCATCCATTTAAATCAATATCATCAACTATCGGATACTCAATCACATCTCGCTTATCTTCCAAATCGACTGCCAGATACCAATCGGGCTTATTTGCATATATAAAGCGGACATCATAATCACTATTAGGCGAAGCAAACCCCCACGCTCGACTTCCTGACTCGATAGCCATGAGAATCTTAACGTCGTATTTCTCTTCAGTCTTTTCAAGGCGACTTAATATGTCTTCCCTAATGCTACTATCTATCATTATTTCACCTTGAAGCTAACAGTTTATTCATGCGCATGCGCGTTTTGACGCTTCGCTTCCCTTCGATGTCCCGAGTCTAACCTGCTGTTTTAGCAATGGAAAGTAGCACTTCTGACCTAATTGACCGGTGTGTAAACGCGCATGCGCGTTTACACACCAAGTCGTCTTTACAATTTGCGCGTTATCACTTGAGCAACTGGTGTAACTAATTGATTCACCCGCGTATTTTCAATGCAAGAAAAACAAAACGCGCACGCTAAAAGTTGGGTTGGCGGCTAAACGCGCACGATTTTTCAGTTTTAGCTAGATCATCTGTTTAGCCATACAGTCTTTTGCCATGCCGCTAAATTCTTATAAAGCACAGGAGTACGTCAACGCGTACGGTTATGAATATTTTGTGTAACCACGATGACGTCGCGAAAAGTGTCAGAAAGTCACCGATTGTTACCCCAATAACTGCAAACGGTAACGCAAAATTACTGGATGACGCTGGTGTACCTTTGAGCGAGGTCTAGGCTAAAGGTATTGCTATCCGTCTTCGGAGTTTACCTTGAACTTGCGCCCCCTGTTTCCTTTACTCGCTGCGGCTGCCGCCATCAGTGCAGTGGTCTGGCTGTCCGTGCCGGATAAGTCGGTTGTTGCCATTCAAAGCGCACCCGTGGAGCCATTGGTGAATCCGGCTTCATCGTCACCCGCTAGCGCAAAAACACCATCAGTGATAGCTGCGCAGCAGCCGTCAGTAGCGCAATCGAAAAAAGAACACTCACACCTAGATGATGATTCAGGCGCTCTACCTGAGCATCTGCAAACCTATATCAATGAGCGCCGCCTTCCGGCCAGCGAGCTGACACCAGTACCAAATGGTCAAGGTGGTTTCAGCTTACCTGCGCGCCGCCAGTGGGAAGTTGTCACGATGGCAGTTATCAATCCCGATGGCAGTATGAGTACAGTTGAGCGTCAAATTCAGCCCCACGGTCAGGTTGAGGTGCCAGCACAATGAATATTAAAACGACCTTACTGATCAGCGCGCTTTTAACATGCTCGGCTCAGGCCGATATTTTGATTGTCAATGGTGACGGCGGTGGCGAAGGTTTTAACGATACGACGGTTGTTGCTGCGATTGATGGCAACCCTGGAACAACCCTAGGTGAACAACGACAAAACGTCTTTCAACGTGCTGCAGATATTCTAAATACCACTTACGACGTCAGTATTGATGTCAGTGTGAATGCACAATTCAACTCTCTAGCCTGCTCACCTACGGGTGGCGTTTTAGGTAGCGCAGGCCCTGCCGATTACGAATTTATTTGGACGGGTAGCACTTACGATGTGTACCCCGATGCCCTATACAACCAAATCAATGGTGCCGACATAACGGCGGGCGTGGAGATTAACGCGGAGTTTAATTCTGATGTCGATAATAGCTATTGCTTAGGCACCACCGATTGGTATTACGGCTATGGTGATCCAACCAATGGCGACAGCTCTCTGCTATCGGTAGTGATTCACGAACTTCTCCACGGCATGGGGTTTTTGTCCTTGCTCCAAAGCGATGGCTCAAGCAGTGCTTATTTCTTCAACGGCAGTACCAATGTCGACGTATTTGATTCGTATACCAAGAATCTTATGAATGCGAGCAACAGCACTATGCTCACCAATATGGTCGCCGCTAACCGTGCAACCGCGATAACGAACACAGGTAATCTGGTTTGGACCGGCGCCTTAGTTAATGCCGAAAGCGGTAATTACTCTGCTGGTGTGAATGCTGGTCGTATGCAAATGTACGCGCCTTCAAGTTACGAATCTGGATCGTCGGTTAGCCATTTTGATACCGCTGTTACTCCGAATGAAATCATGGAACCTGTCTATACCCAATTTATTGAGACCGCGGGTCTGGCAGCGCAACTTTTAGCGGACATAGGCTGGACGCTATACACACCCGCGCCCAACAATGCCCCAGTGCTCACAGCGATTGGAGCAAAATCACTCAATGAAGATGCCACCCTATCCGTTACCTTAAGCGCCACCGATGGTGATGGTGACAGCCTGACCTATTCTCTTGATTCTGCGAGCGCCGACCTAGGCGCTTCGCTGAGTGGCACTACCCTTACGATTACTCC